>NZ_JAJVKW010000006.1:336206-672412 GCF_024198255.1 Myxococcus guangdongensis
CGTCTTCGCGGACAGGCGCCATGACTACGTCACCGGCGCGGAGGCGTTCGAGGCGGAGCTGTGCGGCGCCTTTCCCGCCGAGCGCAAGGCCATCGCCGCGTATGTGCGCTTGCTGCACGGCGTGAAGCGCGCCTCCCTGCGCTACTTCATCCAGCACGTGCTGCCCCGGTGGATGACGCCGCTCACGCATCCGGTGCTCGGGTGGCCCTTTCGTCGTCACTCGAACCGCACGACGCGGGACGTGTTGTCCTCGCTCACGTCGGACCCGCGCCTGTTGGGCGTGCTCACGGGACAGTGGGGGAACTACGCGCTGCCTCCGGGGGACAGCAGCTTCGCCATGCACGCGCTGGTGGCGGAGAACTACCTGGAGGGCGCCACCTATCCCGTGGGGGGCGCGGGCGCCATCCTCGACCACATCGCGCCGGTCATCACCCGAGCGGGCGGGCAGCTTCGTGTCCGCGCCGAGGTGAGGGAGATCCTCGTGCGGGATGGCCGCGCCCTGGGCGTGCGCCTGTCCGATGGCGAGGAGCTGCATGCCCGGTATGTCATCAGCGGCGCGGGCGCGGCGCAGACGTTGGGCTCGCTGCTCCCGGAGCCCTGGAGACCGCCGGAGGTGACGCGGGCGCTCCAGCGGATCCCCCAGTCCATCGGTCACCTCGGCCTCTACCTGGGGTTGAGAGGTGCGCCCGAGGACGTGGCGCTGCCGGCGACCAACGTCTGGGTCCATGCCGGGTATGACCACGACGCGAACCTGCGCGCCTCCAGGCGCGACGTCTCGGCGCCGCTGCCCGTCGTCTACCTGAGCTCCTCCTCCGCGAGGGACCCCTCGTGGGCCCGACGCCACCCGGGGCGCTCCACGCTCACCGCCCTGTGCCCCGCGCCCTATGACTGGTTCGAGAAGTGGGCGGGCACGCGCTGGCGTCGTCGAGGGGCCGAGTACGACGACCTCAAGGCCCGGCTCTCCGAGCGCCTGCTCTCCGTGGCCCTGGAGCAGTTCCCGCAGCTGAAGGGGCGGGTGGAGTACCAGGAGCTGTCCACGCCGCTCAGCACGGCGCACTTCGCCCATCGGCCGCGCGGCTCCATCTACGGCTTGGAGCACAGCCCGGAGCGCTTCCGACAACCGTGGCTCCGCTCGCGGCTCCCCATCCAGGGTTTGCTCCTGGTGGGCCAGGACGCCGTCTCGGTGGGCGTCGGCGCGTCGCTGATGTCCGGGGTCCTCGCCGCTTCCATCGTCCTGCGTCGCAACGTCCTCGGAGACCTCCTTCGAAAGGAATCCCCATGAAGCCCTCGCTCCGATTGTTCCAGACCCTGTTGCACGGTGCCCTGCGAGGCCGCGTGGGCCCGCTCGAGGAGAGCGTCACCCGATGGCGCGTCCTGCCCTCGGACCTGGACCTCTTCGGCCACATGAACAACAGTCGCTACCTGGCGATGATGGACCTGGGGCGCGTGGACCTGCTCGTGCGCGCGGGCCTGTTGCCCCAGGTGCTGCGACACCGGTGGGTCGTCCCCGTCGGAGAGACGTCGCTCCAGTTCCGCGACTCGCTGCGCCTGTTCGAGTCCTATGAGCTGGGCACGCGACTGGTCTCCTGGGACGAGCAGTGGCTCTACTTCCAGCAGGAGTTCCGACGTCCCTCGGAGCCCGGACGTCCGGTGGTCACCGGCCACGTGCGAGCCGTCTTCCGTGATGCGAACGGCACCGTCCCACCCGCGCAGGTCCTGCGGAGCGTGGCGGGCCACGAGGTCCCCGTTCCCAGCGTGTCCCCGGAGGAGCGGCGAGGTCTCACCCGCGTCGCCTCGGGTCGCGCGGACGTGGCCCCCGCGCGAGAGCCGTTGGCCATCGTCGGCATCGGCTGCCGACTGCCGGGAGGCATCGAGGACGCGGACGGGTTCTGGAAGGTGTTGATGGACGGGCGCGAGTGCATCGTCGACATCCCCGAGGGGCGCTGGGACGCGAAGAAGTTCCACGACGCCTCGGGCCGTGCACCGGGTCGCACCTATGTGCAACGCGCGGGGCTGCTCCAGCAGGACCTGCGTGAGTTCGAGCCCGCCTTCTTTGGCATCACCCCGCGCGAGGCGAACACGTTGGACCCGCAGCAGCGCTTGATGTTGGAGGTCTCCTGGGAGGCGCTCGAGGACGCGGGCCTGCCGCCGAGCACCCTCGCGGGCAGCCGCACGGGCGTCTTCGTCGGCGGCTTCATGATGGACAACCTCATCCTGCACGCGAGCCCGGACAACCGGGAGCGGCTCGACAGCCACTCGGCGACGGCGAGCACGCTGACGATGCTGTCCAACCGGCTGTCGTACTTCTACGACTTGCGAGGCCCCAGCGTGTCGTTGGACACCGCGTGCTCGTCGTCGCTGGTCGCGCTGCACCTGGCCTGCCAGAGCCTGTGGGCAGGCGAGAGCGAGGCGGCGCTCGTCGGAGGTGTCAACGTCCTGCTCCTCCCCGAGACGCAAGTCACGATGTCGAAGGGGAAGTTCCTGTCGCCCCGAGGTCGCTGCCACGCGTTCAGTGACCAGGCCGACGGCTACGTGCGCGCGGAGGGCGCGGCGGTGCTCGTCATCAAGCCGCTGTCGGCGGCGCTGCGTGACGGCAACCCCATCCACTCGCTCATCCTGGGCACGGCGGTGAACCAGGACGGACGGACGCCGGGCATCACCGTGCCCAACGCGGATGCGCAGGTGGCGGTGATGCGAGAGGCCTACGCGAAGGCGGGCGTCGACCCCTCGCGCGTCGCGTACGTGGAGGCCCATGGCACGGGCACGCCGGTGGGAGACCCCATCGAGGCGCGCGCCATCGGCACCGTGGCGGGTGCGGGACGGGCGGACTCGGAGCGCTGCCGCCTGGGTTCGGTGAAGACCAACCTGGGGCACCTGGAGGCCGCGGCGGGCGTGGCCGGGGTGATGAAGGCGGCCCTGGTGTTGGAGCATGGCCTGGTCCCGCCGCATCCGCACCTGGGACGGGTGAACCCGAAGATTCCGCTCGAGAGCCTCGGGCTGCACATCCCCACGCGCCCCGAGGCGTTGCCGCGAGGCTCCGAGCCGCGCTTCGCGGGCGTGAACTCCTTCGGGTACGGAGGCACCAACGCGCACGTCGTCCTGGCCGAGCCGCCGCCTCGCGCGGCCGTGTTGCCGCCCAGGCGTCCGGAGGGGCGCCCGCACCTGCTGGTCCTGGGGGCGAAGTCGAACGAGGCGCTGTCGGCGCTCGCGGAGCGCTACGCCTCCTGGCTGGAGGAGGGGCGCGGGACTCCGGAGCAGCTGTGCCGTGACGCGGCGGTGCACCGCTCGCATCCGCGTCATCGCCTGGCCCTCCGGGGCGCGAACCGGGAGGCCCTGGTCCAGTCGCTGCGAGCCATCGCGCGAGGTGCGCGCGATGTGCCCGGGTTGGACTTCGTCGCGGAGCCCGCCGAGGCGCGGCGCAAGGTGCTCTTCGTCTACACGGGCATGGGCCCGCAGTGGTGGGCGATGGGGCGACAGCTCCTGTCCACCGAGCGCGTCTTCCGTGAAGCCGTCGAGGAGTGTGACGGCCTCTTCCGCGAGCTGGCCGGGTGGTCCATCGCGGAGGAGTTGAAGCGGGACGCGTCGTCCTCACGCATCACCCGCACGGAGGTGGCGCAGCCGGCCAATGCCGTGTTGCAGGTGGCGCTCACGCGCCTGTGGGCGTCGTGGGGCGTCGTGCCCGACGGAGTGGTGGGACACAGCATCGGCGAGGTCGGCGCCGCGTGGGCCTCGGGTGCATTGGATGCGCGGGATGCGCTGCTGACCGCCTTCCATCGCAGCCGGCTGCAACAGCGGGTGGCGGGACAGGGGGCCATGCTGGCCGTCGGGCTGGGGCCGGATGAGGCGCTCGAATGGGTCCAGCGTCATGGGCCGGGTATCGCCGTCGCCGCCATCAACAGCGCGCGCTCGGTGACGCTCGCGGGGGCGCGGGCTCCGTTGGAGCGCGTGGCGGCGGAGCTGGCCTCCGCTCATCGCTTCCAGCGCTTCCTCCAGGTGGAGGTGCCGTATCACAGCCCCCTGATGGACCCGCTGCGGGGCGAGTTGTTGGACGCGCTGGCCGTGCTGCGTCCCAACGCGCCGCGCCTGCCCATCTACTCGACGGTGTCCGGGCGGCGCATGGCGGAGGCCGAGCGCCACGACGCGACGTATTGGTGGAACAACGTCCGAGGCTCGGTGCGCTTCGCGGACGCGCTGCGTGCCGCCGTGGACGATGGGCATGGGATGTTCATCGAAGTGGGGCCGCACCCGGTGTTGGCCTCGTCCATCCGGGACGTGTTGAGCACGGCGGGCGTGAAGGGCGAGGTGCTCGCGTCGCTCGTGCGTGAGGCGCCCGAACAGGAGACGATGTCGTCGGCGCTCGGGAGGCTCCATGTCCTGGGGGTGGACGTGGCCTGGCGTGGCTACTTCGGCCCCGGGGCGTACGTCGGTGCGCCTCGGATGCCGTGGCAGCGCAAGGTCTACTGGGAGGAGAGCGTGCGCTCCGCGAGTCGACGCCGTGCCTTCGGCGGACACCCGCTGCTGGTGGACTCCGAGCCGGGACTGTCGCCTGCGTGGACGGCGGAGCTGAGCCTCGCCTCGGTGCCCTATCTCGCGGACCATCACGCGGCGGGGAGCCTGCTCTTCCCAGGCGCGGGTCATGTGGAGCTGGCGCTGGCGGCTCGGCATGCGCTCACGGGCGATGCGCGTTGCCGCATCGAGGAGCTGGAGTTGAGCACCGCGGTGGTGCTCAGTCCCGAGACGAGCCCGCGCCTGCGGCTGGGGTTCTCCGCGGAGACGTCCCGCTTCGTCGTTCAACGCCAGGAGGAGGGACAGCAGCCCGTGGTCTGCGCACGCGGGAGGCTGGTGTCGTCGGGACGGGGGGCGCGCGTCGTGGACGTGGCGGCGCATCGTGCGCGGCTGCCGGAGTCGACGACGCCAGAGGCGCTCTATGCGTCACTCGCGCGTGGAGGTCTGCGGTATGGCCCCTCGTTCCGGGTGGTGAGCGCGCTGCAGCGGGCTCCGGGGGAGGTGTTCGCGCGGCTCGACCTGCCGGCTGGGGTGGACGCGCGGGGATATCACCTGCATCCCGTGCTCCTCGACGGTGCGTTCCACAGCCTCATCGCCGCGGCGATGGAGGACGCGGACCACGACATCGTGCCCACGGGAATCGACTGCCTCGAGGTGCTGGCGCCTCCGGGACGAACGCTCCTGTCACATGGACGGCTCCGCTCGGTGGGGGAGGGGACGTTGCGTGGGGACATCACGTTGCTGAGCGAGGACGGCGTCGTCGTGGCCGAGGTCACGGGCTTCACCTGCCGCTTGCTGCCGAGGAGCCGCTCGGATGACGCGGCGCTGCTGGAGCGCTCCGTGTACTCGCGACGCTGGGAGCGGTTCGAGCCCTCGGAGCCGGCGGAGCGCGAGGAGGTGACGTGGGTGGTGATGGGCGACTCGGTGCCCCCGTCGAGCACGACGAAGTGGCACCCTGTCGCCGACGCCACCGCGCTGGAGGCGACGCTGGCGGGCCTGCCCGAGAACGCGAAGGTCCGGCTCGTGGACCTGCGCTGGCTCGAGGCCGCTCCCGAGCGCGAGGAGCCTGTCGCGCGAGGCGTGGACGCGGCCGATGCGCTGCTCCGGTGCATTCAATCCCTGCGTCCAGGGCGCATCGACCGCTACTACGTGGTCACCACTCGCGCTGAGTCCGTCGAGTCGACGCCTGAGGTCACCCCTGCTGCGGGCTGGAGTCGCACTGGCCGACCCGAGCACCTTTCCAACGGACATCTCCTCACCCCGCGCGCCGGGTCTGACGGGCCGCTGCCTGGCGCCGCCCGTACATCGGGACGGAGTCACGCTGGCCGAGCCGATATCCTCACCCCGCGGACCGCGTCTGCCGAGCGTCTGTCCCGCGCCGCTCATGCGGCGGGTGGGGTTCATGCCGGGTCCGCGGAGCCTCTACCAGCCACCGCTCATGCCTCTGTTCGAGCCCCCACGGGCTGGCCCGAAAACACCTCCGATGGGCGCGTCCTCGCGGACTCCGCGCGTGAGGTGCTCCGGCCTGAAGTGGCGCCCGCGCCCGCACGTGATGACGTCGGTACGCCGGGGGGCCTTACGAGTGAGCTTGTGACGCATCGCGAGCTGCCTTCAATCTCCCTCGCGCCGCTGCTGGGGCTCGCGCGGACCGCGATGACGGAGCGGCCAGACCTCCGACTCACCGTGGTGGACCTGGACGCCGAACCGTCGAGCCTCGAGGCATTGCTGCTGCGCCTGAGCGGGCTCGGCGTGGAGCAGGAGGTCGCGGAGCGCGAGGGCCTGTTCCACGCGGTGCGGCTCGTGCGCGACACCCTCACATCCTCTGCGTCGCTCACGGAAACACCGCCGCTGGAGCCTGTCCCGGAGGGCATGGGGTACGAGCTGGTCCTCGGCAAGGAGGGGCAGCTCGACACCCTGGGCTTCGTGGCGAAGGCGCGGCGAGTCCCCGGCCCCGGCGAGGTCGAGCTCGAGGTGGAGTCCACGGCGCTGGGCTTCAAGGACGTGATGAAGGCCCTGGGCCTGCTGTCCTCGCGCGTGACGCAGGACACCTATATCGGCGAAGCCATCGGCATGGAGGGCGCTGGGCGCATCAGCGCGGTGGGCGAGGGTGTGACGGGCTTCGCGGTGGGTGACCGGGTCTACGGCGTGGCTCCGGGCTTCATCGCGTCCCACGTGGTGCTGCCCGCGGGGAACGTGGTGAAGCTCCCCGCGCACCTGTCCTTCGAGCAGGGCGCAAACCTCATCGTCTTCCTGACCGTCTACCACGCGCTCATGCGAGTGGCCCGGCTGCGTCGGGGCGAGCGCATCCTCATCCACGGCGCGACGG
The DNA here is from genome assembly GCF_024198255.1 of Myxococcus guangdongensis. NCBI lineage: Bacteria > Pseudomonadati > Myxococcota > Myxococcia > Myxococcales > Myxococcaceae > Myxococcus > Myxococcus guangdongensis. The sequence goes on from NZ_JAJVKW010000006.1 coordinate 343,039, forward strand.
GAGGCGTGGGGCTCGCGGCCATCGAGGTGGCCCGCTGGTGCGGCGCGGACATCATCGCGACGGCGGGGAGCGAGGAGAAGCGCCAGTACCTCCGGGAGCAAGGACTCACCCAGGTGAGCCACTCCCGCGACACCCGCTTCGCGGAGGACGTCCGGGCCTGGACGGACGGGCGCGGTGTCGACGTGGTGCTGAGCTTCTCGCCGGGGGAGGTCGTGTCTCGCAGCGTGGAGTGCCTCGCGCCCTTCGGCCGGTTCATCGAATTGGGCAAGGCCAGCTTCGAGCAGGATGAGCTGCTGCGGCTGCGCCCGTTCAACGAGAACCTCACGTACGCGGCCGTGGACTTCGACCGGCTCCTGCGAAGCCGCCCCGACGAGGTGCGCGAGCTGTACCAGGAGGTGATGGCCCGCTTCGAGGACGGCGGCTTCCGCCCCTTGCCCTCCCGCTCCTGGCCCGCGAGCCAGACGGAGGACGCGTTCCGGACCCTGGCGCGAGGTCAGCACATCGGCAAGGTGTGCATCTGCATGAAGGACGCCGCGGTGAGAGTCCGTCCGTCCGAGCGACGCACGCGGCTGTCCCCGGAGGCCAGCTACCTGGTGACGGGAGGACTCGGTGGCTTCGGTCTGGAGGTGGCGCGGTGGCTCGTGGAGCAAGGGGCTCGACACCTGGTGCTGGTGAGCCGCCGTGGCGCCGGCTCCGAGGAGGCACGTGATGCGCTCGAGGCTCTTCGCGCTCGCGGCGTCAGCGTCCTCGCCCTCTCCGCCGACGTGGCCCGGTATGCGGACCTGGAGCGGGCGTTCACCCGGATGCGCGCCGAGCTTCCTCCGCTCCGAGGCGTCTTCCATTGCGCCGTCACCCTGGACGACAAGCCCCTGGCGCGACTGGACCGTGCCTCCCTGGAGCGCGTCATGGCCGCCAAGGCGCAGGGGGCGTGGAACCTCCATCTGCTGACACGTGACCTGTCGCTCGACCACCTGGTGCTCTTCTCGTCCATCTCGTCGCTCATCGGCAACGCGGGACAGGGGAGCTACGTCGCCGCGAACGCCTTCCTCGACCAACTGGCGGTGTACCGGCGCAAGCAGGGCTGGGTGGCGACCACCCTCCAGTGGGGCGCGCTGGGAGAGGCCGGGCTCGTCGCGCGAAACGCCAGCGTGGCGCAGCACCTCGAGCATCTGGGCCTGCGCGGCCTGTCCACCCGCGCCGCGCTCCAGGGCCTCGGTCAGGTCCTCGACGCGCAGCCCGTGCAACGCGCCATCGCCGACGTGGACTGGGGCCGCTGGGGCGACGCGCTCGTGCCGTGGAGCGGCGCGCGCCGCCTCTCCAGACTCCTGGGGACACAGGCCGATTCCCCGGGCCCCACGCAGGCCGGTGCATCGAGGCCCCAGGGCCTCGACGCCATCACCCAGTCCCTGGCGCGAATCGTGGCGCGGGTCATGCGCACACAGGAAGGCGCCCTGAGCACCACCCAGCCGCTGCGGGAGCTGGGCATGGATTCCATCATGGCCTTGGAAATCGTGACGGCCGTCGAGCGCGAGCAGGGGAGGAAGCTGTCCACCGTGGAGGTGGTGAGCGGGCCCTCCGTGCGCGAGCTGGCCACGCGAATGCTCGGTCCGACGGAACGGGACGTGCTCTATGCTTCCAGGCAGGAGGCTGAACCGACCGCCCATGCCGAAGTACACCGTGAACCTGTCCGACGTGCCTGAAGGTCATGAGCTGCCCCCGCTGCTCCAGAAGGTGGGCGAGTGGGTCGGCAAGCAAGACCATGGAACCCTGGGTTGGTTCGATGGGCTGGTGGCCGAGGCCGTTCCGAAGGAGTGGAGTCCGGAGAAGGCGGACCGTCTTCGCGCCGCCGCCTTCTCCTTCCTGAGCCTCGCGGATGGCTCGCTGCTGCTGTTGGTGAAGCCCGGTGGGAAGGCGCCGCCCGCCGTGGCGCTGCTCGGCTCCGAGGGCGAGACGCAGACCGTCGCCAACAGCCTGGAGGAGTTCCTCGCCCTATGGTCGAAGGGCGAGACGGAGGTCCACGACCTCGACGACGAGGAGGCCGGGGACGGGCGCGAGGCGCTGGCCGCCTGGTTGAAGAAGAACAAGATCAAGGCGCCCAAGACGGAGGACTTCGACTTCTCCGCCTGGCTCGACGGTGACGCGAAGCCCGCGGCCCCGCGACCGTCGGCCGCCGCGCCCGCGTTCACGCCCACCGACATCATGGCGAAGTTGAGCCCCAAGACGCGGCAGGTGGCGTCGGTGCTCGGGCGTCGCGCGGATGCGCCGGAGGTCATCGCCTACGTGACGGAGGTGCTGGGCAAGAAGCTGCCGGCCTCCACGAGCGAGAACAACGACTCGGTCAACATCTCCGCGCCCAAGAAGGGCGTCGAGCTGGTCCTGTCGCACGAAATCCTCCACGACGCCTTCCCGCCGATTCCGAAGACGGCCAAGACGTTCATCCCCTATGTCTCCACCGCGTGGGTGCGGGCGGCCGTGGGTGAGGACGTGCTGGGCGTGCCGTGGAAGCCGAAGTCGGAGGCCGAGGTCACGAAGGTGCTGGGGCCGCCCACCGGCCGCAAGGCTGCCTTCGCGAACGAGGACGAGCTCACCGTCGCCTACTGGCTCTACTCCCTCGACACCGAGGGGCTCCTGGAGCTGGAGCTCGAGTTCGATGAGCTGGTCACCGTCACCCTGACGGCGAAGGGCTCGGGTGACCTCGCGCGGTATCCGGATGTCACCACGGGGCTCTTCGTCGGCTACGCGGTGACGCGGGGGCTGCTGGACACTTCGCGGTTCCCCGCGCACCAGGGGCTGCTGGCGAAGATTGCCCGGCGGGAGGCCCAGGGCTCGGAGCTGGTCAAGCAGGCGATGCCTCGTGGCCTGTGGACCAGCCACCTCCGGGACGAGGAGGCCCTCCAGACGCTGCTGTGGCGCTGGTTCCACAACATGAACGACCTGTGGATCAAGAAGGACCTCATCAAGGTCTTCGGCAAGCGCTCCACGGAGAGTGGCCACGACGCGCCGAAGCTGACCGACGACACCTGGGACGCCGTCGACAAGGCGGCGCCCACGCTCGACAAGCGCTTCGCCGCGTTCATCAAGAAGTAGCCTGGGCGTGCACCCGCGTCCCTCCAGGTCCAGCCTGGAGGGGCCGTGCCCCAGGCCTCAGAGGTAGCTCATCCAGGGACTGCGTGAGCGCGCCTTGACTCGTGCGAAGGCACGGCAGGCGAACCACATGGGCACGGTGGTCACCAGCGCCAGCAACCAGAGCGAGCCGACGTTCGGGAGGCTGAACAGCGTCCCCTGGTTGGGACCGAAGGCTCCGAGCGCGAGCCGGTTCAGCGCGTTGAGCAGGTAGAGGTGGACGACGTAGAAGAACAGCGGCGCCGCGCCGAACACCGCCAGCGTCGTGCTCACCCCCTCCGGTGCCAGGTCCAGCAGCGCCAGCAACGCCGCGCCCACGCCCAGGGTCAGCAGCAGGAAGTCGAGCGACGGTGGGTACTTGGTCAGGTTGAGGAACGACATCACCGTCTCCACCGGCGTCGCGCCGACGGACCACGGCGGCGGCTCGCCGTAGACATTCACCCACCGCAGCACGATGAAGAGGGCGAGCGCGCCCGCGGACGCCAGGAGCAGCCACCGACGCCGCGTCGTCGCCTGGACCTGGGACGAGAACCACGGCCCCACCGCGTAGCCCAGCGCGATGACGCCCATCCACGGCAGCACGGGATAGGACGTCCTGAGCCGCGCGCCCCAAGGCAGGTCGATGAAGCCCCGGTCGTGCAGCAGCGCCCACAAGGCGCGCCCCGGCTCGCCCACCTCGAAGTGGATGGGGTCCAGCAGGTTGTGGCCGAAAATCACGAGCAGCGCGAAGCCCAGCAGCGCGGGCCGGGGCAGGTGGAGCAGGGCGGACAGCGCCACCATCGACAGGCCAATCGCTCCGATGACCTGGAAGTAGAACGTCGGCGGGAGCAACTGGAAGGTCCACGCGAAGCTGATGACGGTGAACTCCAGCACGAGCAGGAACAGGCCCCGCTTGAACAAGAAGCCGGACGCGGCGCGACGACCTCCGTGCCGCTGACCGTAGAGCCAGGCCGCCACGCCCGTGAGGATGACGAAGACGGGCGCGCACAGGTGCGCGGCCAGCCGGGTGAAGAACAGCCCGGTCGGCGTGGTCGCCAGCACCACCGGGTCGCTGACCTGCGCGTGGAGATAGAAGCTCTCGCGCACGTGGTCCACCAGCATCAGCGCCATCACCAGTCCCCGCAAGGCGTCGATGCCGATGATTCTCCGGCCCTTCGTCACCGCGGCGCTCGTCACCGAGGGCTCGACGGAGGGCAGGGCGGTGGACGTCGTGGCGGGTGCTGTCATCGCGTTCACTCGAGCGGGAAGGCCGCGCCTCCGAGCGATACGGCGGACGGCTGCTTCCCTGTCGGGGTGGGGTGGGCGCTCGGGGCCCGTCGATAACAGCCGGCGCGGCGCCTCACCGCCCCAAACCGGCGGGAGGCCTCCCGGGGCCGCCATGTGTCCCGGGAATACCCGTTCCAGGGTTACAGCTGAATCATGATGGCGATAAGGCGTCGTTGCCGTGGGTGGCTCGACTGCCCGTGCCCGCGCCGCGCGAACGAGGGGCCCGGTGAGCGCTCCCGGACCCCTCGGGGCTGGGGCTACTGCTGGCGGCCCTCGATGGCGCACATGAGCACCGCCGCCGCGATGCCGAGCCGGCGGTCCAGGCGGCCCTGGAGGTCCATGCCGAAGTCCAGGTCGATCTTCTGGATGAAGGGATTGAAGCGCTGCTTGAAGGCGAGCACCTGCGTGCCGCCCACCGTGCCCGTGAAGGTCTGGGGGAGCAGGTTGGTGAGGAAGCGGCGCACCAGCGCCAGCATCATGCTGTCCTCTTCAATCTTGCCGATCTCCTGGTCGTTCGTGTCCAGCACCAGCCACTCGTCGCGGAGGATGGAGCGCAGGCCCTTGCGGCGCAGCGCGCCCACGCGCTGGCCCGTGGACGCGTCCGTCACGTCGTACGTCATCCCGAAGTCGAGGATGCCGCGCGCCTTGATGCTGAGCAGCTCCTCGCGCATCTCCTCGTCGCCGTAGATGCGCAGGTCCTCCTTCAGCTTGAAGGCCTTCATCTTGGAATAGAACGCGAGGTTGCCCGCGGCGTCGTAGATGTGGAACGCGCCGCCGAACAGTTTGAAGAACTGCCGGCGAATCATGTAGGACGACTGGCCGAAGCGGCCGGGAGCCAGGTGGCTGGCGGGGCGGTTTTGGAGGGCGGTAGACATGCCCACCCCCTTAGCAAAGTTCGCCCGTCCGCCGCACGCCGGCCTGCTCGGGATGTCGCCCGGTAAGCCCGGGATGCGGGCAATCACGGTCCCCAAGCTCCCAGGAGCCCTCGACCCTGCTCCCGGGAGCGACAGGCCTTTGGTCAGCGCAGCACGGTCAACGCGACGCGGTCCGCGTTGATGACGAAGCCGGAGGAGGCCGTGTTCTTCCGGCCGGACACGGTGACGGTGAGGGTGTGGTTGCCCGCGGTCAGCACGGGGCCGGTCCACAGGAGCTTCTGCTCCTGGCGGGAGGCGGCGTAGAAGTCCACGTCCACGGGCGTGCCATTGTCGAGGGAGACGGTGGCGATGCCGTGGTGGGACGCGGCCGAGCCGTACAGCTTGGCCTGGGTGCCGTTGAAGCGCACCGTGTACGAGGCCCCCGTGGCCGACGCGTAGTGGTCATCCTCCAGGTACTTGCCGGTGCCGGTGCCCGCCTGCCACGTGCCCGTGTACTGGAACTGCTCCAGGCCCGTGCCCTCCACCGCGTCGTTCACCTGCACCTCGACGAGCTGCTGGCCCACCACGGTGACGGCGACGCTCGCGCTGGTGCCCACGTTGCCGGCGGTGTCCACCGCCCGGGCCACCAGCGAGTGCGCTCCCGCCGTGGCGCTCCAGGTGAAGGCGTAGGGCGAGGACGGGTCCTCGGCCAGCTTCACGCCGTCCACCCACAGCTCCACCCGGGCCACGCCGCCCGCGTCGCTCGCCGCCACGTCCACCGTCACGTTGCCCACCGGCAGCGTCCCCGCGGACGGCTGGGTGATGCTCACGGTGGGCGGCGTGGTGTCGCCCTGCGCCGTCGTCACGTCCACGCGGTCCGCGTTGATGACGAAGCCGGAGGAGGCCGTGTTCTTCCGTCCGGACACGGTGACGGTGAGGGTGTGGTTGCCCGCGCTCAGCACGGCGCTGGTCCACAGGAGCTTCTGGTCCTGGCGGGTGGCGGCGTAGAAGTCCACGTCCACGGGCGCGCCGCTGTCGACGGAGACGGTGGCGATGCCGTGGTGGGACGCGGCCGAGCCGTACAGCTTCGCCTGGGTGCCGCTGAAGCGCACGACGAACGAGGCGTTGGTGGTGTTGGAGAAGTGGTCGTCCTGCTGGAACTTGCCGGTGCCGGTGCCGGCCTCCCACGTGCCCAGGTACTCGAACTGACCGAGCCCGCTCCCCGTGGTGGCGTCATTGAGCTGCACGGTGCCGCCCGGGGGCGGCTCGGTGGGGACCTCCGGCAGGGGGAAGTCCTTGATCATCGGCACCAGGGGGTCATTGGGGCCGAAGGTGTGCTCGCATGCCGTGGAGTTGTTGGACTGGGCGTTCCAGATGAGGACGACCGACGCGCCGCCGGCCAGGTACTGCTGGAACTTCGCCCGCATGGCGTCGCGGCGCGTGTTGCGATTGGTGCGGCAGTTGCTGTCCGCGGCGTTGATGCCCGTCTCGCCGATGATGAGCGGCTTGTTCAGCGCGTTCATCGCCCGCACGGAGGGCGCGAAGTGCGGCGAGACGATGGTGTTGCCGTTGTTGTAGTCGTAGTCGTACTCGTGGAGGCTGCCCACGTCGATGTTGGGCAGGTCATGCAGCGACTGGAAGCCCGCCTCGCCGCCGTAGGCCCAGGGCGCCCAGGAGCCCGAGCTGACCAGGTGGTTGGGGTCGATGTTCTTGATGGTGGTGCTGGCGACGTTGAAGAAGGCCTTGATGGTGGCGGTGTCCGCGTCGCCCGGCTCGTTGATGAGCTCCCACATGCCGATGGACGCGGAGTCCTTGAAGCGCGTGACGAGCTGCCGGACCCAGGGGAGGTAGTTCGCCTGGTAGCCGGTGGAGTACCAGGAGGGCTGCTTGCCGCTGCCGTCGGAGCCGTTGTAGCCGTCCCACTCGCCGCAGTAGCTGCGCCCGTCGGCGAGCGTGAGGATGAGCTTCTGGTTGTACTTCTCGGCGGCGAGCACCACCTTCTCGATGCGCGCCAGCCCGAAGGGCCTGAAGGCCCATGTCCGGGTGAGGCTGTTGGGGCGCAGCGTGGCGAAGAAGGTGTCCAGCTGGGCGTCGGTGGGCGCCGCGCCACACCCCGTCAGCGGGAACGAGTTCACCCCCACCATCTGATAGGGCGCGCCGTTGAGGTAGAGCTGCTTGCCCTGACGGTAGAGGAAGTTGGCGGGTGCCAGGGATTGGACTTCGGACGCGGGGGCATCCGTCTGCGGCGCCGGTGCCGGACCGCACCCGGCCAGCACCGACAAGGACATGACGACGAGGAGGTCGCGGAGTCGAGGGGGGATTCGCATGGAGTGCTCTCGGGTGACTGGACTGGGATTGCACCCGTGAGACTCGCATGCGGGCTCAATGACAAGCCAATGTCACGGATTGGTGACTCCGGACGCGCGCGATTACTTCTGCAATGCGGTAATTACAGCGTCACGATGGTTGTTTGCCTTCGGTGTCGTGAAGGGCTTCAGCGCTCGGCGATGTCGCTGGCCTGGAGGTACTCGGAGGCCTCGACGATGGAGCTCGCCGTCCAGCCCCGGTTGGCGCCGCGCCCCGACGCTTCACAGTCGCCGTCGGTGTGGATGCCCAGCACGTAACCCTGCTCGTTGAGCACCGCGGCCCCGGAGCTGCCCACCAGGGTGTCCAGGTCCGTGTAGTAGACGAGCTGGTTGCACGAGTCGGCGAAGCGCCCCTCGGCGATGACCTTGGGGGAGCCGCGCGGATGCTGGATGACGGCCAGCCGCTCGGTGGCCAGCGTCGTCAGCGGGACGGGCGCGGCGGTGGGGAGCGTGTCGAGCAGGATGAGGGCGTAGTCCGGCGCGGCCGATTGCTCGATGACCGTGCCCTCCGTCATCAAGGGGTCGCCGTCGGGATCGGTCTCGAAGTTGAACACCACGAAGGAGCGGTCCCCGAGCCCGACACAGTGGCCCGCGGTGAGCACCACCGGCCCCGCGCTCGCGGCAATCAGCGTGCCGGTGCAGCTGCCGTTGATGAGGACGACGGCGTCCTCGCGCTCCTGGATGCTCGGGAGCGGGCCCTGGTAGCGATTGATGGGCGTGAAGTCGAGCGACGGACCACACTGCGTGAAGGCGGTGACGCCCGCAACCGGCGGCGGCTCCTCGCAGACCTTCAATTCATAGGGTGCGGGCACCGGGCTCCCACAGGCCGAGAGGCCCAGGAACACGGTGCCCGCGAGGCGCGAACCCCAGGGTTTCAGGATGGAACCGAGGGGTCGCGTCATGTGCTTAGTACAGCGTGGTCAGCGCCGTGCGGTCGCTGCTCGTGAAGTTACCCGTCTCCGTCGAGCGGAAGCAGGAGTTCATGATGGAGCCGCCCACCGTGGCCGTGCCGGACGTGCCGGGGATGAGGATGGCGCCGACGCCCGCCGTGCCCTCGTTACCACCGGAGCCGCAGCTGATGGCGCGGTTGTAGTAGTCGGAGTGACGGAAGCCGACCGCGTGGCCGAGCTCGTGCGTGATGACGTGCTCGTTGACGCCCGCGCTGTAGCTCTGCAGGCCCGTGCCGATGTTGATGGTGCCGTACGGGCGGCCGCCGGTGGGGAAGCCCGCCGAGCCACCCGCGCCCGACATCGTCGTCGCGGTGATGTTCGCGCTGCAGCCCGTCGTCGGGCCCACGGCCATCGTGAAGCTCAGGCCGAGCGCGTTGTAGTTCGCGACGGCGGCCGTCAGGCCCGCCTTCAGCCGGGAGTAGCTGTTGAAGGCGGTGGTGGGGTTGATGCAGATCTTCGTGATGTTGCTGGCGACCAGGTTGGTCGTACGATACTGCTCCGGGCTCTGCACGGGCAGGAGCATCTCACGCGAGGCCTCGAGCGTCACGTGGGCGTCGCGGCCGACGTACACCGCGCCATCGACCTCCATGATGTCGTCCGCCGGGAAGCCGGCCTCGACCAGGTTGGCCTTGATCTCCTCATTCTCGATCTGCGCGTCGCTGGTCTCGGTACCACAAGCCGCGAGCACGCCACAGCTCACCACGAGGACTGCCGCTCTCTTGAACATGATGCTTTTCCTCTGATGATTCGGGGGGACGCGCCGCCGCCTGACCTTCCCATCAGCCGCGGACGACGCGGTCGGTCCCTGAGCAACTCGCGGGCCACTCGGCCGACAAGAGAGGAGAAGCTCTCAATCCGTGATTAACCTGGAGTGTCCGCGCTCCAGGTTGCGGGCGCCCGGGTGTAAAGAGGCGTGACACGGATGAGGTTAAAGCACCGTCTTGGCAGCGCTTTTTGATTTCACAGAGGGCCGCCCGGTTTTCGGACAGTGGTGTCTATGAATCAGTCATCCGCCCTGGGGTCTCAGAAACCCGCGAAGACATGGGGTGTCACAGACCCCTGGCGCGCTGCACCGCTGGGCGAAAACTGCTGTCTTCATGCATCCAAGTCGACCTGACGCTCCGTGTCGACCGCGTCAGCGAGGCTGCGCAACCCCGCGCGCGGTCGACGGCGCCGCGTCACTCGTACCAGGTGGGCACGAGCGCGCGCACCTGGGGCAGCGCGGCGACGCGGCACAGCCTCTCCCACGCGGCGGGCCTGAGCGCGCCGTGCCGGGCCTCGCAGTCCTGCTCCTCCAAAGGCAGCACCACCAGGACCTCCGAGGCCGTGTCGCACGCGGCGCGGCCTCGCGAGGACAGGGCGCGCGCGCCGGGGGCCAGCGCCTGGACGCGGGCGAGGAGCTCGGCGTCACCCGCGGGAAGACACAGCTCCACCGCGCCGTCGTTGCGACAGCCGTCCTCGCGGGTGAAGGCGAGCTTCGCGGTGGGGCAGGACTCCTTCGCGGTGGCCTCCGCGTCGGCGTGCGGGGTGGCGCACGCCGACAGGCCGGTGAGCAGCAGCACGGCGGGAGTGAGGCGAAGCATGGGGGCGCTCCTGTCGCTTCAGCGGAAGGACTTCACGTAGTTCGCCATGATGGCGGGGTGGTCCGAGTAGAAGTTGTCGTTCAGTGTCCGCGACAAGGAGCGGGTGTCCTCCCCCAGGAGGTTGATGGACTCGGTGTCCACCTGCGCCTGGTTGACGATGATGCCTCCCATGTAGTTGTTCTTCGCGTTGGTGTTGGAATGGGAGACGGTATACGTGGCGTGGATGTTGTCGTCGGAGCCCTTCTGGAAGGAGAACTTGTTCGGGAAGAAGCCTCCGCCCAGCTCGAACGAGTCCATGTTCAGGTCGCCCAGCAGCACGTCGATGTCGTTGTCGTGGGCGAACCCGGCCACCTCCTCCAGCGCCTTGTGCTTCTTCTCCTCCTTCGTGTGGCCGGTGTAGCCCGCGTCCAGGTGCACGCCCGCGACCTCGAAGTACACGCGGTACTCGGGGACGATCTTCTGCACGCAGAGCCACTTCTCGGGGTGGTTGACGCCCTGGCGGATGAGGCCTCGGGCCTCGTACAGGACTTGTGAGGAGAACATCTCGTCGCGCAGGACGTACGCGGAGATTTCGTTCTTGGGGTCCACGTTCGGGTCCATCAGCGTGCGGATGCTGCCAATCCGCCGGTAGGTCAGCTCCGGGCACGGGCGCAGCTCGTCCGGGAAGGGCGCGCCCTTGAGCTCCTCCGACAGGAAGATGACCTCGGGCACCAGCTTCGTGAGCTGCTGGTGCAAATCGTAGGGCCGCCTGGCGTGGAGCCGCTTCCACTCCAGCACGTGGGTGGCCTCCTGGATGTGCTTGAGGACGATGGCGTCGTAGTGGGCGAGCACGTCCTCCTCCTCCAGGAACCCCGACTTCTTCTCGAAGGGCGTGTGGTGCGGGTACGGCTTGGTGTTGAACGCGGCGAGCGGCTGGAAGCCGCCCACGTTCTGCAGCGGCGCGAAGTTGAAGCCGCCCGTGGGGACGAGGTTCCCCTGGAAGGTGCCCTGCTTCGAGTTGTCCTTGTAGAACTTCTTGCCCGCGTCGAAGGGGATGAACAGCGTCATGCACTGCAGCGTCATCACGCTGGGCGCGGGGATGCTCGCCGTGTCATCCAAGGTCATCATCCGCGACGGGGGCGGCGAGGACTCGCGCACCGGGTCCAGCAGGGCGCTCAGTGAGCTGCCCGACGCCGTCCGACGAAGCCGGACCTGGTCGATGCGGGACTGCTTCATCGACTTGAAGGTCTTCCGGATGCGCGCGTCGTGGGGCGACTTCTTCAGCTCCGCGTACGTGGGCTTCTTGCGGAGGGGGTGGGGCTTGGAGACGTGCGTCTGACAGCTCTTGCAGAGCGTCTTGCTCTCGAACTGGAAGACGAAGACCTTGCGGTGACACCTGCGGCATTGAATCAACATCGGGGCTCGCGTTCGGGCTGGACGAGGGGGGCAGCCGTACGGGGGCACCAGTGCAGCCGGTGTGCCTGGAACCACCGCATCCTTCTTCCTGGGAGAAGCAGGAAGTCGCCCGGCGTCGTCATGCTCAACCCGACATCGCGTGCGAGCACCGTGCGACGGGGAGGACGTGCGGGGTGGCCTGGGCGCGGGGCGTGCGTACCGTGCGACGCGGCCCGCGTCCCCGCGGTACGCGCGAGGCGCTTCGAGGGTGGCACCTCGCCCGGAGGGGGAACGGGCGAGGCGCCGGGGTGAATCAGAGGCCGGTGGGGTAGCAGTAGCTGTAGGTGCGGTCGATGCCGCCACCCGCGAGCGGGTAGTAGACGTAGCCCAGCTCCTCACCCGGAGCGCAGTCGGAGCGGGCGCGGGTGTAGGGGTGGCACGTCACGACCGCGGGGCCGGCGCCGTCCGCGTCGGAGCAGCTGCCCCGGGCGCCCTCGACGCCGCAGAACTCGGTGAAGCCACCGGCGCACGGCTGGCCGATGAGCGCCGGGTCGAACGCGAAGTCGTAACCCTCCAGCACGGCCTGCTCGGTGCACAGGCCGTAGACGCCGCAGATGGTGCCCGAGGGGCAGCCGGGGTTGGGCGACATGAAGTCACATGTCTTGAGGCACTGCGTGTCGTCGGTGAGCAGGTCCGTGCACGCGAAGCCCTGCTCGCAGTCGGTGGTGGCCAGCTCGTACTCGCTCGCCGCGGCCGTGCGCGTGCACAGCTCGCCCTGCGTCTTGGTGCCGAGCGCGCGCTCCAGCGTGCCGTCCGTGGCCGCGTAGTCGTCCGCGACGCAGGCCGTGTCGGGCAGGTGGCTCGTCAGCGAGCCCTCGCGCGGATCACACCCGCCGGGGCGCAGGGTGTTCCACGTCGCGAAGCGGATCCACCGGCACTCGCCACCCTCCACCACGGCGGAGCCCGTGTAGGGGCCGGAGCGGGGCGCGGCGAGCACGGACTCGCGCAGCACCACGTTGGACAGCGCGCCCAGCGTCTGCTGCGGCGACAGCTGGAGCGCGAGCAGCAGCGCGCCCGAGTCCGCGACGAACAGCTTCTGCGTGGTGGTGCCCAGGTCCTGGTAGCCGAAGACACACTGCTCGCAGGTGAAGGTGTTCGCGCCGCCCGCGGCCAGGTTGTAGAGGCCCGGCGCCGTGTTCATGTCCAGGCGGATGCGCAGCTCGTCGCGCGCGGTGGCGCCCAGGTTCGTCAGGTCGCCGCGGAACGTGGGCTGCCGCTCGTACTGCACCGGCGTCAGCTGGATGCCATTGAACGTCTCACCGAGCGTCACCTCCGTACAGCCCGCGGGCGGCGTGAGGAAGCGCGCCTCCTGCTGGGCGGTGAGGATTGCGTCCTGCGAGGGCGCGGGCGTCGGCGCCGGGTCCAGGGCCTCCTGGCCACAGCCGACCAGCCCCGACACCAGCAGCGCGCCCCACCAACCACCATTCATGAACTTCATCTTGGATTCTCCCATCACGAGGAACCGCGCGAAGCGGTCGACCAGGAAGCACCTGGTGCTCACGGTTGTGTGGAGCCAGAAGGCCGCTACGACACCGTCCCGATTCTGGGTTCGCGGGTCATACGCTGCGGTCGGAACGACGCCGGCCCGGCTCGCACATCCGATGAACGGGAAATCGCGTGAAATGTCGCAAGCCCGTGTGCGGGCCTCCGGTGCGGCCCGGGGCCGCGCGGGGAGTGAATCCGCTGGGGGTGTATCCAGGGTGCTGTTGAACCTGGATTACGGAACGAGCCGGCCCGGCCGGAGGCCCGTGGAAGGCGAGGCGGCGCGCAGGAGCCCCGGCGCGCTGACGATGAGGATGCCCGCGAGCACCAGCGCGGCGCCCAGGATGAAGAACAGACCCACGGGCTCCTTCAACACCAGCCAGCCCGCGGTGACGCCGAACACGGGCGTCATGAACGAGAACACGGACAGGCCGGAGGCGAGGTAGCGGCGCAACAGCCAGAACCAGACGAGGTAGCTGGCGAAGGACACGATGACGCCCTGGAAGAGCAGGCTCGCCCACGCGGTGCCCGTCATGGAGATGTGACCTGCCTGGCCGGTGAAGAGGGCGATGGGCAGCAGGAGCGCGAAGCCCCCGAGCAGCTGGTAGAGCAGGGTGTGGGTGGGGCGCGCCTCGGAGAGCGACGAGCCGCGCACCACCACCGTGGTCGCGCTCCAGGACAGCCCGGCGAGCAGCCCCAGCGTGTCGCCCCAGAGCATCCGAGGCGTGATTCCTCCCTGGAGCCAGCCTCCGCCGAAGGCGAGCATGATGCCCGCGAAGGCGACCCCGATTCCCACCCACTGCACCCGGCGCAGCCGCTCCGAGGGGATGCGCCAGTGCAGGCCCAGCGCGGTGAAGACGGGCGCGGTGTAGAGGAAGACGGCGATGTGGGACGCGTGCGTGTGACGCAGGCCCTCGCCGATGAAGAGGAACTCGGCGCCGAAGAGCACGCCCGATAGCAGCCCGGGACGCCAGGTGCCGTCTCGCAGGTCCATCCGCTCGCCGCGCAGCAGGCACAGCAGCCCCACGAGCAGGGCGGCGAGCCCCGAGCGCAGCGCCATCTGTACCAGGGGTGGGATGTCGGACGCGGCCAGCTTGATGGCCACCTGTTGCAGGCCCCAGAGGGAGCACAGCAGGAGCATCGTGGCGAGCGCGAAGCCATCGACGGGTCTGCGAAGCGAGCTCATGCCCTTCATATGGCGTGTGGCGGGCTTGATTCATATAGCTTGAACCCGACAACCCATGCAGAGAAGCCGCCATGGCCGAGCAGCTCCAGGTTCCTTTCTCCACCAAGCTTCCGCACCCCGTGTACTTCCGCACGGCGCGGCTGCGCACGGCGGCGTCGTACCCGCGGCATCACCATCCCTGGGGTGAGTTCGTCTACGCCTTCACCGGGGTGATGGAGCTGGAGCTGGCGGGCAGCCACTACCTGGCGCCCCCGCAGTATGGAATCTGGCTGCCTCCGGACGTGGAGCACCGGGGGATGAACCGCTCGGAGGCGAGCCACTGCTCGCTGTACCTCACGAAGGCGCTGTGTCGCGGGCTGCCGAAGACGACGTGCGCGCTGGCGGTGAGCCCGTTGGTGAAGTCGCTGTTGGAGCACCTGCGCGAGCACCAGGTGGCGTACCCGCGCACGAGCGCGGAGCGGCGGTTGATGCGGGTGCTCATCGACCAGCTGTCGCTCGCGCCGCCGCAGGGCAGCTACCTGCCCATGTCCGAGGACCCGTTGCTGGGCGAGGTGCTGCGGGCGCTGGTGAAGGCGCCGGCGGACGGGCGCTCACTGGCGGAGTGGGCGCACCAGGTGCACACCACGGAGCGGACGCTGGAGCGTCGGTGCCAGCAGCACCTGGGGTTGTCCTTCAGCGAGTGGCGCCAGCGCCTCCGGGTGGTGAAGGCGCTCGCGATGCTGGAGGAGGGGTGCGCCGTGGAGGTCGTCGCGCTGGAGCTGGGCTACAGCACCGCGTCCGCCTTCATCGCCATGTTCCGCAGGATGACGGGGACCACGCCGGACAAGTTGCGAGGCCACGGGCTCACGGCTTCGTGACGGCGCGCTCCGTTCAGAGTCCTATCTCCACGCCGATGCCCGGGGCGATGGACCACAGCGTCGCGCGCGAGCGGGAGCCGGGGTACCACTCACCGACGAGCTGGACGCGGAAGCGCTCCAGGATGGCCACGCCCACCAGGGCCTGCACGACGGCGCGGGAGCACGCCGTCACCCGGCTGGCGCCGCGGCCCTCGCAGGCCTGGGTGCTGTAGCGGTCATTCGCGCTGAACATCCAACCGGCGCGCAGGCTGAAGCGGCTCTGCGCGAGGAAGGACTGGTCGGTGTTCGGTCGGAACTCCAGCCCTCCGACGGGCGCCAGCGCGAAGGACTCCTCCGTCCCGGAGGAGAGCACGTCCTCGAGCCCGCGAAAGTCGAGGGCCGCGGTGAAGCGGAACCCCGTGGGCAGCTGCTCCTCGAACGCGGAGATGCTCACGCCCACCTCGCTCTGCACCGGCCCCATGGTGACGTGCAGCACCGTGCCTGGCGCGGCGAACGCCACCGTGTCCGCGGCGAGCTTGCCCGCGAAGCTGACCATCTGCCGGTCATCGCCCGACTGGACCTCGGTGAGGCGCTTCACCGCTTCGCCCAGGGACTGGCGGATGCGGACGATGGCCAGGTCACCCCGGCCGCGTGGCACGCCCAGATCCCGGAAGCTGAACCCATACGCGCCCAACAGGCGCATCGAGTAGTCGAGCTCCGGCTCCTTGGGGCTCTTCTTCCAGTGGGGCCACTTCTGGGGCGCGACACCGGGGACGTGCGGAGGTGGCTCTCCGGCCATGGCGCGCTCGCAGTGCAGGTTGCGCCAGGAGGCCTCCATGTTGCCGGTGCCCGCGCTGGCGCAGGCGTCGTAGAGCTGGTCGAGCGACACCTGGAGCAGCGCGCGGAAGTCGGACAGGGCCTCGCCCTCGCAGACCTGTGCCGCTTCCGCGGCGCCGTCGTACACCGCGCGCATGCAGATGAAGGGCGCCCAGCTCCCGGGGTCCTGGGTGGGCTCGTTGCGGGGCCTGGCGAACGGGTCCTCGCCCCGGGTCACATCGAGCAGCATCCGCCGGGCGTCGTACATGCCCAGGTAGAAGTCGAACGTGCGGAACTCCGTCTCGAAGAAGCCCAGGAACGCGAAGAGCGGCGCGCTGGCGGCGGGGAAGTGACGCCGGGGCAGCACGAGCCGCCGGGCGATGTCGGGCTCCTCTTCCAGCAGCAGCGACAGCTCCTTGGAGCGCGCGGTGTCGACGAGCGCTGCGATGATGCCGCCCAGCTCGGTGGGCAGGGAGCGCGAGGTGGAGCGGGCCTGGACGGGGGGGAGGACGGGGTACTCGGTGGCGTCCGGGTCCACGAAGGCGAAGGCGATGCCTCGGGGGGTCTGGCGCACGCCCGGAGTCGGGACGTCGCGCCACTGCAGCTTGCCGTCGACCAGATGGAGGCCGTCGCGGGCGAGCCCCACCGCGAGGCGCAAGGGCGCGTTGTCGAAGATGCCTCCGTCGATGTAGCGCTCGGCCCGGGACTCCCTGGGCAGACACACGGCGGGGGACTGGGACTCCTTGGCCATGCACGTGGACAGCTCGTGCGGCGGGAAGGCCACGGGGAAGGACATCGACGCGAGGATGAGGTCGCGCAGCGCCTGGAAGGAGATTTCGCCGTGCTCATCGGTGACGAGCAGCGGCTCCATGCGCCGGCTGCCGGGCGTGGTGTAGTTGGTGGCGGAGGGGGGCTTGCCCGGGCCACGTCCCCGGATGCGGATGGCGAACTTCTCCTCGATGCGGGGCAGGGGCATGCGGCCGTTCGCGGCCATGAGGACGCGGGGCTCCACGCGCGTGGTGGAGACGCCGAGCACCACGTCACAGGACGTGCTCAGCCCCTGGTTCCAGGCCTTCTCGATGTCGGCGGCGCCGCGCTCCAGCCACTCCCGTGAGAAGACGCCGAGCGGGGACGTCGACGCGGGGATGAAGAGCTGGTTGAAGCCGACGGGCACCCACGTCCGCCAGAACAGGGATTGGTCCGGGGGCGGCAGCTCCGGTCCGCAGGCCGCCAGCACCGCGAGCAGCGAGTTCAGGCTCCCGGCCGAGGCCCCCGTCAACAGCCGCAGGTCCACCTGCTGGCTGCCCTGGGCCGAGGCGAGCGCGTAGTACAGGAAGCCCGCCTCATAGACGCCCAGCGACACGCCGCCGCTGACGGTGAGCGAGACGGCGGTGGCGGGCACGCCCGACTCATCCAGGGGAATCGGCTGGGCCTTCGCGGGCGCGCCGAGGAGCAGGCACAGCCCGGCGAGGACGAGCGCCGTGGCGGCGCGGGAAGGGTGCGGGGAGGAGGTGACGCAGTCGGATGAAACACTGCCCGGCGTGCCGGGAACGGCTGAACCCATCCGGCGACCGTAGACCCGGGTCGCCCCGGGTGCAGCAAGCTTCCGTGTCGGGACGTGTTGCTTCCCGGACACGGCGCGCGGAGGCCGGCGGTGGGCGCCGTGTCAGGGGCCCCCGGCGAAGGATGGGGCGCGGTGGCCCGCCACACCGTGAAGGCAGCTCACCGCGCGCGGGGTCGAGGATGACCACGTCCGCGATGAACAACCCATCGCCATGACGAGGGCTCACGCCAGACACCTGGGTCGCTCCCGCATCACTGGGAGTGTGTTCTGGGGGCGAATAGGCTTGTCTTGGTTTGTCTTCACCCCCAAGGAGCCACCCATGTCGAAGCCGTGGAACATCGTCGCGAGCATCCTCGTCGTGCAATTGCTGGCATGTGCTGGAGGAGGGGAGGGGGGCCCCGAGGGCCCTTCGGGTGAGATGCGGTTGTCCGTGGAGGGGCTGACGACCCAGTTGCTCGACAGGCTGGTGGTCACCGCGCAGCCGGCCAATGTCTCACAAGCCCTGACCTATTCGGCGACGACGGACAGCTTCGAGGGGACGCTCGTGCTGCCCGAGGGCGCGCAGACGCTGACGGCCGAGGGGTTCGTGGACGACGGCGCGGGGACACCGGTGCTGAGCGCCACGGGCTCCGCGACGGTGAACGTGGTCGCGGGTGTGACGGTGGGCGTCTTCCTGGGCCTCCAGGACGTGACACCGCCCGCGCCGCAGCCGGACATCGCGCCGTTCATCCGCTCGAGCACCTCCGGGTCGGTGAACATTCCTCCCCTCACGTTGACGGCGTTCAGCGTGGATGTCATCGACCTGGACGCAGACCCCATCACCTACCAGTGGACGAGCAACTGCGCGACGAGCGTGTTCACCCGGCCGAACGCGTCCTACACGGAGTGGTACAACACGGTGCCCGGTACGTGCAGGATTGAAGTGCGCGCCACCGCGCGAGGGCAGACGGTGTCGCGCAGCACCAGCGTGAACGTGTATTCGCTGACGCCGACGACCGGGGAGGTGGACGTGGAGGGGACCTACACCCCGCGCCCGCGCGTCTCGGCCATCCACGCCCAGGGACAGGGCCTGCCGCTGCAGCGCTTCCTGCGCGAGGACGCGGTGACGCGCTTCCCCATCGTCGGGCCGAACCGGACCTTCCAGGTGGACGTCTTCGTGGACTACGGCACGAGCCGCGGCACCAGGACGGCGACGCTGGAGCTGGTGTCGGGGGTGGCGTGCGGCACGCTGGTGCGCGGCGCGGACACCTGCGCGGCGAGCCCCACGCCCACGTCCTGCTCGGTGCGCTACACGTGGACCACGCCGATGCCCACCGCCCTCTGCAAGCTGACGGCCCGGGCCACCAACGGGACGCTGGCGGACGCGTTCACCGTGGGGACGATGGTGGACTGGGTGCCCTGAGCACTGCGGGTCGGGACGCCCGCGGGGGCCAGACATGGCCGCCCGCGGGCATCGACCTGACCGGGAACTAGTAGCGGTAGGTGTCCTGCTTGAACGGGCCGTTCACCGTGACGCCGATGTACGAGGCCTGGTCCGGGGTCAGCTCGGTGAGCTGCGCGTTGAGCTTCTTGAGCTGCAGCCGGGCGACCTTCTCATCCAGGTGCTTGGGCAGCACGTACACCTTGCCCACCTGGTACTTGTCGCTGTGCGAGTACAGCTCGATCTGCGCGATGGTCTGGTTCGCGAACGAGCTGGACATCACGTAGCTGGGGTGGCCCGTGCCGCAGCCCAGGTTCACCAACCGGCCCTTGGCCAGCATGATGATGCGCTTGCCGTCCGGGAAGATGATGTGGTCCACCTGCGGCTTGATCTCCTCCCACTGGTACTTCTCCAGGGAGGCGACCTCGATCTCATTGTCGAAGTGGCCGATGTTGCACACGATGGCCTGGTCCTTCATCTTCGCCATGTGGTCGTGGGTGATGACGCTCTTGTTGCCCGTGGCCGTGACGAAGATGTCCGCCTTGTCCGCCGCGTAATCCATGGTGACGACGCGGTAGCCCTCCATCGCCGCCTGCAGCGCGCAGATGGGGTCGATCTCCGTCACCCACACCTGGGCCGACAGCGCGCGCAGCGCCTGCGCGGAGCCCTTGCCCACATCGCCATAGCCCGCCACGACGGCGATCTTGCCCGCCACCATCACGTCCGTCGCGCGCTTGATGCCGTCCACCAACGACTCGCGGCAGCCGTACAGGTTGTCGAACTTGCTCTTGGTGACGCTGTCGTTGACGTTGATGGCGCGGAACAGCAGCGTGCCCTTGGCGGACATCTCCTGCAGGCGGTGCACGCCCGTGGTGGTCTCCTCGGTGACGCCCATGATCTTGGCCGCCTTGCGCGAGTACCACGTCGCGTCCTGGGCCAGCTTCGCCTTGATGGACGCGTACAGCTCCCGCTCCTCCTCGCTCTGGGGATTGGCCAGGACGCTGGCGTCCTTCTCCGCGCGCTTGCCCAGGTGCATCAGCAGCGTCGCGTCACCACCGTCGTCCAGGATCATGTTCGGACCCTCGTGGTCGCTGCCCGCGGGGCCGAAGTCGAAGATGCGGTGGGTGAAGTCCCAGTACTCCTTCAGGGACTCGCCCTTGTGCGCGAACACCGGCGTGCCCGCGGCCACCAGCGCGGCGGCGGCGTGGTCCTGCGTGGAGAAGATGTTGCACGACGCCCAACGCACCTCGGCACCCAGCGCCTGGAGCGTCTCCACCAGCACGGCCGTCTGGATGGTCATGTGCAACGAGCCGGTGACGCGGGCGCCCTTGAGCGGCTGCTGTCTGGCGTACTCCTCGCGGATGGCCATCAGCGCGGGCATCTCGCTCTCGGCGATCTTGATCTCCCGGCGGCCCCATCCGGCCAGGCCGAGGTCGGCGATGGCGTAGTCCTGCTTCTGGTTCTGCGTGGCGGCGGTCATGGCGTGTCTCCTGGTTCAGGTTGCGTCGCGTGTGTTGGCGAGGTCCTGCCCGAGCCGCTGGAAACGGACCCACCCTCGCAAGCCACGCGTACAGGTGAGTGCCGTTGGGTCATTCCCTTCGAGCCTGGGGCCAGGGGCCTCGCAACACTCCTCGAAGTCCGGGGCAAACTACGAGAAGGCCCGGCGAATTTCAAAGGGAAGTTGCCGCCCCGGAGGGCATGCGTGCGGGCTCCAGCTGACACCGAGCCTACAGGGTGGCCCGCGGTGGGAGCCCTTCCCCGCGGCCGGGCGGGGTGGCGCCGCGCTCCTGGCGACGCCACCCGCGCGCTCGAAAGGGACTACTTGCCCGAGGCGCGCACCGAGCCACCGCTGGCCCAGTGGTCCGCGGCGGCGCGCGTGAGGGTCTGCGCGAGCAGGTCCTCGAGCAGGTCCGCCTTGGCGATGTCGTCGGGCTCGAAGACGCCGAGCAGCGCCAGCTCCGGCTTCTCGCCGTACTGCTCCTCGCCCAGCGTCAGCCAGCCGGGCGTGTAGCTGGCGCCCACCAGGCCGTTGACCAGGGGGGCGATGCGCAGCGAGGCGCCGTGCGCGTGCACGGGGCCCGCGGGCACGCCGTTGCTCTTCACCAGGCCGATGTCCTTGCCGGAGAAGCGGACCTCGAACGCGCGCGAGTCATCCCAGTGCGGCACCTGGTCCAGGGCCAGGGACAGGCTGCCCTCGGACGCGGGGCCGGCGTCGCCGTTCGCCTTCTGCACGGCGCCCTTCAGGGCGTCGGAGACCTGGGAGGACAGCTGCGCCCAGCGCTCACGCCGCGCAAAGGCCTTCCGGATGTTTTCGTTGATTTCCTTCAGAGCGGCACCAGCGTTCTTCGACGGCATGAAGTCCCCTTCGGGGGTTGGAGGCCAGTGTCGGATGCTGCCCTCCGCTCACGCATGGTGTCCAGGGGGCCGCGTATTTTCAGTCGCAGCCCTGGACGTCCTCGGTGACGAAGCCGTTCCGGGTGGAGATGCGCCGGTCGTGGCACACCCCGGGGTGGCCCTCGAGCCGGTAGTGGTGGGTGGAGGTCCCCACCGCGTTGCGCTGCGCGCGGGGCACGCCCAGGTTGTACGCGGCCTCGCCCGTGAAGACGTCGTCGAGCTCACGGCGCTCCCACGTCTGGAGCCCCTTGAGGCCCAGCGCCTTCTCCGCGTCGCGCACGGTGATGGTGGTGGTCAGCCGGTTCTCCGGCGTCACGCCGATGCGCCCGTCCAGCACGAACTGCTTGTCGGAGCGGCTCACCGAGGGGAACACGTCCCGGCCGACGACGGTGACGGTGCTCGTGTCCCGCCACGTGGCGACCAGCTCGTCCGGGTTCTCCATGTCCCCCACCCAGCGGTGCATGCTGGTGTTGGAGACGTCCTGCTCCACCGTGGTCAGCTCCCAGCCGCGCGAGGTGCGCAGGTAGCCGGACACCCGCAGGTGGTGGCCGCCCTGTGTGTCCACCTGGTGCCAGCCGTCCACCCGCGCGTACGTCGAGTCGTTCGACAGCGTCCCCAGCTGGTGCTGGAGGAGCCCGCCGGTGACGCGGGAGGTGCCCGCGTCCCGCCACGCGAGCACGTTGGTGGGCAAATCCCACCCCGGCCGCCCCTCGGGCACGCCCAGCACGCGCACCGTGAGCTGGTGCGGCTGGCCGTTCGTCAGCAGGCCCACGAACGGGGTGAGGTCGTACTGGATGGGGCGGATGTTGAAGGCGCGGGGCGCGGGGAGCACGTACCAGACGAAGGGGTTGGACCAGCCGCCGGTGTACACGTGGGGGAAGGGCATGGCGACGCCGGCCACCCGGCCATCCACCTCGATGACGACCTCGCGGTAGGGGCCGTCGTCGGCGGGGCACGAGTAGGGCACGACGATGGGCGCGGTGATGTACCAGAACTCCTCGCACCCGCCGCCGGAGCCCGTGGCGTAGACCTCGGCGACGAGGCGCGCGGTGTTGCGCGGCACCGTCACCTCGCCGACGAGCGCGCTGCCCTCGCGGCGCGGCTGGCTGAGCGGGAGCACGTCGCTGGCCAGGTTCGCGGCCGGCGCGTGGCCTCCCCGGGCTGGGTAGAACGTCAGGTACACCTGCACGTCCAGCACGCCCGTGTACGTGTCGTTGACCACGTTGCCGATCAACATCCACACCGGCTGGGGCTTCGCGAGCAGCGACGCGTAGGCGGTGACGTCCTTCTCCACCGACCAGGAGATGCCGTCGCGCGAGGGCTCGGGCGTGGACGTCTTGAAGATCGTCACGCCGCCGACCTCCAGGTGGCCCAGCCGGTCGTACTGGACGCCCTGCACCTTGCCCTCCATCCGCAGCACCACCTTGCTCCACGGGCCCGGGCACTCCGCGGGCGGCGCGAAGGGGCCGGTGAAGGGGGTGAAGTCGTCGAACTTCTCATCGACGATGCGGACCGTGCAGGACGGCGTCGTCGGCCGCTCCACCGTGGGCGCCGCGGTGCGCGGGTCGTCCCAGTCCGTGCCGAACTCGGGCGGCGGCTCGACGGCCCACGCCGGCAGCGCGGCCCCCACCACGAGGAACACCGCGACGAGATTGCCAGGGAATGGCTTCACGGCTTTTCCTTTTCAAGAAGGTAATTCTTGAATAGTAGGACTTCGCCCTGCCGTGGGCAATGCGCGGTGATTCGTGACGCCGGCGGGAAGAACTCGCGAGCGGTTCGTTGATGGCTCGCGGTTCCAACGCAAGCGCAGCTCACATCACGCCTGGGGGCCGGCCCCGGGTGCAAGGGAATCCTCATGCAGACAATGACTCACACCCGCCGAGGTTGGCGGATGACTCCGCTCGCCGTGACGACGATGGCGCTGTTGCTGGGGGCCTGCGGGCCCGAGGCCACCGTGCCCCAGGAGGACACGCTCACCGACACGGGGGCGGCGACGACGGCGGCCTTCGAGGCGTGGCGCGCGAAGAACGTCGTCGCGACCGAGGAGGGCCACTTCCTGGTGGAGGGGGACATGCGGATGCTGGACCTGGTGGAGGTCCGCCGCTACTGGGAGAGCTTCACGAGCAACCCCAACGCGCTGTCTGTCTTCCGGGTGGGCGGGGCGGACGCGGCCTGGAGCCGCGCGGACCGCGAGGCCATCACCTATTGCATCCGTCCCACGGACTTCGGCGCGGACTACGACCGCGTGGTGGAGTTCATGCACCGCGCCGCCTCCGGCTGGGAGGGGGCGGCCAACGTGAAGTTCGTGCACCTGAAGGCGCTGGACTCGGCCACCTGCAATCGCAGCAACAACCTGGTGAAGTACAACGTCGAGCGCAACTTCACCTTCACGGGCCTGTCGGCGGGCATGGGGTTCCCCACGTATTCGCGGCCCACGCGCTTCCTGGAGCTGGGCCCCACGTCGACGTGGACGGATGCGGAGCTCATCGCCGTGCTGACGCACGAGTTCGGCCACGCGCTGGGCTTCGTGCACGAGCACGACACGGCCTCCGGCTGCGGCATGGTGATGACGGGCAGCTACCGGCCGCTGACGTGCTACGACGGCCGGGGTGCCATGCACTACCCGTCGATGCCGGGCTGGTTGGACCCGTCGCGCACGCTGAACTTCATCTCGCAGCGGGACGTGGAGGGCTCGCAGGCACTCTACGAGGCGCCGACCAACGTGCTGAGCACGTCCAGCGGCACGGTGTACGCGCGCAAGCGCTCGACGGGCGACCTCTACCGGCGCGACGCGCTCGTGTGGACGTTGGTGGGCGGCCCTGGGCAGGCGTTCGTCGCGGTGGGCAACACGCTCTATGGCCAGACGCCGGGCGGCGGCTATCCCGTGCAGTTCCTGGGCTCGAGCTGGGTGGGCATCGGCGGAAACGCGGGGCAGATCTTCGCGTGTGCGGGGGCACTGTGCGCCACGGACAAGGTGACTGGCAACGTGGCCCGGTACAACGCGGCGACGGCGACGTGGACGACCATCGGCGGGCCCGGCTCGCGCTTCGCGGCCACGACGACGCAGGTGTTCGGCCTGGGGCCGTGGCAGGACGACTACACGGCGCTCTACAGCGGCGCGGGCAGCTCGTGGAGCGTGGTGGGCGGCGGCGCCAGCGAGCTGGTGGGCGGCGGGACGAAGATGTACCGGCTCACCAACGACAAGGGCCTCATCCAGCGCCACGACGGAGGCTCGACGTGGACGAGCATCGGCTACTCGGGGCGCAGCTACGTGGCCGTGGGCAATGACGTGTACGGCCTGCGTCCGGATGGCTCCTTCATCATGAAGTACGCCGTCACGGTGTGGAACTCCATCCATGGCTCGGCGAGCAGGATCTTCAGCTCGAACGGCTACCTGCTCGCGCAGAACCTGGACGACACCATCGAGCGGTACGACCCGGTGTCGAACACCTGGACGAACCTGGGCAAGCCCTGACGCGTCCTGGGCCTGGGGGGGGCGGGGAGGGGGGCGTGCCCTCAGGTCCAGGTGCGTTGCTGGTTGCGCTCGTTCTTCTGGCGGAAGGCCTCCTCCAGGTCCACGCCCACGCGGTTGGCGATGGCGACGAGGTAGTTGAAGACATCGACCAGCTCCTCGCCGACCTGGGCGCGCGCCGCCTCGGTCGGCGTGCCCTTGCCCTCGTCGTAGAGCTTCTCGTGGCGGCGGACGGCCTTGAACACCTCGCCGACCTCCTCGCCCATGAGGAAGCAGTTGTGGACCAGGTCCAGCTTCAGCCAGCCATGCATCGCTTCCAGCTCGTGGATGTAGCGCTGGTAGTCCTTCATCGAGGCGCCGGGGGGGAGTTCGATCATCCCCCCGTCTTCAATCACCGGGCGGCGGGCGTCAACCCTCGCCCGCGCTCCCAGGGGCAGCGTGTCCCCCTGGGAGCATGGGCTGGGTCACGAAGGCGCGACTAGAGGCCGTACTTCGACAGGTCCGGCGCGTTCAGGTTGCGGATCTGCTGGTAGGCGGCGGTGCTGGGCGCGGGCCAGCGCCACCCGCTGAACACGGGCGTCAGGTTGGTGTTCGCCGCGAAGCTGGCCGCGACGATGAACGTGTCCACCGCGTCCTGCGTGGTGGGGCTGCCGGGCTGGGTCCGGTTGGCCGCGTACTGCCACACCTGCTCGATGAAGTTCCGGTCTGGGTGGGCGGCGGCCAGCCGCATCACGAAGGAGGCGAACAGGTCCGGGCCGCTGCGGACACCCGGGATGCCCAGGTCCTGGGCCAGGGTGTTGTTCCAGTTCAGGCTGGTGTTCAACAGGTACGTGTCCACCAGGCCGTAGACCGACGCCCTGAGGTTGGAGAAGGGCTGGCCGTCGAAGGGGGCTCCGTCCACGCCCGCCGCGTCCATGGCGTAGAAGCGCATGGCGACCGCGTAGCCGGTGACGACGCTGCCGCCGTTGCCCCGCGTCGTGCCGTCGGGGTTGGGGAGCCTGTCCTTGTAGGCGAGGGCGTGCTCGAAGAGCCAGAAGTTGCGACCCAGCTCATAGAAGACGGCCTGGTCGAAGGCGGGCCGGGGGTAGGTCGTCGGGTTCGCGATGGAGTCGCGGACCGACTTGTAGAGGGCCTCGTACGTCGCGTTGGACAGCTCGATGCCGGTGCTGCCCAGGCGCCCGCAGGCCCCGCCGCAGTTGGGCTCGATGACGGTGAAGGTGAGGCGGCCCTGGTAGAGGTTCGCGGCGGAGGGGGTGCGGTTCCCCGTGGCCGACTTGTACCAGTCGTACGCGGCATCCAGGACCTCGACGATCTTGGCCATCACCGCGGGGTTGTTGTCCGCGGAGGATGAGGAGTTGTAGTGCCCGTTGGCCCGCGGCGTCTGGATGGCGACCTTGCGGCCGGGCCACGGGTAGAAGTAGCCGCTGGCGCGCGTCGCCCCCGGCGAGGGCAGGTGCATGGAGACATAGTGGAGCGTCTCCGACTGGGTGGCGGGCAGGCTCAGGTTGTACGTGAGCGCGCCGAGCTGGGTCTGCTCGGTGGTGCGGGGCTTGCGGCAGCGCCAGAGCGAGGAGGCGTTGATGCCCTGGGGCGCGCCGGCCAGCCGAGGCTCGTAGCCCGCGCCCACGTTGCTCGAGCAGTAGCCGCCAAGGTCGGGCCCGTTCTCTTTCGTGTAGACGGTGCTCGGGACCGAGCACGACCAGGTGTACGCGTCATTGACGTTCGCCACGCGGGCCTGGGCGGTGGGGTCGCGCCGCTCACAGGCGGTCTGCATCACCAGCGGGGACTCGTTGAGCGAGGCGCGGCACTTCCACTGGCTCGCCGCGTTCGGGCCCGTCACGGGGCCATCGAGGAAGGGCGTCGCGGTCGGGTGCCGGTCGAGGCAGGCGCCCTCGAGGTTGGGGCTGCCGAGGCGCGTCTCCGTGTTGCCGGCGGGGGTGTAGCAGCCCCAGGTGTACGCGTTGTTGACGTCACCGACGCGGGCGAAGGCGGTGCTGCCGTTCCGGATCTGGCAGGCGGTGTTCATGATGAGGGGCTGGTCGGAGTATCCCGACCTGCGGCAGACCCAGTTGTACGAGGCGTAGGAGCCGATGACGGGCCCGTTCAGGTAGGGGACGTAGCCGGAGCCCACCCGCTGCGAGCAATAGCCATTCAGGTCCGGATCATTCACCCGCGTCTCAGGCGTGTAGGTCGTCCGGAAGCAGCCCCAGGTGTAGGCGTCGTTGGCGTTGGTGGCGCGTGCCGAGACACCCGAGCCGAAGTTCTTGCTGCACCCGACGTTCATGTCGAGCGTGTACACCTGCGGCTTGCGGCAGACCCAGTTGTACGCCGCGTTCGTCGCGACCTGCGCTCCCTTGAGGTGGGGCTCGAAGCCGGTGCCTTTCGTGCCGCAGTAGCCCCACAGGTCCGGCCCGCCGATGTTCGTGTCGGGCCCCCTGCGCACGCACCCCCACGAGTGCGCGTCGTCGGAGCCGCCGGCCCGCGCTTCGGAGCCGGCGCCGTTTCGGATGGCGCACGCGGTGTTCATGTTCAGGCCGGCCTCGTCGAACGACGGGTCCGAGGCCACGGTGTAGACGGTGTGCGTCAGCCCGTCCCGGTCCTGCAGCGGAAGCTGGAAGCTGAAACCCCGGTTGCCGGCGATGCCCGCCGCCTGCGCGGCGGCGCTGTACTCGTTGGCCACCGCCGTGCCCAGCAGCGGCCCGGTGGGGCTGTCCAGGTGGAAGCGCATCTCGACGGAGCCGGAGGGGAGGTTGGGCGCATAGGCCCAACCCCTCACATACCCATCCGAGGACACCGCCTGCACCGCGCCCATGGGCGCCGCCGCCATGGCGACTCCCGGTAGCAACGCCAACCCCGCGCAAAGCGTCCCCAAACCCAACCGCATGCGCAGCCTGGCAGGACCGCCCCGCAATGCTGGCGCCTGCCTCGTCTCATTGTACTTCGTCATGTTGGAACTCCCCCTCTGATGAGCACCCGGAACAGCGCTCCGGGTGTTGTCGCATATGACACTGGGAGAGTGTGTGAGTCTAGGGTTTAGTGGAAGGATTGAATGTGTATCGGAATCACCCGGTGGGTTGTGTGTGACTCCCGCATGAGTGGGAAGTGACCAGGGCGGGAAGATCCACGAGTGCCTTCGTTCCCCTGGAGCACAACCCGGAGGTCTCATGCATCGCGGTGCAATCCTGTTGGCTTTAGCCAGTCTCTTCCCCACCTGGGCGGTGGCGGCGCCTCACGTCACGAGGCTTCCTCCCCAGAACGCGGCCATCCATTGCAGTCCCGGCGAGAAGTGCACGCAGCCCACCACGGACGGTTGGGTCGCGCAGATGGAGTACGCGGACGGCAAGAAGTTCCCGTTGCAGGACTATGTGAATGGCGGGCCCAACGGCGAGCTGTATCTGCTGGTCAGTGACAACGGCGAGTACACCTCCGAGGAGTGCAACTTCGGGATGCCCGAGGCCGGCGGGATTCCCTCGGTCCAGACCAACCCTTGTCTCTCGCAGACATTGTTCATCGGCATGCGGCTGCCCCGGCCCAAGGACGCCAACGGGAACATCCTGGAGGCGGGGGGCATCATCGATGTCTGGCTCGACGCCCAGCGCGACGCCACCATCAACCTGGTTCCCGGCGCGAGCGGCCCCCGCTCCGAGGACCGGCACCTGCGGCTGCGCTACTCCACCGGCCCGAATGGAAACACCTCGTTGACGCAGCGGATGGGCAACAACGCGAACGGCTGGGTGGCGTTGTCGGCCCCCAACCAGGCCTGGGCCACCACCGCGGTGGTGACGACGCCGAGCGCGGACCCCACCCGCGTGCACATCGAGTTCTCGGTGAAGCTGCGCAGCAGCGTGCCGCCCATCGTCGGCAGCGAGCCCTTGTCCTCGGCGGTCCGGAAGCTGGGGCTCGCCCTGCAGAGCACGCCCGCCATGATGGGGGGCGCCACTCAGCGCGTGGGGGGCGGCATCTTCCCCAACGCGAAGAACCAGCCCCCGTCCGAGACGTTGACGGCCACCTGGGAGACGCTCGAGCTGCGTGAGCACATCCCCATCCCGCTGAGCTTCACGATGTGGAACGTGGGGCAGATGCCCGACATGACGTTCTGGGTCCCGGACGGGGGCTCGGGGGAGATCGACACCGTCGCCGCGAAGATCTTCCAGAAGGAGGTCGTCTGCATCTCCGAAATCTGGATGTCCCACGAGCGAGGAGAGCTCATCGAGAAGGTCAACGAGCTGCGCGCCGCCCAGTCGCTGCCGCCCATGCAGGCCGTGACGGAGCTGAACGACGACATCCTCCGGCCGCCCACCGAGTCGACGGGCCTGGTGCTGCTGTCGTCACGCCAGATTCTCGAGGGAGGCGTCCACCACTTCCCGTCCAACATGTGCACCGGCGCCGACTGCATGCAGGACAAGGGCGTCATCTGGGCGCGCATCGCCACGCCGGCGGCCACCGTGCCCGTCACCGTCATGGATGACCTCGGCCTGCCCAGGCTCTCCTCCGCCACGGACTACGGCGAGTTCGTCGACGTGTTCTGCACCCATGTCAACGCAGGCGAGAACTCGCCGGGGCCGGACACCGATGCGCGCGAGGACCAGTTCTTCGACATCAAGGCCTACGTCCAGCAGGTGAGGCAGGGCGGGCCCCTGAACGCCAACTCCTTCCCGTACCTGCTCGGCGACGATGACATCTTCCCGCAGGGCACCTGGCCGAGCGGCATGGACCGCCCCGCCTTCCTGCTGGGGGACTTGAACACGCTGGGGCCCAAGGCCACCGAGGCTGACGCCAACTTCTCCGCGTATCAGGACATGGTGGGTCCCCAGTTCCTGAACATCCTTCAGCGCACCGAGTTCGAGGAGGCCAACAGCTTCTTCTCCGAGTCCCGAGACCTGGCGCGCACCTCGTCCGGCTCGGACCCGATGGCAACCGGGACGTGGCTGAGCAGTCAGTGCACGGACCTGGTGCCGGACCAGCTGGCTGGCTTCGACCGGCTCGACTACGTGCTGGTGTTCCCGGCCGCGAACACCTTGGAGTTCCCCGCCTACGCGTTGCTCAAGGAGCCCACGGCGAGCGTCGAGCCCCACTTCGACCCCGACTCCGGCATCTCCCTGGAGGTGGGGGGCGCGCAGCAGTTCTTCCAGCAATGCCTGTCGGACCACGCGATGGTGGATGTGAATGTGTCCCTGACGAAGGTGAAGGACGTGGTGAAGTACAACCCCGCCAAGCCGCACCGGATTGAATACGCGGTGAAGCAGGTGACGGACTTGGAGACGGAGAGTGGCTGCTGCGCGGATTGGTTCACGCCCCGCGTGCACATGACGGCGAATGGCTTCTTCCGGGAGAACGCCTTCCTGGACGTCGTCGAGGACCAGACCATCTACCCGAACTGGCGCGTGCAGACCGGGCCGGGCAATCCCACGCAGTTCCCGGACCTGCCGGCCAACTTCACGGGGGTGGTGAACATGACGTCCGCCATCTGGGAGGAGGATGTCGGCCCCAATGACCACTACGACTCCATCCCTGAAGGGGGCGCGAGTCTGGCGGTGGATGACCGGGACGGCCACTTCAGCTTCTTCGCGTCCTCGGGCCTGGTGCGCCGGGTGAAGGGGGAGTCGAGCGCCAATGATTGGCTCACCGGGCTCGAGCTGATGGGGAGCTTCCTGAACGGCTACGAGAACGGCATGTCCCTGGAGACGGAGGGGACGGACCAGGACTCGGGTGACAACGCCCGGGTGCGGCACTTCATCCAACTCAAGGAGCTGGAGGCCCCATGAGCGCAATGATTCGGACGTCGGCGGTGCTCGCGTTGCTCCTCGCAGGGACGGCCCAAGCCATCGAGCCGATGGTGCCCTACGACAACTTCAACCCCTCGGAGTCCAACCCACCTCGCGCGACGAAGGTGCGGGGCATCGACCCGGCGCGCTGGGCCGACGTGCAGACGGGGAGCCGGCAACAGGCGCTGCGGGAGCTGGCCTTCACGCGCCTTCGGCTGCAGAGCCGGGCCAACACGGGGGCGGGGCGCTACGGCTTGCGCTTCATCCAGCCGTCGGCCGTGACGGCCATCGAGGCGAAGGTCCGGGTGAACAACGCCCGGAGCACGGGGTGTGAGCTGCCGCAGGGCGGCGTCACCCAGGGGACGGCGGAGCTGTCCGGCCACTTCTTCAACGCGGCCACGCCCCTGCGTGCCAGCGCGAAGGATGACGTCACCGCGTCCATCCGCGTCGTCTCCCGGTCCACGGACCCGCGAGGCTCACAGGACTTGAGGGTGGAGGCGCACGTCGAGCGGTGCCAGGACGCATCGTGCACGGCGCGCGGCTCGCTCTTCACGGCGGACCTGGGACAGGTGCACCAGGGCGAGCAGACCCGGCTGCGGGTCCAGTGGGACGCGGCGAATGACCGCTTCGTGTTCCAGCGCGACAGCGAGCCGGAGGTGTATGGCGCCTACTCCGTCACGGACACCCAGGCTCCGGGCGTCGCCAACAAGGAGCTGGTGGTGACGCATGCGGTGCCCACCTGCATGAGAGGCAGCCCCAGCCCGCTGGCGTATGTGAATGCGTACTTCCACGACGTGGGGGTGAATCAGTCGGCGGCTCCCGCGCCCTGAACTCGCGGCATCCATGGGAGCCCGAGCCGCGCACTCGCGACGCTTCGGGCTCCCAGCCAGCGGGACGTCAGCCCAGGAAGGGGAACAGTTGCCTCATCCGCTCGACGGCGGACGCGTCCTCGACGCCCGCCTTGGCGCCCTTGAAGAACCGCTTCTGCCACCCCACGAGTCCTTTGTATCGGGACAGCTCGACGATGTACTGGACGGGATTCAAGGACAGCTCCACCTCCAGGCGCTGTTTCTTGTCGACGTAGACGAGGTCCACTTCATCGCCCTGCTGGGGCAGCCTCATGCCAACGAACCGGCGCTCATCAATCACATCGAATGGACGAAGCTGCTTGCAGCAATCCTCGATCGTCATTCCCTTCGAGGACTCCTCATCGGTCTGGAAGAGCCCCACGATTCCCACGATCTTCGTCACGCCGATGAGGTCCCTCGATTTCTTGGAGACCCAGTGGAGCCGCAGCGCGCCCGTCGCGCCATAGACTTCCTTCAAGCTGGCCGGGAGAACGTACTCACCGAACGACGGGGCTTCTTCTCGAATCACCTCCTGCCAATCATCCATATCGCTCGCGCGCATGATGGGAAAGGCTTCGAAGATGACTTCGAAATCGGGATGCGCCTTCACATGGTTTCCGACGGCGAGCAGCTCCTCGACGGCCTTCTTGATGTGCATGGTGAATCCTCCCTGTAGGTGTCACTGACGCGACCGGGGCCGCGGCGGAATATCACCTGAGGGCCCGTCACGATGCGGTGAACTTCTGCGCATCCATGTGGCCTACCGCGTCAGGCATGGCAATGGGGGCCGCGCGCATGTGGACCATTGTTTGAACTGGGGGACCCCAGGCGAACGCCCCACGTCTCCCACTCCGCCGACAAGGGGCACCTCGACGTGGCCTCGCTCGCCCGGAAGTTGGAACCGCAAGTGACGGTGCACGGGAGCGTCTCGGTGCCCGTGAACCGCCACGCCTTCCAGCAGGGGTTCCTTCACAGGGGGGCGAGGTCACCCGCGCGGACCACCGTGCGTGGGCGAACTCCTTCCAGAGCGATGAGGACCGGGTCCTGGCCTTCGCCTTCGCGGCGTGCTTGTTCCGGCTGGGCGAGTTCGTTTCGGCGCGCGCGCTGTTCGAGGCGTCGCTCATTCTTGACGGGGGGACGCTCGCACGCCGTGGAGCCTCGCGATGTGCTGGTTCGCGCTGAGGGGCCCGAAGGAGGCGGCGCACCTGCTCGTGAACGCTGGCGCGTCGTTCTCCCTGTTGCAGGCACACATCGGGTCGCTGACGAAGGCGTGATGGCGGGGCCCCAATGATTCACGGGTGAAAGACATCCAGGGTCTTGTTCTTTGTCCTGGCGAGTGCTTGGTTCCCGGCTTGTTTGAAGAGGGGGGACTCACTCATGAATCGTGGCTCGAGGCGGATGTCTGGCATCGCGGCGTGGTGCGGGCTGTTGTGTGCGCTGTTGTGGATGGGGGGCTGCTCGGGGAGCGCTCCCGAGGAGGCGACACCCGAGCTCGGCACCTCCCGCGCCGCGGAGGGGTACGCCCGACAGGGGACGGTGCTGGCGGGGCGCAATCACTCCCTGGCGCTGCGTTCGGACGGGACGGTGTGGTCCTGGGGAGGCAATACCTTCGGACAGCTGGGCAATGGCACGACGCGCTCGCGTCCGCTCCCCGGCCGGGTGTGGCGCTTGTTCGACATCCGGGCACTGGGTGCGGGCGAGCTGCATTCGCTGGCGCTGAAGTCGGACGGCACGGTGTGGGCCTGGGGCAACAACCTGAATGGACAGCTCGGGGATGGGAGCACGACGTCGCGCCCGGTCCCCGTCCTGGTGCCCGGCCTGGCGAATGGCGTGGCCATCGCCGCGGGCTTCTCGCACTCGCTGGTCCTGAAGTCGGATGGAACGGTGTGGGCGTGGGGCAACAACGCGGCGGGGCAGCTCGGAGACGGGACGACGACGCGTCGGGTGTCTCCTGTCCAGGTGCAGGGGCTCTCCGGCGTCATGGCCATCTCCGCGGGCAACGTCCACTCGCTGGCGCTGACGGCGGATGGACGGGTGTGGTCCTGGGGCGGCAACGCGGACGGGCAGTTGGGGACGGGAGACCTCACGGGCCGCACGCTCCCCGCCGTGCTCCCAGGCTTGACGGGCCTGACGTCGGTCTCGGGCGGTGGCTCTCACACGGTGGCGCTGCGCGTGGATGGCACGGTGTGGTCCTGGGGCAAGAACGATGACGGACAGCTCGGTCTGGGCTCCACGGCCGTGACGCTGGTCCCCACGCAGATTCCGTCGTTCAGCGGCGTGGAGGCGGTGGTCGGCGGCGGGCAGCACACCGTGGCGCTGAAGGGCGATGGGACGGTGTGGGCGTGGGGAAGCAACGCGAGATCTCAACTGGGAGACGGGACGCTGCTCCAGCGGTTGTCGCCCGTGCAGGTGCCGGGACTCACGCAGGTGCGGGGTGTGTCGGCGGGCGGCGGACAGCACTCGGTGGCGGTGAAGGCGAGCGGCGAGGTCTGGGCCTGGGGCTCCAACAGCGACGGCCAGGTGGGTGACGGGTCGTATCTGATGAAGTCGATGCCCGTGGCGACGCGCGCGTGGTTCGAGCGAGCCGAGGCTTCGGCGGGGCTGGTGCACTCCCTGGCGGTGAAGGCGGACGGCGCGCTCTGGGCTTGGGGCAACAACCGGGACGGGCAGTTGGGCAATGGGTCGACGACGCCGACCTGGAGCCCGCTCAGAATCACGCTGCCGGGTGCATCCCCGGTGGCCTCGGTCGCCGCCGGAGGCGTGCACTCGGTGGTCCTCCGGGAAGATGGCACGGTGTGGGCCTGGGGCTACAACGGCTACGGCTCCGTCGGAGATGGGACGACGACCTCGCGGTTGCAGCCGGTCCAGGCGCAGGGGGCGTTGGTGGCCACGGCTGTCGCCGCCGGAATCCGGCATTCGCTGGCGTTGAAGGCGGATGGGACGGTGTGGGCGTGGGGCTCGAACTCCATCGGACAACTGGGGGATGGGACGGGGCTCGATCGTGTCGTGCCCACCCGCGTCCCGGGGCTCACGGCCGTGGTCTCGGTGGCCGCCGGTGAGGGGCATTCGTTGGCCGTGAAGTCCGACGGCACGGTGTGGACGTGGGGGTACCACAGCCCGTTCTGGATGGAGTTGGACCCCGAGGAGCCGGGGCCTCCGGGGCTCCTGTCTCCGCTGCAGATGCCGGGGCTCTCGGAGGTGGTGGGCGTGGCGGGCGGCAACAGCCACTCGCTGGCGCTCAAGTCGGACGGAACGGTCTGGGCCTGGGGCAACAACGATTCGGGACAGTTGGGAGACGGCACCTTCACGGGGCGGATGACGCCGGCGCAGGTGGTGGGGCTGTCGGGCGTGGTCGCCGTGGCCGCGAACGGCCAGTACTCCAGCGCGCTGAAGGCGGATGGGACGGTGTGGACGTGGGGCTTGAACTCCCTGGGGCAACTGGGTGGGGGAATCACCCCGTCGCGGCTGCTGCCTGCCCAGGTCGCGAGCCTCTCCAATGTCCGCGCCCTGGTGGCGGGGCAGTGGCACGCCCTGGCGGTCAAGGATGACGGGACGCTGTGGTCCTGGGGGCACAACTATTACGGCCAGATTGGTGATGGGGTGACGGACCTGGTGGCGCTTCCCGTTGCAGCGCTGCTGCCGCGTGTGCGTGCGGTGGGCTCATCTTCCAATGTCTCGATGAGCGTGACTCCGGACGGCAAGGTCTGGACCTGGGGCGTGAACACGTGGGGGCAGCTGGGTGACGGAACCCGCCTCACCCGGCCGGAGCCCATCGAGGTGCCGGGGCTGACGGGGATGATGTCTGTGTCCATGGCGTACAGCCATGCGCTGGCGCTGAAGTCAGATGGGACGGTGTGGAGCTGGGGGTCCAACTCCGGGGGCGAGCTGGGAGACGGGACGCGGACCCAGCGTTTCAATCCCGTGCAGGTCGCGTCCACCCTCCGATTCCAGGCTGTCTCCACGGGCTCCTCGCACAGCCTGGGGCTGGCGGAGGATGGGACGGTGTGGGCCTGGGGCGGGAACGGCCATGGAGAGCTCGGGGATGGGACGCAGACCCTGCGCACGCTGCCCGTTCAGGCGCAGGGGCTGACGCAGGTGATTGCCATCTCCGCGGGGAACTCGTTCTCGCTGGCCTTGAGGGCGAACGGCACGGTGTGGTCCTGGGGGAGCAACACGAGTGGCCGACTGGGGAACAACTCGACGGCGTCGCGCTCGGTGCCAGGGCTGGTGTCGGGGCTCACGGGCATCACCGCCGTGGCGGCGGGGAACGGCCATGGGCTGGCATTGAAGTCCGATGGGACGGTCTGGGCGTGGGGCTCCAACTTCTACGGAGAGGTGGGGGATAACACCACGGTCAACAAGCTCGTGCCCGTTCAGACGAAGGTGCTGACGGGCGTGATGTCGATGGCCGCGGGGGTGAATCACAACCTCGCCATCACGGTGGGTGGGCTGGTCTGGGCCTGGGGGCGTGATGAGCGGGGGCAGCTCGGAGACGGCGTCCCGTCCACGTCGACGCTGCAGCCCGCGCGGGTGAGCTCGCTGGGGGCCGCCGTGTCGGTTGCGGCGGGAGGGGACCACTCCCACGCCATCCTCGCGGACCGGAGCCTGTGGTCCTGGGGTGGGAGTAGCAATGGACAGCTCGGCACCGGGCTGTCTCTGGTCAGGGCCGTTCCCGTGCAGGTCTGGTGAGTTGTATAGGCGCTTCAAGCAACGGGCATGGAGGGTGCGAAGGATTGGGAGAGCTCGCCGGAGTGGCTGCCCTTGCTCGAATCGCTTTGCGCACTCTCACAGGAATTTTCACGGGAACAACACCACGCGGAGGAAGTTCGAGGGCTGGTGGCGCGGCTCACCGCCTGCCGCCCGGTGCAGGTCGTTGAAGCTGTAGCGACCGTGGGCGTCCTGCTGGACGACGACGTCGCCGAGGGTGAGCTCTTGGGACGGGCAGGACATGCGGACCTCGGAGAAAGGCCCCCCTCCCCGTAGCCGTGCACTCCGGGGAGGGGGGGCGGCGCCTCACGACGGGAGGGGGGCGTCGTGGGCGTCTTGTGGCGCGGCCTGCACGGGGCCTCGACACAGCCTGTGGCCGGGCGGGGACGGCGTCAGGGGGCCGACGCGAGGCCATGACTTGGCACTGGTGCCAGTTTCCCAGACAATGCCCCCGGCCCGGTCTTCCTCTCGCTCGCACACCTTCACGACAGGGGATTCGCCATGAAGAGCTTGAAGCTGTGGCTGTTGGCCTGCACGGTCGCGCTCATCGCCGGGTGCGGTGGAGCGGCCGCTGACGTGGTCGACGAGGGCGAGGCACTGCTCTCTTCGTCGGAGGCGTTGTCGGCGTGTACTGCCGCCTGCGCAACGGGGTCGGTCAGTTGCCCGGTGACGGCAACGACCTGCACCGCGACGAATGGCTCGGGTGTGGCATGCGACGGCACTTTCTATGCCTGTCCTTCAGCGCCGACGTGCTCAGACTTGCCCTTGTGCAGCTCTCTCCACCAGACGGAGTGCCCCCCTCGCAGCAACTTCACCTCCTGCTGCTCTGCCACCGGTGCCACGAGATCTTGCGTGTGCAATGGACTCTGGATCTGTCCCATTAGGTAGCGTGGGCCTAGGCCTCAGTGGTCACCCAAAACCGGCCAATGAAGGTCCCCTGAAAAGCGGCCCGTCTTCAACCGCTTGTACAGCAGCACGAAGCCTCCTCGACTCCACGTCAGCACCTTGAGGCGGTCGCCTCGCCTCGAGACGAAGGCGAAGAGGTGGCCGGAGTAGACGTCCTCGCCCCACGCGGACTTCACCAGCGCCATGAGGCCATCAATCGACTTGCGCCTGTCCACCGCCTCGGTGGCCAGCACCACGCTCACCGACGCTGGCAGCGTGAACACCCGCTCACCTGCCCAGCGCCGTGACGAGCTGAGCCACGTAGTCGACGTCGGCGCCCACGGGGAAACGCAGCCTGGCTCCGCTCGCCAGCACCACCTCGAGTGGCACAGGACTTACCTGCGCAACGGTAGACATCTCCACCGGCAGCAGGCGAACTGCTGGAGTCTCCCTAGCGCGCTGACGCCGGCGCCGGCACACCCGTGACTGCAGTGTGCTCAAGCTCAACCCTCGCCGCGCGGAGAATTCCCTCTGCGTCAGGCTGCTCGCCTCGAAGGCTTCGGCGACCTGGAACCACTCCTGCTTCTCAACCGGCTTCGTCATTCCTGCCAGGGTCCTCCACGCCTGCTACCCCGGCAATGCCTCCCGCCACGTCGCTCGTCGGACGGTTACCGCAAATGAAACGGCGGCGACCTCCCGAAGGAAGTCGCCGCCGTCGGTGCGTCTCAACCGTGAATCACTCCACCCAGTGCTGGACCGTCAGGACGCGGAAGTCCGACGCGGTGTCGACGAAGAAGTGCACCTGCACGCCGGCCCACGGGCCGTCCTCGTAGTGCATGTGGCAGCCCTTGAACGTGCGGCCCGCCGTGCGCGCCGCCAGGTCCGCCTTGCCGTCCGTGACGATGTCCGCGTCAATCGCGTTGTAGCGGTTGGCCGTGCTCACCGCGCTGTGGACGTAGTTGCGCACCTCCGTGGCGTCCGCCAGGTAGCCCCGGTCCTCCCACTGACCCGAGCGGCCGGTGAGGTCGATGCCGAAGCAGTCCGCCGCGGCGAGCCGGTCCGTGCCGTAGGCCCCGTCCATGATGGTCTGGATGTTGAACGCCGTGCTCAGCTTCACCGTCCAGTCGTCCTCGGGCAGCGCGTTCACCGCGGTCGCGAGCATCTCCAGCGAGTAGCCGATGGTCGCCGCGTTGCGCAGGTTGCGCATGCTCACCGCGCCGATGCCGGACGCGTTCGAGATGCCCTGCACGTTCGTGAACGGACGCAGGTTGATGAGGCTGGTCGCCCCGTTCCACGCATACGGCAGGATGGCGTAGAGCGTGTTCGTGCTCGTCGTGTTCACCATCGTGACGATGGCGGCGGCGTCGGACTGCGACAGCGCCAGCTCGTCGTAGATGCCCAGACAGCTCTGGTCGATGTACTCCTCGGCGCGAGCTCCGTGCTCGAGCTGCTTCAGGCGCACCGGGCCCATCTCGGAGACGGCCGAGAGCTGCGCCAGCGACGTGAAGAGCGCCGCCGTGCGCGCGCCGATGATGTTGCTGGCGGCGTCGCTGGGCAGATACCGGTCCAGCTTGTTGAAGCTCGCCGTGTTCGCGAACTGCAGGATGCCTTCACACTCCGGCGCCACGTCGACGTCCGTCGTGGTGAGCGGCGCCTGCTCGTTCTGGACGGCGTCGGCCGGAGCGGCGGGCTCGGCCGGCGGAGCGGATTCGGTGGGACCACAGCCAACCAGCAGACTCATGGAGAGAAGGGCTGAGCCGAGACGACGCATCGAGGACACCTCATGGGGACAGCGAGGGAGGTGCTCCCTTACCCCAGGCCCTCGGGTAGCGGGCAATCCGTGAGACAGATGAAATTTTGTGATGACGAGAAAAGTGTCACCACCCCGGGGCCCGAGCACGGTGGATGACACCGAATCGTGACGTGCGGTGGGTTTCTGGACCTCCGGGTGGGAGTCGGGCATGCCGGAGGGCTCCACCTCGGGGATTCGCTCCGGCGACCCCACCCGGCGAAGGAAGTGCATGCGAGCCTGTCCGTGCTGCCTGGAGACGCTGACGCCAGGTCTGCTGGGCTTCGGGAGCCGGCGCCTCGCGGGCCACTGCGAGGCGTGTGGTGACGCCGTCTGCCAGTCGTGCCTGAGCGTCGAGTCGCTCGCGGCGGGGGTGTTCCAGAAGCGCGCGGGTGCCTCGGCGTCGGGCTCCAAGAAGGTGAAGGGGCGGGTGTGCCGCTCGTGCCTGTGGGAGGCGCTGGTGGAGGAGGGCCGCACACCTTCCTTCGCCGCACCCCGTGGGCAACGTGAGCGCGCCCGCCGCGCCGCGCGGGAGACCTGTACGCATGCCGAGGTGAAGGCCTGCATGGGTTTCTGCCCCACCTGCGGCGACGAGGTGGTCTGGAAGAGCGAGCATGGCAACCCCGCGTGCGAGGCCTGTGGCGCGCCGTCACATCGGTTCTTCAACGGCTGCTGGAACTGCGGGGAGTCGTTCGACGAGCAGAATGTTCCCCAGTCCGTCGCGCGCGGGTACCGGCTCGAGTTCGACTGTGACGCGGATGACTGCGCCGGGAAGCTCGCGTGGCTGATGCCCTTCTGCCCGTGGTGCGGCGAGGAGAAGCACTGGGAGCATGCCGGGGGGCTGGAGTGTGAGGCCTGCGAGGTCCAGGTGGACCGGGGCTGGGCGTTCTGCGTGCGGTGCGGCGAGGAGGCGCCGCTCCCCGACGCGTGTCCCCGGTGTGGCGTGGGTCTGGACGAAGCGGCGTCCGCCGCGCGCTGTGAGCAGTGCCAGCACGTGGTGTGCGGTGAGTGCTGTGACGTCGTCGCCGTCGCCGCGCCGGGAGGGGAGGCGCAGGAGCGGCTCTTGTGCTCGACCTGTGGCGAGGGCGCCGAGCCCGTGGCCGACACGCGCGCGACCGAGGAGGCTGACTCGGAGCCCTCCGATGCGGAGGAGGACGCGGCGCCCGCTGACGACGATGAGGAGGAGGCGGAGGCGCCCCGGCGTGAGGAGGAGCCCGCGCCGCGACCCCAGGCGGCCCCTTCGTCGCCGTGGGAGATATTGGGTGTCGTCCGGGGAACACCGCTGGCGGACGTGAAGCGCGCCTACCTCGCGCTGGTCGCCCAGTACCACCCCGACAAGGTGGCGCAGCTCGGACCGAAGCTCCAGGCGCTGGCGCAAGAGGAGACGCGCCGCATCATCGAGGCGTGGGAGCACATCCGGAAGCACTCGCGCCCCGGCGGCTGAACGCCTCGCGCTCCGTGTCCCCGGGCGCGCGGGACTTCGACCTCGTGGCACCGGCCGTGGTGGGTCCGGGGCTGCTCCTCGCCGCACGCATGGAGAGGAGGGAGGCAGCCTGGAGCCTCGTGTCTTGGCGGCCCCGCGCCCCGTGCGCAACCTGTCGCCCGGGTGTGTTTCGGGAGGGGGAGACAGTGGCTGACTGGCGTGGCTTGGCCGCATGGCTGGTGTTGTGTCTGGGGATGGCCGGTTGTGATGGCGATGATTCACCTCCTCCCGTCGCGTCCTGTGAGGCCTCAGCCTCCTGCGAGCCTGCTCCCGGAATCCCTCCTGACGCGGGCGCGCCGGATGCGGGCGTTCCGGACGCGGGGACTCCCGATGGCGGCGAGATTCCCGATGGGGGCGGCGCTCCCGGTGAGCCCGATGGCGGCTCCGTCCCCCCGGAGGACGGTGGCACCTCGCCGCAGCCCGCCACACCTGGCAAGACGCTCTGGCTGAATCACGAGCGCCAGCCCCTGCACGACCTGGCCGCGAGCGTCGGTACTCCGTGGGATGGGTCGTCCATCTACACGGCCTCCATCCAAGGCTCGTCGACCTCGTTCGGTCGCGCCGACGGCGCCTCGTCCCATTTCGAGGTGAAGCGCTACACGCCCCATGGCGCCCGCGTGTGGACGCGCTCCTTCTCGCTGCATCCGTTCGAGGGCGAATCCCCCCTGGATGTCTCGGGCACGGTCGCCATGAGCGTGTCGTCCACGGGCCGGCTCTATCTGATGACCGATGTCCGCCGGGGCACCGTGTCGATGGACACGCCGAGCAAACCCCTCAGCGGCCTGGCCCTGTCCCGGTTCAACGCGGAGGGACGCGGGGAGTGGTCCCTTCCGCTGCAGGGGCTCAACGAGGTGGGCCTCGCGCTCGTGGCCAGCCGGGACGATGGCGCCTACGTGAGCGTGCGCGCATCGCATCCGTACTCGGAGGCGCTGCGGTGCTCGCCGACGGAGAACGCGCTCTATCGCATCAGCGCCTCGGGCGCCGTCCTGTGGCGTCAGCGCGTCTCCGAGCCGGAGTGCGGCAACTACCGCGCGGAGGCGGTGAGCCTCGCGGTGCTGCCCGACGGCGGCGTGGCCCTGGGCGGCTCCTACTTCGGCACCGTCCGGACGGCGAAGGGGACCTTCACCGCCCAGGGGCAATCCCCCTTCCTGGCCACGTTCTCCGCGGCGGGACAGATGACCTGGTTCAACGCCTTCCCCAGCGCCAATGGCTGGGTGACGAGCATCGGCGCCACCGCGAAGGGCACGCTGGTGGCGGCGGGGAGCATGGAGGGCGGAGCGCTCCGGTGGGGCTCCGAGTCGCTCCGAGACAGGCTCGCCTTCCTCCTGGTGGCGGAGGCCACGGGCACGCCGCGCTGGGTGAAGAGCCTGGGCCGCTCCGAGAAGGTCGTCATCGCCGTGGAGCCCGCGGGCCGCGTGGTGGTGAGCGGCCTGTCTCGCGACTTTCCGCACCCCGCGCCAGGCGCGAGCGATTCCGCGCAGAACCCGCAGCTCTTCGCGCGCCGCTTCGACCTCGAGGGCCGCGAGCTGTGGAACCGCTTCTTCCTGCGCTCCGGCGGCCCGTCCAACCTCTTCGCCGAGCAGGTGGTGAGCGCCGCGCCCTCCGGCGAGGAGAACGGCAACACGCTGCTGTTCGGTCACTTCTCCCACACCGAGGACTTCGGGACCGGCACCCTCGTCCCCGACGCCACCGACACGTTCCTGCTCAAGCTGGGACCCGGCGACGCGTTCTGACCTGCCCGCGGAGCCCTGTTGCTTTTGTTGGCGGTCTGCCAATAATTCGGGGCATGACGCTTCCGGTCCGTGCCGCGGTGCTGCGGGAGGTGAATGCACCCTTCGTCCTGGAGGAGGTGGACCTGGACGCGCCCCGTCAGGGGGAGCTCCGGGTCCGGGTGCATGCCAGTGGCATCTGTCACACGGACCTGAGCTACCGCGCGGGCCAGGGGCGCTTCGCGTTCCCCGCGGTGCTGGGGCACGAGGGCGCGGGGGTGGTGGAGTCGGTGGGAGAGGGCGTCACGGGCTTCGAGCCGGGGGACGCCGTGGTGCTCAGCTACTACTCCTGTCGCGCGTGCGGCACCTGTGCGCGAGGGCAGCCCGCGTACTGCGAGCAGGGCTACGCGGGGAACTTCTCGGGGGCGCGGCCGGATGGGACGTTCCCGATGCGCTGGCGCGGCGAGCCCATCCGCTCGGGGTTCTTCCACCAGTCGTCCTTCGCCACGCACGTGCTGGCGCACCAGCACAACGCGGTGAAGGTGGCGAGAGACGCGCCGCTGGAGTTGCTGGCGCCCCTGGGCTGCGGCTTCCAGACGGGCGCGGGCGCGGTGCTGGAGTCGTTCCGGATGCAGCCGGGACAGCGGCTCGCCGTCTTCGGCGTGGGCGCGGTGGGCCTGGCGGCGGTGATGGCGGCGCGCGTGGCGGGCGCGGCGAGCATCTTCGCGGTGGACCTGGACGCCAGGCGGCTGGAGCTCGCGCGGGAGCTGGGCGCCACCGACACCTTCCTCGCGGATGAGCCGGAGCTGACGCGCACGGTGCTCAAGAAGACGCGGGGTGGGGTGGACTTCGCGCTGGAGTGTGTCGGCTCGCCGAAGGTGCTGCGACAGGCGTTCGACGTGACGCGCCCGTTGGGGACGTGCGGATTGCTCGGCCTGCCGAGCGCGGACGCGCAGGTCTCCATCCCGATGACGGCGCTGCTCTTCGGCAAGCGGCTGGTGGGGATGCTCGAGGGCGACGCCGACCCGAAGCGCTTCATCCCCCGGTTGGTGTCGTTGCACGCGGAGGGGCGCTTCCCGCTGGAGAAGCTCCTGCGCCCCTACGACTTCGAGGCCATCAACGACGCGGTCCACGACATGGAGTCGCGCACGGCCATCAAGCCCGTGCTGCGCATGCACACAGGAGCGGCACGATGAGCTTCGACGAGGCGGTGAAGACGGGGACGCTGAGCCAGCAGGAGGCGCTCGCGCTGTTCGACAGCCTGGCGCCGGTCGAGCTCGCGTCGCTGTTC
This sequence comes from Myxococcus guangdongensis, assembly GCF_024198255.1. Classification (NCBI taxonomy): domain Bacteria; kingdom Pseudomonadati; phylum Myxococcota; class Myxococcia; order Myxococcales; family Myxococcaceae; genus Myxococcus; species Myxococcus guangdongensis. The sequence continues at coordinate 386,262 of NZ_JAJVKW010000006.1, forward strand.
GGCACGTGGAAGGGCAGTGAGCTGCGCACGGGCCATCCGATGGACGGGTTGCTCGGGGCCACGGGGTGGTACGGCAAGCAGTTCCTCGACGTCGAGAGCGTGCACCCGCTGCTGTTCTACACGGAGGACCGCGCGTCGGTGTTCCCGGTGGACCCGCGGAAGTGGCCGTCACCGACGATTCGCGGCCCGGTGGGGCCGCATCGCGCCGATGTGGAGACGGCGAAGTTCAAGGCGCGCCTGCGCAAGGTGGAGTACCGGGGGCAGCTCAGCGCGACGATGATCTACGACGACTGGCCCACGCTCGACGTGTTCCGCAAGGCCGACGAGAACACGCTCCTGGGCCTCATGGACGCGCGCGGCATGCCGTCGCCGTACTTCTTCGTGCTGCGGCGGGACGCGAACGCACCGGCGCTCAAGTAGGCGGCACGGCCAGCACGAAGCGCGCGTAGCCCAGCTCCGCCGCGTTCTTCATCAGCTCCACGTTGGCCCAGGCGACGATGTCGCCGAAGGGCTTGCCCTCCAGCGGCCAGCGCGTGCGCGCGCTCGATTGCAGGTCTTCGTCGGTGAGGCGGGTGATGGCCTCGCGCCACGTGGCGTGCAGGCCGACAATCCACGCGCGCACCGCGTCCGCGGAGCCGGGCCAGAGGACGGCCTCCCGCGTCAGGGTGGCGTCCCCGAACGAGTGGTTGTGCACCATGGACCACCAGAAGCCCAGGTGCCACGTCAGCCAGGCCACACTCGCGGGGCCCAGGTCATAGCCCTCGTGCTCGGGCCATTGGGCGCGCCAGTGGCCCTGTGCGTCCCGCGTCACGTGCAGCCCCACCGAGGCGGGGCGGCGCAGGCAGTCCTCCGTGGTGAGCCCCTCCAGGTGGTAGTTCGTGAGGGCCCACGCGATGTCGAGCTGGCCCAGGAGCGTGTCTCGGACAGGGTTCGCCATGGGGCGCGACGCTAGGGGGCTTTGCCCGGGGCGTCCATTCCGCGGTGCCCGGGTCAGGACGCGGCGCGCCCGTGCGTGCGTGGCGAGCCCAGGAGGCAGCCGAGGATGGGTTGGAAGTCCGTCGCAGGGCGCGTGACCGGGCGCGAGGTTAGACTCTCCGCAATGAACTCCAGCGCATCCGGCCGTTCGTCCGTCGTCGTGGCGGAGCTGGGGCCCACGAACACTGGAAAGACCCACCGGGCCATCGAGCGGATGCTCGAGCACGACACGGGCATGATGGGGCTGCCGCTGCGCCTGCTCGCCCGCGAGGTCTACGACCGGGTGACCGCCCGGGTGGGCGAGGGACGCGTGGCGCTGATGACGGGCGAGGAGAAGCGCCTGCCGCCGCGTCCCGACTACTGGATATGCACCGTGGAGGCGATGCCGCTGGACCGCGCCGTCGACTTCCTGGCGGTGGACGAAATCCAGCTCGCCGCGCATCGCGAGCGGGGGCATGTCTTCACGGACCGGCTGCTCCACGCGCGAGGGCGCAAGGAGACCTGGTTCCTGGGCGCGGAGACGATGCGGCCGATGGTGCAGTCGCTCATCCCGCACGTCTCGCTCAAGCGGGCCACGCGCCTGTCCCAGCTTCGCTACGCGGGCCGGCGCTCGTTGAAGAGCCTCCCGCCGCGCTCCGCGGTGGTCGCGTTCTCCGCGGACCGCGTCTATGAGCTCGCCGAGTCACTGCGCCGGCTGCGCGGCGGCGTCGCGGTGGTGCTGGGCGCGCTGTCGCCCCGGACGCGCAACGCCCAGGTGGCGATGTACCAGTCCGGAGAGGTGCAGTACCTGGTGGCGACCGATGCCATCGGCATGGGGTTGAACCTGGACCTGGGCCACGTGGCCTTCGCGTCGCTCTCCAAGTTCGACGGCGCCGAGCAGCGGGAGTTGTTCCCGGACGAGCTGGCGCAGATCGCCGGCCGCGCGGGGCGTCACCTGAACGACGGGACGTTCGGCACGCTGAACACGCTGGATGAGCTGCCGCCTCGGGTCGTCACCGCCATCGAGACCCACCGCTTCCCCGCGGTGCGCAGCCTCATCTGGCGCAACGCGGAGCTCGACTTCGCGAGCCCCGAGGCGCTGCTGGACTCGCTGTCGCGGGCCCCGCGCCACAACGCCTTCGTCCGGGTGGAGCGCGCCGATGACTTCGACGCGCTGAAGGACCTCTCGCACATCCCGGCCGTCCGCGACGTCGTCACGGACCGCGCGGGCGTGGAGCTGCTGTGGCAGGTCTGCCAGATTCCGGACTTCCGCAAGGGGTTGTTCGGCCAGCACGTCAGCCTGCTGCGCGAGACGTTCCTCCAGCTCACCGCGGGGGACGGCGTGCTGGACGCGACGTGGCTGTCCAAGCAGGTGTCGCCGCTCGACGACGTCTCCGGGGACATCCACACGCTGATGGACCGGCTGGCCGCCATCCGCATCTGGACGTACATCAGCCATCGCTCGAGCTGGCTGCGCGACGCGGAGCAGTGGCAGGAGCGCACGCGACTCATCGAGGACGCGTTGGGGGACGCGCTGCATGAGCGGCTGGTGGAGCGCTTCGTCCAGCGGGCCGCGCGCAGGAGCGCCCGGCGCTTCGTGCGGGCCTCCGCCACGCCCGCGGCGAGCTCGGACAACCCGTTCGCGAAGCTCGGCGCGCTGTTGGGCGAGAGCGGCTCCGCGGAGGGCCTGATGACCGAGGAGCAGTTCGTGCAGCGCGTGGTGGACGCGACGCACGAGGTCTTCGAGGTGGAGCCGTCCGGCAACATCTCCTTCGAGAGCCAGCCCCTGGGGCGGCTGGTGCGCGGCACGGACCGGCGCTCGCCGCAGGTGGCGCTCGCGGAGCCGGAGGTGTGGACGGGCGGGGCGAGGCGGCGGTTGGAGCGGCGGCTCCATGCGCTGGCCAGGGACCTGGTCACCGAGGCGATGGGCGGGTTTCCGGCGGAGTCGCTCACGGGCGCGGGACGCTCGGCGCCGACGCGCGGGCTGGCGTACCGGCTGGCCGAGGGGGTCGGGCTGATCACCGTGAGCGAGGCCCGCGAGCAGTGGGCGCTGCTGGACGAGGAGTCACGCGAGCGGCTCAAGGCCGTGGGTGTGCGCGAGGGACGCCGCTTCATGTACGTGGCCGAGGCGCTCTCTCCGCAGGCGCTGGAGCGCAGGTGCATGTTGACGGCGCTGTTCCTCCAGAAGCCCGCACCGAGGGGTGTGCCCCGTGAGCCGGTGCTCGACGCGGCCGGATGGAATGTGCGTGAGGCGCGAGCCTTCGGTTACGAGCTGTTGGGGCCGGTGGCGCTGCGAATCGACCTCGTCGAGCGCCTGGGTGAGGCGCTGCGCCATCCTCGCGGTGCTCCCCAGGTGCAGGAGTTGATGCGAGAGCTGCGCCTGGAGGGCGGTACGCGGGCCCTGGTGCTGCGCGAGCTGGGGGGAGCACCCCAGGGGGCCGCGTCGAAGCGAAGGCGGCGCCGACGACGCGGGAAGGCGCCCGCGATGGCCCCGGACAAGGCGGGCACGCATGGCCCGTCCGCGCACCCGGTTCCTCGTCGCGACGGCCCGGAGCCTCGCGGCGCGCAGGGGACGCCCAAATCGGATTGAGGCGGGAGCTCCGCCTCACGGCGCTCGGGGCCTCATGGGCCCCGGTGACGTGGGAGGCGCCGCGCGGCATGCCGGGCAGCCTCGAGTCAGACGGAGGCGGGCGCACTCGCCCCACCGGAGCGGACCTGCTCGCGGCGCTGACGTCGAGCCGCGTCATCGAACGTCGCTCCAGCCACCTCCGCGGTGGCCTTGGTGGGCGAGACTTCGGTGGGCCCGAATCTTGAAAACCAGACAGTCGTCGGGGGCCGGAACACTCGGAAGGTCTGGATATGAAGGCAGTGGTCGCGGGAGCGTTGTTGCTGTCGACGGGCGCCTGGGCACAGGACGAAGCCCGTCTCACGGGGGCGGAGTTGGGCGTGGGCGTGGGATACGCCCAGGGCGAGGACAGGGAGAGTGAGAAGCATGGCGGGCCCGGTGTCCGCCTGCATCTGCTCAAGCACCTCGGGCGCTTCTTCTCCATCGGACCGGAGGTCGCGGTCTACGCGGGGGCGGGCTCCCGGACCGACGTCACCTTCGAGGGCGGGCAGCACTACTACGACACGAAGAACCGGGCGCTCTTCCAACTCGGAGGCGTGGCACGGCTGGGGGTGGACCTGGGCCCCGTCCGACCCGCGGTGCTCTTCGGCGCGGGCTGGAACAAGGGCACCGTCAGCAACCTGGGTTACTCGGTGGGCGCGGAGCTGGAGTTCCGGCCCACGCCGTGGCTGCCGCTCGCCCTGGAGGGCCGGCTCCACAAGAACCTCTACAACTACACCTACGAGACCGATAGGAAAGCGGACTACCTCAGCCTGGGCATCGGCTGGCGGCTGAACTGGTGAGTGTCCGGCTCGCGTGAGCGGCCCCGATTTCCGAGGGGTGGCTGACAGGCCTGTCGCGAACCGTGTCTTCACGCAGTGGAGGGGATGACAGGACTGTCATCCCCTCGCGAGGCTCCCGCTTCAGCGCGCGGTGCGCAGGGCTGGCAGCACATGCGCTCCGAAGGCGTCGATGAAGCGCTCCTGCCCGCGGTTGACGTTGTGCAGGTACAGGTGGCTGAAGCCGAGCTTCACGTCCTCGGCGAGCCAGTCCACGTGGCGCTGGAGGCTGGAGGACACCCGCACGTGTCCCTCCAGGTCCTTGGGTTGGACGGTGCGCGCCAGCTCCTGGAACTGCGCGGGAGCACGCAGGTCCGTGAGCACGGAGCTGGCGAAGATGTTGGTGGCCCACTGCTCCATCGCGCCCTGGAGCGCGGCCTGCTCGTCCTCCGCCCAGGAGAGCTGGACCTTGAGGAACATCGGCTTGCCCTCGCCGCCTCCTCGGTGGAAGGACTCCACCATCTTCCGCAGCTCGTCCGGGGGCTTGCTCACGGTGATGAGCGCGTCCGCCCAGCCGCCCACCCACTCCGCCGTCTGGGGCGTAATCGCCGCGCCCACCAGCAAGGGCGCCTGGGCGGGCCGGGAGTAGAGCTTCGCCTCCTCGACACGGACGAGGCCCCGGTGCGTCACCGTCTCGCCCCGGAAGAGCGCGCGCATGATGTCCACGCACTCGCGCAGGCGCGCGTTGCGCACGTCCTTCGGGGGCCAGGGCTCTCCGGTGATGCCCTCGTTGACGAACTGCCCGCTGCCCAGGGCGGCCCAGGCGCGGCCCGGGAACATCTCCGCGAGCGTGCCCAGGGCTTGCGCGATGAGGGCCGGGTGATAACGCTGTCCGGGAGCGTTCACCACGCCCAGGCTGGACAGTCGCGTGGTGGCGAGCGCCGCGCCCATCCAGCTCCAGGCGAAGCCGCTGTGTCCCTGCGATTCGCTCCAGGGGTGGAAGTGGTCCGAGTTGAGCGCGGCCGTGAAGCCCGCGGCGTCGGCCCGGCGCACCAGGCGCAACAACTCACTGGGAGGAAACTGCTCATGGGAGGCGTGATAACCGAGCGTGAGCATGCGCGCGCACGTTGGGGGCGCCCGCGCGCCGTCGCGAGCCCCTCGTGCTCATGACTGTGTGCTGTCGCACGCAAGGCGCGCCCCCCGGTGCGTCCCGCGTCTGGCATCGCCACCTTCGCTTCAGGGGACACGGATGATTCAGGACCTCTGGTACAAGAACGCGGTCATCTACTGCCTGGACGTCGAGACGTTCATGGACGGCAACGGCGATGGCGTGGGTGACTTCGCCGGGCTCCAACGCCGGCTCGACTACCTGGCGGGCCTGGGCGTGACGTGCCTGTGGTTGACGCCCTTCCATCCTTCGCCCAATCGCGACAACGGGTACGACATCACGGACCACTACGGTGTGGACCCGAGGCTGGGAAGCCTGGGGGACTTCGTGGAGTTCACCCACCAGGCGAAGCAGCGCGGTCTGCGCGTCATCATCGACCTGGTCGTCAACCACACGAGCGACAAGCACCCCTGGTTCCAGGCCGCGAGCAAGGACCGGGACAGCCGCTTCCACGACTTCTACGTGTGGTCCGACAAGAAGCCCAAGGACGCGCACAAGGGCATGGTGTTCCCGGGCTCACAGCACACGACGTGGACGTACGCGCCCGCCGTGAAGCGCTGGTACTTCCACCGCTTCTTCCCCTTCCAGCCCGAGCTGAACATCGCCCACCCCGAGGTGCGCGAGGAGCTGCTCAAGGTGATGGGGTACTGGTTGCAACTGGGCGTGTCCGGCTTCCGGGTGGACGCGGTGCCCTTCCTGGTGGAGCTCAAGGGCCTGCGCAGCCACGGCATCGAGGACCCGTACGCGCTGCTCGACAGGATGCGCGAGTTCCTCTCGTGGCGGAGCGGAGACGCCATCCTCCTGGCCGAGGCCAACGTCACCATGGATGAGGTGATGAACTTCTTCGGCAAGGAGGGGGACCGGATGCAGATGGTCTTCAACTTCGCCGCGAACCAGCGCTATTTCCTTTCGCTGGTGACGGAGGACGCGACGCCGCTCGTCGAGTCATTGCGCTCGGCCCCCAGGCTGCCGCACCTGGCGCAGTGGGCGAACTTCCTGCGCAACCACGACGAACTGGACCTGGGGCGGCTGCCCGCGAGGGCTCGCAAGCGCGTCTTCGCGGAGCTGGGCCCGGAGCCGAGGATGCAGCTGTACGAGCGCGGCCTGCGCCGGAGGCTCGCGCCCATGCTGGCGGGAGACAGGCGGCGGTTGGATGTGTCGTTCAGCCTGATGCTGTCGCTGCCGGGGACGCCGGTGCTCTGGTACGGCGACGAGCTGGGCATGGGCGAGGACTTGTCGCTGCATGAGCGCCAGAGCGTGCGCACCCCGATGCAATGGGCCGACGAGCCGCACGGTGGCTTCACCCGCGCCGACGCGCCCTTCCGTCCCGTGGTGGAGCGGGCGCCCCATGGCTACCGGCAGGTGAACGTCGAGCACCAGCGCAGGGACCCGGGCTCGCTGCTCAACTGGATGGAGCGCATGGTGCGCATGCGCAAGGAGTGCCCGGAGCTGGGGTGGGGCGCGTGGCGGTTGTTGAGCGTGAGGAACAAGAATGTGCTCGCGCTCAGGTACGACTGGAAGGGCGAGACGCTGGTGACGCTGCACAACCTGTCCGGCAAGGCCTGCGAGGTGAGCTTCTCCCCGGGAGGGCCGCCCGCGCGGCTCGTGCATCTGCTCTCGGAGGACCACTCCGCGCCCGGCAAGACGGGGCGCCACCGCGTGACGTTGGAGGGGTACGGATACCGGTGGTACCGGATGGAGCAGCGACTGGCTCCACCCGCCACGGCTTGAGGCGACGACAGGCGTCGACGATGAGGCCGCCAGGGTAAGGTGGCCTCATGCGTGGTGCTTCGACGGTGGGGACGAGGATTCTCGCGGGAGTCGGTGTTCTGGGGGTGGTGGGGTTCCTCCTGAGCCTGGACACGGGCCCGGTCGAGGTCCGGCTGGTGACCAAGTCGTTGCCCATGCTGTGCCTGCTCCTGTGGCGATGGCCGGCCCGGGAGCGCTATGCGCGGTGGATTCTCGCGGGGCTCGGGCTGTCGCTGCTCGGAGACGTGCTGTTGGACGCGAGCAAGGCGCTGTTCCTTCCGGGCCTGGGGGCCTTCCTGCTGGCCCATGTGAGCTACACGGCCGCGTACCTCAGCGTGACACGTGAACTCCGGTGGGGGAGGGCGCTGCCGTTCCTGCTGTTGGCGGTGGGCGCGGGTGTCGTGTTGGGGCCTCACCTGGGCGCCATGGCCGTGCCGGTGACGGCCTACGTCGTGGTCATCTGCACGATGACCTGGCGCGCGGCGGCGATGCTGGGCGCGCCTGGGTTGACGCGCAGGGAGCAGGGGTTCGCGTTCGCGGGGGCGTTGCTGTTCGCTCTCAGCGACGGAGTGCTCGCGGTGAAGCTCTTCGTGACGCCGGTGAACGGGGGCAGTTACGTCATCATGCTGACGTACTGGGCCGCGCAGCTCTGCATCGCCCGTTCCGCGCATCGCGCCCATGCCGCGGCGTGAATCAGGGGAGGCGGGCGTCGAGCCACGTCAGGTGTGCGTCGAGGGTGTCCGCCACGGCCTGCGCCTGCTCGGAGGCGCTGGGGTCGGTGTATGGATTTCCAATCTCCTTGTGCTTCCACTTCACCCACGTCTGCTTGTACCAACCCCAGTCGAGATTCGTCCCCGTGGAGGGTGGCGAGGCCCCCGCGTAGCCAGAGAACGCGCGGATGCCCGTGGCCGGTGCCACCTCCTGGCCGCCCACCACCTGGAAGAGATGGAGCCGCTGCCGCCGGGGGAACTGGGCATTCAGGTCCGTGGCCCACGCGCCATAGAACGTGCCCCAGGGCCGCACGGGATTGTCTATCTTGGTGTCGTAGGTGCCCAGCTCCCCCTGGCTGTTGCGGCACACGCCGTCGAACGAGGACACGTAGAGGTCGATTCCATCCAGCGCCCCGTTGGCGCGAAGCGCCTGGGCCAGCCGCATCATCAGGCAGCCGCCTCGCGAACTGCCCGCCAGGTAGATGGCGCGTGTCTCCGGACGGACCTGCGCCTGGAGCCAGCCTGAGAAGCCATTGACGATCCGCTGCTTCGTGTCGCTGTCGAACAAGTGGTCGAAGTTGTTGTCGTTGACCACGGACAGGTACGTCTTGCCCCGAGGAAACCACCCCAGGGTGTCCAGCTTCATCGCCAGCGAGCGGCCATCCAGCGTGACGTTGGGGCACGAGACGCTGTTACAGGATGCGTCCCAGTTGGACGACTGCCCCGTGACACCACTCGAGTGCCCGCTGCTCGAGATCTTCTGTCCCGCCGACATGACCACCAGCGCCTCGCGCGGACCGGGGGCATCTACCTCCGCGATGCGGATGTTGTGAAGCACGGAGTCAGGGGCGCCCGCCGCGCGGAACTGCTCGAAGCCCGCCGCCGCCAGATAGGCGCCCGAGCCATTCTTGTAGACGACACGCCGGGACACCACCGTCCGCGCCCCGCCGCTGGGATAGGTCAGGGGCCGCGACTGGGTCTCCATCGAATCCTCAACCCCAGGCTCCAAGGGAGCCCCGCAGCCAGCCCCTCCCAGCAGCAAGGCCCACTTCATCCCTGAAAAGACACGACGCGCGACACCCGACGAGAGACCCATGTGTGGCTCCAGTTCCTGGAAGTGAATGGCATCCAAGCATGTCCGGCGGCTGTGCGCCTGACCCAGGGCTCGATGGACGAGATCGTCGAGCCCTGGGCTCCTCTGGGAATGAGCGCGCTATTGCGCCTCCATCAACAGGAAGCTGAAGTCCGCGGAGCCGTCACCGCTGGCCTTGGGCGCCTGGCCGTGACAGCCCAGGCAGCTCGCGGTGGATTGGATATAGGTCTCCATCGTCGTGTTGGCGAGCACGGGCGGAGTGCCCTGCGGCGCGCCTCCGGTGGCCCACTGGGTGCTGATGAGCTGGTAGTTCTCCCAGACGGAGCCCTTGAGCAGCGCGCGGTAATACGCGTTGAGACCGGAGTCCGCCTGGATGGGCGTGGTGCGCGTCACCTGGACCGGGGCGTTGAGCGGGCCGCCATCGGGCGCCAGCTCCGTGTAGGGCTCCTTCGCCGTCTGGGTATTGGGCGTGCAGTCCCCCGTGCAGTGCGGGTTGAAGAACGAAGACGTCGTGTTGTCCACGTGCTCGAAGGTGGACCAGAACCAGGTCTGCTGCGTGTCCGTCTTGTGGATGATGTGCAGGCCGACCAGGCCCACGGTGACGGGGTTGGCACCGGGGCTCGGGTCTCCGGCGTCATCGTTGAAGACCCACCCCTGTCGCATGAAGAAGCGCTTGCCAGAAATCTCCTGCGGGGAGAGCACCTTCCACGACGCCTTGACCTCCATGGCGCCCACCGGGCCGCACGGCTTGCCGTTGCATGGGCCCGGGTTCTGGCTGGCGCCGGTGGGGAAGGAGATGGTGACGCCCTTCTGGCCCGCGGCGTTCCAGAGGTTGTTGGTGATGAGGTAGTTGTACTCGTCCTGATTGAGGCGCTTCTCGTAGCGCACGAAGCGGCCGTTCTGGTCCGTCAGCGGGCCTCCGACGGCCTGCTCGATGTCCGGGAGCTTCTCCCCGATGGCGGCCGACGCCTTGGAGGTGCTGAGCAGCAGCTTGTGCACGCCGGTGTTCAGCGCCTGGAGGCGCCCTGTCTCCGGCAGCTTCGTGCGCTGGCGCAGCTTCGTCTCGAAGGCCGCGGGCGTGTTGAAGCTGCACCACGCGCCGGGCTTGCTCCCAGGAGGCACGAACATGTCCAGGTCATCCGGGTAGGTCTCCCAGACGGTGGGCCCCTGTCCGCTGAGGATGCTGCTCTGCGTATTGGCCGTGCACGAGGACGGATTCGCGGGCCAGTTGAGCGCGATGAAGGTGTTCCACGAATAGACATCCACGTCGGACTGGAACTCACCGAAGCGGGGACACGCGTTGGCGGGGACGACGGCGAGCGCGGGGGTGATGGCCGTGGCGCACGTCGAGCCGGGACACGTCGGGTCCGGGTTGCACGCCTGGGGCAGCGGCGGGGCATCCGTGGACCCGATGGGGCCCGGATTGGGGGAGGAGGTCGCACAGGCGATGATGGCAGCGCAGGCCAGCACACCGCCCGCGAGCAGCTTCCCAGCGAAGGCAGACACGACGCGCATGAATCACCTCGGGGTGTGGAGTGTTTCAGTGGTACCAGTCGCCGATTTGTTGGAGGAACAGCATCCCGAACTCGATGAACTTGGCCTGGTCCGTCCCGCAGTCATTCAAGCGCTGACAGATCTGCCGCTTGAGGTCCAGCGGCTGTCCGGTGAGGTTGTACTTGCGCCAGACGCAATCCAGGTTCTGCTCGTTGAACGGTTGGTCGAACAGGCCACGGGGGCCGATGGGCGTCGCCTGCTTCGAGACGATGAACTTGGCGCCGACGCCACAGAAGTCCGTCAGGACCTGGATGCGCAACGGCTTTCGTTCCTTGGGCAGCCGCCCGGCCTGCATCTCATCGAAGAGCCATAGGAGCCTTCGCAGCCTCGCGCACTGGATGGACTGCTCGACGGTCAAGGCCTGTCGTGTCTCAATCCATTCTCCGAGCGTGTCGAGCTGGATGGGCATGTCCTGCGGATAGGCTTCGACGCCCGGCGCGAGCGTGACAATCTTCCCCGCCAACTTCCCGCTGTACATCATCTGGAGGAGTCCCGGGAAATGCAGGCCGTAGCGGACCTCCAGCAGCTCGGACGTATCGGGGGAGTCCGGGCTCCCGCCATAGACGACGCTCGAGAGCAGGGTCTTGTTCTCGTTCCAGGCCTTGTCGTACGCATCCTTGGGCGCGGCCGAGCCGTTGAAGAGGGCCACCTGGTAGATGCTGGGCCGCTGGCACGACTTCAGGAATCGGCTGACGACCCGCTCGACGGCCCTCCAGCGCTCCAGCACCTGGTCCTTCTCGAGCTGAAGGGTGTTGGGATTGAAGGCGAGGTTCGTGTCCTTCATCTCGATCTCCAGCCGGAGCTGTCGCTCTCCGCCCAGGTTCAGCGAGTGGTGCGCGAGGTACGCCTCGACAATCTGGAGCCAGCGGTCGAGGGTCAGGAGCCGGGGCGGCAGGTTGCCTGAGTGCACGTCCTTGACCTTCACGCCACTCAGGGGCGGAGCCACGTTCCGGGTCTGCTCCTGATTGAGCAGGGCTTCGATGTTCTGGGTGTGCGTGACGATGGGAATCGCGTCCTGACTGAACCAGACATCACACTCGACGCCGCTCAGCTCCTTGTTCCTCCAGGCATCGAGCGCTTTCACGAGCGCGGCCTCGCTGTTCTCGTTCTCGTGCTGGTAGTAGAAGACGCTGTCGAAGGCCTGCCGCTCGAAGACCTTGCGGACCTTCTCGAAGGTCGCCCCGTCTCCTCGGTGCGCGATGACGACGACCTTGGAGCGCAGGTTGCGCTTCTTCCACTGCGCGGTGAGGCTGTCACCGAGCCGCTGGGTGATGTCATCGTCCGGATGGGCCGCGCTCAGCGCCGTGTAGATTTGATTGTTGAGATAGAACTGCTGCTCATTGGGCTTCGTCGCGCTACACCACTGACTCAACAGCGAGAAGCACCCGAGGATGGTCTGGTCGATCGATGCGGCGATGGCGGTGGCATTCGGGAACTGCGCCACCTCGCCCCGCTTGAGCCGACCACTGATGCGGTTCAGCTTGCGCAGCTCCCGGTTGGCCAGCAGGGTGCTCGCCACCCCGGTCCGCCACTGATTGTCGAGCGAGGCCCAGAGCGTCGGGTTCTCCGCGATCTTCACATCGAGCTTCAATGGGTCCCACACGTCGGCCACCGGCGCACCCCTTTCGTTCGCAGATTGAGCGCGTGGGTGCAAGCAATGCGCCACGCGACAGTCCGACGGGCTCGCCTGAATGGGCCCCTCGGCAGCGTGCACGAGGGACGCAATGGCCTGTGGGAGCGTTCAGCCGGGACGCGCTACAGGACGCGGTCGACGCTGCCCCAGGTGCGGAGGCCGCGCCAGTGCCTGAATCTTCGTGAGGGTTTGGGCGTGGTTTGACATTGCGGGCTTGTCTGTTTTGGCTGTGTGGCCGGCGGGAATCCGGGCCTGCGCTCCCGTCTGCTGACGAAGGGTGGGACTCGGACCCAGCCGTACACGCTGGGCTCACTCCGTGAGGTCCAGGACGTGAGCGACCTGCTGGACCTGCGTGCGAGCGGGGCCCAGGGGTCGTCGCGGGGCGTACCCCTGGGCGGCCTGGGCGGGGCACCTCCTTCGTCCACTGAAGGAGGCGCCGGGACGACGGACTTCAGAAGAGGAAGTCCGTCGTCAGGAAGTCCGACTCCCGCCGGGTGAGGATGGACTGGACGAGCGTGGTATTGGCCGGCGTGGTCTTCGTGGCGACGAGCGTGCGGATGGAGAACACGCGCAGCGCGTCCGCGACGGACAGCGTGCCCTCGGCGGAGTCCTTGCGGCCGTTGAAGGGGAACGTGTCGGGCCCGCGCTGGCACTGGCAGTTGAGGTTGATGCGGCCCACCTGGTTCGCGAACGCGTCGATGAACCGGCCGATGCGCGCCGGGTCCTGCCCGAACAGGCTGAGCTGCTGGCCGAACTGGGACTCCACCACCAGCTGGATGACCTCCTCGTCCCGGTCGAACACCATCACCGGCACCACCGGCCCGAACTGCTCCTCGCTCGACAGCCGCATGTCCTTCGTCACCGGGTACACCACCGCGGGCGTGAAGAACGAGTGCGAGGACTGGCCCCCGGTGGCGTTCACCACGCTGGCGCCCTTGGACACGGCGTCGTCCACCAGGCCCCGCAGGTAGTCCGCCTTGCCGGGCTCCGGCAGGGGCGTGATGGCCACGCCCGGCTCCCACGGCATGCCGGGCTTCAGCGCGTCCACCGCGGCGGTGAGCTTCTTCAGGAACACGTCCGCGATGCTCCGGTGCACCACGAGCAGCTTGAGCGCCGTGCAGCGCTGGCCGTTGAAGGAGAGCGCGCCGGTGATGCACTCCTTCACCGCGTTCTCCAGGTCCGCGTCCTCCAGGATGATGGCCGGGTTCTTCGCGTCCAGCCCGAGCACCGACTTGAGTCGATGCGGCCGCGGGTGCATCCGCTTGAGCTCGCTGGCGCCCCGGTTGGTGCCGATGAAGGCGAACAAGTCCACCTGCCCGCTCTCCATCAGCGCGCCCACCGTCTCCCGGCCCTTGCCGTAGATGATGTTGATGACGCCCGGCGGGAAGCAGTCGCGGAAGGCCTCCAGCAGCGGCCGGATGAGCAGCACGCCGAACTTCGCCGGCTTGAAGACCACCGTGTTGCCCATCAGCAGCGCGGGGAACAGCGTGCTGAACGTCTCGTTGAGCGGGTAGTTGTAGGGCCCCATGCACAGCGCCACCCCCATGGGGGCCCGGCGAATCTGCGCCATGATGCCCTGCTCCTGCACGAAGCGGGACGAGGTGCGGTCCAGCTCCTTCAGCGCGCGCACCGTCTCCACGATGAGGTCGACGGTGCGGTCGAACTCCTTCTCCGAGTCCGGCTGCGTCTTGCCAATCTCCCACATCAACAGGTTGACCACCGTGGAGCGCTGGGCGCGCATGGCCACGAGGAAGCGCTCCACCGCTTCGATTCGCTCCGCCACCTTCATCGTCGGCCAGACGCCCCGGCCCGAGTCGTACGCCTTCACCGCCGCGGCGAGCGCCGCGAGCGACTCCTTCGAGGTGAGCTGCGGCGTGGCTCCGAGCACGCGCTGCTGGAGCCCCTCGGGCGTGCGGAGGAAGACGGGGCTGCGCACGGGGCTGAGGTCTCCCTCCCAGCGCTTGAGCTCGCCACCCACCAGGTACTCGCGCTGCTCGAGATAGGTCGGGAGCCGCACGCTGGAGGGGAGCTGCGCTTCGGTCGGGAAGAGGTCGGCGAGTGGCGTCATGGCGGCCTTCTTAACGAGGGTCCTCCCTCCTGGCACCTCTTCCCGTGGCCGCGCCGGACGTCCGGAACCGGCAGTGGGACCGGCCAGTCGACCCACCCGGGAGGAGTACCTCGCCGCCCATGCGCGGACCCGGGACGAGCCCCACCGTCAAACCGGGAGACGCGACGTGGGGGCGCGTGAGCGGGGCGAGGGGCCGCTGACGAGAACGTCGCGCGTGACGAAGGCGTGGGGCACGCGGCAGGTCATGCGGCGGCCCGGGGCGTCACCGTCCGCGTCCGTCGGCCGGAAAGGAGTCGAGCCTTGGCGCTCGAGGAGGATGTCTCCCCCTCGTTGGGAGGCTTGCTGGCGCGGTGGGGGCCCGTCCTGCGGACGCGCCATGGGCTCCGGCTGGAGCAGTCCGGGCTCGGCCGCAGCGGACTGGAGGATGCGCTGCCCGTGCTCCTGGAGGCGCTCGTCCGGGCGCTCGATGACGGCGCGCTGCCTCCCTTGCCCGAGGTGCTCAGGGACTTGCGCGTCGGGCAGGCGGAGCGCTGGCATGCCCGCCCGGGCCTGGAGCCCCGCCTGCTCGTCCAGGAGTACGGCCTGCTGCACGACTGCCTGCTCGAGTTGATGGAGGAGGCGGGCGTGACGGCGACGTCGCGACAGCTGCGCATCCTGGCGGCGGTCTTCACCGAGGCCAGCACGGACGCGGTGGGGCGCTTGTCGTCGAGCCTGGACGCATCGAGGAGCGAGGGCTGGCTGCAGGCCATCATCGACCATGCACCTCCCGTCATCTTCGCCAAGGACGCGCAGGGGCGCTTCGTGCTGGTCAACCGGAGCTTCGAGGCGGCGATGGGGATGCCGCGCTCGAGCGTGCTCGGCAAGACGGACTTCGAAGTGCTCCCCGCCGCCGTGGCGCGACGCAACCAGGAGAACGACGAGCGCGTGCGACAGACGCTGCGGCCCTTGACGGAGGATGAGGACATCCCCGGCGTCAAGGGCATGCGCACCTGGTTTGCCATGAAGTTCCCGCTGCCCAGCGTGGGCGCCAAGGGGCCCCTCATCTGCGGCATCTCCACGGACATCACCGACGCGCGCCGCACCCACGAGGCGCTGCGGGAGAGCGAGGAGCGCTTCCGCCTGTTGATGGACGCGGTGGAGGACTACGCCATCCTCCTGCTGGACCCGGAGGGACGCGTGGTGAGCTGGAACGTGGGCGCCGAGCGGCTCACCGGCTGGAAGGAGCAGGAGGTGCTCGGTCGGCACTACGCGCTGTTCGCGCCCGAGGAGCAGGTGGCCCAGGGCGAACCCCAGCGGCTCCTGCGCGAAGTGGCCGACGGCGGGCACTTCCGGGGCGAGCTGCGACGGAAGCGGCGGGACGGCACGTGCTTCTGGGCGGACCTGGACATCGCGGCCGTGCGCGACGAGGCGGGCCGTCTGCGCGGGTTCGCCAACGTGGCGCGCGACATCACCGCGAAGAAGCGCAGCGAGACGGCGAGGGACTTCCTGTTGGAGGCGGGGCGGGTGCTCGCGGGCTCTTTGGATTTGGAGACCACGCTGGGCGCCTTCGCGGGCCTGGTTGTGAAGCACATCTCCGACTACTGCGTGGTGGACCTGCTGGAGGCGAGCGGCAGGCTCGTCCGACTGGAGGCGGCCGCGAGGGAGCCCGCGCGGCAGGACCTCATCCGCCAGCTCCTGGCCTTCGCTCCTCAGATGGAGGGGGACAGTCCGCTGGCGCGAGCGCTGACGTTGGCGCAGCCCATCGTCGTGCCGGAGGTGACCTCCCGGTCGCTCGACTCGGTGTCCCGCGACGCGGCGCACCGGGCGGTGCTGGAGGCGCTGGAGCCGCGCTCCGCGGCGCTCGTGCCGGTGGTGTCGCGCGGGCGCGCGCTCGGGCTCATCCACCTGGTGTGGACGCAGCCTCAAGACTCGCTGGAGATGGAGGCCCTGGTGGAGCTGGCCCGGGGCGTGGCGGACCGCGCGGCGGTGGCCATCGAGAACGCGCGGCTGTACCGGGAGGCCCGCGACGCCGTGCGCGTGCGCGAGGACGTGGTGGCCATCGTCAGCCATGACCTGCGCAACCCCCTGCATGCCATCCAGCTGACCGCGACGTCGTTGTTGCGCAAGGGCACCCTGCCGGAGGGCGGTGTGAAGGGCCTGGAGCGCATCATGGAGGCGACGCAGCGGGCCTCTCGCCTGATTCGAGACCTGCTGGACTTCACCCAGGCGCGCGCGGGAGAGCGCATCCCCATCCGGCCGTGCGCCATGGACCTGCACGCGCTGGCGCGCAAGGTGGTGGACGAGGTGCTGCTCGCGCACCCGCGGCGCGACATCCAGGTGGAGATCCAGGGAGATGGGAGGTTGGAGGCGGACGCGGACCGGCTGGCCCAGGTGGTCTCCAACCTGGTGGGCAACGCGCTCCAGCACAGCGCGCCGGACTCGCGTGTCCGCGTCCACCTGCGCGAGGCCGGGGACGGCGTGATCCTGGAGGTCCACAACGTGGGGACTCCCATCGCGGCCGCGCTGCTGCCCACGTTGTTCGAGCCCTATCGCCGCGGGCCGGAGGCGCGCTCCGGCCAGGGCAGCATCGGCCTGGGCCTCTACATCTCCCGGCAGATCGTCCTGGGACATGGAGGCAGCATCGAGGTGTCCTCCGACGAGCGCGGCACCTGCTTCAAGGTGTGGCTGCCGCGCCGCCGGGGGCCTTGAGGCCGCGATGACTGGGGTTGCCGCGTGCTCCGCGGCCGACCTCATTCACACGCTTCGGTGATGGGCCGGCAGGACCGCCAGCCAGGGCAGCAGTGGTAGTTCGGGAAACAGCTCGGAGGACAGCCAGGGGGCGGCTGGCGGTAACCCTCGCCGACGACGGTGGCGAAGCCCAGCCTCGTGGTGTGGGTCGTCTCGGCGTAGAGCCGGAACTCGAAGGTATTGCCCGCGGTGATCCAGGTCGCGTCGGCACAGCCGCTGCCGCCTCGGGTGAAGAGCGTCTCGGGCTGGCCGTTCAGGCTCAGCCACACCTCCGCGGTGGAGGTGCCCGTCGTGCTCCAGCAGACGGTCGTCGTGCCGGTGTTCGTCTGGTTCAGGTTGATGCGCACCGTGGAGGGTGTCGCGGTGACGTAGCCCGCGGCCAGCTCGCTCGACAGTTGGCCCAACTCCTCGAGCTCCGACGGTTCGGCCCCCGCGCACCCCAGCACGAAGACGGAGAGCACCCACGTCAGGATTCGCTTCATGGTCAACCACTCCTTGCATGAGGTTTGCGCGCGCGAGCCGACCACGAACCCGCGCCAGCTTTCATAAAATAGACACACCGTGTGTGAATGTAGACGTCGCGAACATTCTCGACGCCCCGCGCCGAGCAGGTGTCGATGTAGCCCACTGTCTCCCTCGGCAACGTGACGCGGCCAGGCGTACACTGTGTCTTCGAGCAAGGGGGCGCGCGATGCGACGCAGCGGGGCTCGGGTTCATGCGAGTCATTCATCCGAGGCGCGGGGCTCCACGCCCTCGGCGCGGCCGCTCGCGTCGGTTCCGGCGCGGGCTGTCGCGGGCGAGCCGGGCCCTGTCTCGCCGGGCGTCCGGTTCGACTTCAGCCGGCTCCCGCTCACCCCCAGCGTGCGGCGTGTCGCGTGCGCGGGGGGCTCCTGCGGGTGCTCATCCTGCGAGAAGAAGAAGGAGGAGGTGGCCCGGGCAGCACAGCCCGGTGCCTCCGGCGCGAGTCCTTCCGAGAGCGTCTCCGCGCACGTCGCCCGTGGCCTGGGCTCCGGGCAACCCCTGGAGTCCTCCGCGCGTGCCTTCTTCGAGCCGCGCTTCGGCCAGTACCTGGGCGGCGTGCGCATCCACACCGACGCGAAGGCGGCGGACTCGGCTCGCGCGCTCCAGGCTCGCGCGTACACGGTGGGCAGTGACATCGCCTTCCAGGAGGGCGCGTACTCACCAGCCACCCACGCGGGACGTCGACTGCTCGCGCATGAGTTGACGCACGTGCTGCAGCAGACCGGAGGCCGCGCGACCTCCGGCGCCCGGCTGGCCCGCTTCGCCACGGGTGGGCTGGCGGTGTCCTCACCGGGGGACGCCTCCGAGCGCGAGGCCGAGTCCATGGCGGACGCGGTGATGGCGGACGGCGCGACGCGCGAGCCAGGGCGCCACCGCCTGGGCGTGGCCCGGGACTTCTCCCCGGCCCCCGCGTCCAAGTACACGGTGCCCTCACCGCCGGCGCCGCCCACGCCGCCGCCGCCCCTCAAGACGACGTCGGACGTGCCGCCGACGCAGTCGGGCACCCCCGTCAACAAGAACGGGCTCGTCGCCGCCGAGGAGGGCGTCAACCTCCGCGCCTCACCGGACACCGGGGCCGCGCCGCTCGAGCGGCTCCCGCAGAACACCCGCATGTTCGTCAGCCGCGAGCAGTCCGGCGGCTGGTACTTCGTGATGCTGGTGGATGGCCGCTTCGGCTACGTGGCGAAGTCCCACGTCACGGTGGACATGCCGGACCCGGAGGCGAAGTTGTACCGCATCGCCCCGGGGGAGACGGCGCTCGACATCGTCAAGCGCTTCTACAAGTCGGACGCGACGACGTGGGGCCAGGACGAGCGCTTCTTCGTCAACGTGCTGGTGTTCGTCAACGCGGAGCGCGGACGCAAGGGCATCTTCAAGCCGGACCCGAAGGCGGGCTGGGACACCACCCAGACGCACGCGGGCTCGCAAATCTGGATACCGGGCGTCGAGTTCGCCAAGGCGCTCAAGGGCCAGGTCTCCTCGGGCTCCATCACCTACGAGGCCTACCAGACGGTCAAGAACGTCATCACCGCCATCGGTGAGTTCCTGGCCGGCTCCATCGCCTTCGTGGCGGGGCTGCTGCACGGCGTGCTCGAGTCGCTCTGGGACACGCTGGTGGGGCTGGTGGACCTGGCGAAGCTCGCGGGCAAGCTGGTGTGGAGCCTCGTCACGGGCAGCCTGCTGTCCGACCTCCGGGGCTTCTTCAAGGACTTGTCCAAGCTCGACTTCAAGCAGCTGCTGGACGCGGGGCTCGACGCGCTGGACAAGAAGTGGAACGACCCGAGCCTTCTCAAGCGCTGGCACTTCCGGGGATGGATTACCGGCTACGCGCTGGCGGAAATCGTGATGCTGTTCTTCAGCGGCGGCGCGCTCACGGCGCTCAAGAGCGCGGGCAAGGCGGGCAAGTTCGCCCAGTTCCTCGCCAAGATGCCGCGCGCGGCGAAGTTCCTGGAGAAGGCCGCCGAGGCCGCCAAGGGGCTCAAGGAGGCCGAGTCCCTGCGCAAGGGCATGAAGGCGCTCACCACGGCGCGCGACTGGGCCGTGCGCGTGCTCAAGGTGCCCGGCCACCTCCTGCAGAACCTCTCCGCCGAGGCGCTCGAGCGGCTCAAGCGCCTGCCCCAGTGGGCCATCGAGCGCTTCCGCGAGCTGAGCGACGTGGCCAAGGCGCGCGTGCTGGGCTGCGCCTCGCCGTGCAAGGTGGACCTGGATGCCATCCAGAAGTACCTGGCGGAGCTGGCCGCCAAGGGCGCCACCGGCGCGAAGAAGCTCAGCACCCCCGAGAGCGTGCTCGCCGCGCTGCCCAAGGATTTGAACATCGGGAAGATAAAACAGTACCTCGACGAGTACCCGGCCCTGATGGAGCTCATCCGCAAGGCGGACCTCACGGACCTGGACCTGGCGAAGATGGCCGACTTCCTCACCGCCGCGGACAAGGCCAACCCCAAGACGGCGTACCAGACCTTCACCCGCTACCTCACCCTGGTGGTGCCGTCGAAGACGGGGGGGGACATCGACGCGTTCAACAAAATCGTCGAGGCGGTGGTGAAGGCGGACCCGCGCCAGGGCGCCGCCCTCAAGGGCCCCATGTTCGAGGCCTTCGCGCGCACGCACCTGCAGGAGTTCGCCGGCAAGGCCTTCACGCGCGAGACGTTCAACGTCCCCGGCGGCACGCGCCGCACCGCGGACCGCTTCTTCGCGGACAAGGGCGAGCTGTGGGAGGTCAAGCACCAGCTCACCGACAAGGTGCCGCCGGGCCAGGTGGACGACTACCTCTCCTTCCTCGGCACCACGGGCAACACCACGAAGGCGGAGGTGAAGTCGCTGAACTACCTGTTCCCCTCGGAGGAGGCCGCGAAGCTGAACTCGGCGCTCAAGGCGCGCGGCATCACCGTCTGGTATGTGAAGCAGCCCAACGTGCTGACGAAGCTCTAGCGAGGACGCGCCATGGCCCAGGTGAAGTGGACCGCCAGCTCGCAGCACCACGACTGGAATGATCGGCGCGCCCCGGCTGCCTTCATCGACGCGCTCTCCGAGGCGGGGTTGGTGGGGACGGTGGAGGGGGTGTGCGGCTGGGACGAGGACGCCACTCGGCGCGCGGTGAAGCTCCAGGGGCCGGGCGTGGGCGCGAGGCTGATGGCGGAGATTCCCAAGAAGGAGAAGCACCCGTTCCTCAAGGCCTGGGGGGGCACGCCTTCGCCGTGGACGCTGTCGGTGGGCATCTCCCGCTTCGTCGCCGACGAGGGGCGGGTGGCGGGGCTCAACACCTTCGTCTTCCAGTTCGACGGGGCGCCCTACGAGGACGAGGCGGGCTCCGCGCTCCTGCTCGCCGCGTTCCACGCGGCCCACGCGCCCGACACCACGGAGTTCGCCGCCATCCATCCCCTGGCGCGCTACGAGGCGTTGGAGACGGGCGAATTCCACCCCGCTGTGACGCTCGGGCCCATGTTCGCCGGCGTCTACTGGGCGTGCTTCCTGGGCAAGGGGCACGTGGAGCAGTTCGACCGCGCGGTGCTCGCGCGACTGCCGCCGGAGCGGGTGGAGTGGGTGGACGGCGGCAAGGGTCTGTTCCTCGTCACCACGCCCCGGCTCGGGGATGCCACCACCCCGGCGGTGGAGGCGGAGATGCTGCGCCTCACCGAGGTGTTCCGCGAGGCCCGGCGGCGATGAGCCACCGGGCGCCCGCGCTTTCCCGTCACGTCGGGTGACGGGCCTTCAAACTCCGGACGCGCGGCGCGATGACGGCCCGCGCGCCCGGAGGTCCTCCCCGCGCTGCCTCAGGGGTAGGTGATGGCCTCGATGAGGGACGGGTGGTCCGCGCCGCACAGGGAGTCCGCGTCCGCGCCGAGGAACACCCCGCGCAGCACGTGGTCCGCCTGGCCCTGGCGCTTCACCGTGAGCGAGTAGGGCACGGGCGTGTCGTCGGCGGGCGACGCCTCGAAGCTCGTGCTCTTCAGGCAGATGAAGTACGTGCCGCTGGGAGGCGTGCCGTCCGGGCCGGACGGCGCCAGCGCGCCGGCCTTGGCGGGCCCGTACGCGAGCAGCTCACCGTTGGGCGTGCGGACGATGAGGTCCTGGTCCTGCGCCCGCTCCCAGCTCGCGGTGACGTCCAGGGGGGCGCCCGGGAGCGCGCGGGCCCCGCAGACGCCGTTGGCGCACGTCTTCCCCGTGCCGCACCGGTTGCCGCAGCAGCCGCAGTTGGCGGGGTCGGTGTTGGCGTTCACGCACGAGGCGCCGCACTTCACCTGCGGCGGCGGGCAGCTGCCCGGCACGCAGTCGAAGCCTCCCGGCTGGTTCACGCACCGCTGCCCGGGCGTGCACGTGTGCGTGCCCGCGGTGCACTCGTTGATGTCGTTGCAGGTGCGGCCGTTGCCGGAGTAGCCCGCCTTGCAGGTGCAGTTGTAGCTGCCCTGGGTGTTGGAGCAGGTGGCGTTGGCGGAGCACTGCGAGGTGCCGTTGGTGCACTCGTTGACGTCGTTGCAGGTGCGGCCGTTGCCCGTGTAGCCCGTCTTGCACGCGCAGGTGTAGCTGCCCGCCGTGTTGGTGCAGGTGGCGTTGACCGAGCACTGCGACGTGCCGTTGGTGCACTCGTTGATGTCGTTGCAGGTGCGGCCGTCGCCGGAGTAGCCCGCCTTGCACGCGCAGGTGTAGCTGCCCTGGGTGTTGGAGCAGGTGGCGTTGGTGGAGCACTGGGCGGTGCCGTTGGTGCACTCGTTGACGTCGTTGCAGGTGCGGCCGTTGCCCGTGTAGCCCGCCTTGCACGCGCAGGTGTAGCTGCCCGTCGTGTTGGTGCAGGTGGCGTTGGGGGAGCACTGCGAGGTGCCGTTGGTGCACTCGTTGATGTCGTTGCAGGTGCGGCCGTTGCCGGAGTAGCCCGCCTTGCACGTGCAGGTGTAGCCGCCCTGGGTGTTGGCGCAGGTGGCGTTGACGGAGCACTGGGCGGTGCCGTTGGTGCACTCGTTGACGTCGGTGCAGACGCTGGGGCTGCCCTGACAGGTGTAGCCGGGCTCCACCTGGCAGGTGGTGCTACAGCCGTCGTTCGCCGTGCGGTTGCCGTCGTCACATGACTCGCCGGTGCTCACGCGGCCATCGCCGCACAAGGGCCCCAGCGTCTCCACGGCGTCGATGGCGTAGAGGCCGAGGATGGCGCGGTTGAGCCTCACGTAGCGGTAGGGCGCGGCGTTGGAGTAGGGGACATCCACGGAGAAGAAGCCCACGCCCAGCTGGATGAGGTTCGCCTGTCCGCTGGCGATGACCGTCCGGTCGGCGCTCAGGAAGTCCACGGTGAACAGCACGGCCAGGTTCAGGCCCCCGTAGTGGATGCGAAGGTTGCCACGGCCTTCCTCGCCCTGGCCCATGTCCAGGAGCAGCGAGCCGCCGAGCACGGAGAGGACGGTGGCGGGCTGGCCGTCAGGGGCGCCCACGGCGTTGTTGGGGTTGATGACCACGTTGAGGCCGCTGGGGATGGCCGCGTCCGCGTACGGGTCCACCACCGCCAGCGTGGCGCTCTCCTCGGACTGGGCGTCCTCGAGCGGGGCCTCGGACTCGCCCTCCAGCTTCTCTTCCTCTTGCGGATTCGCACCACAAGCACCGAGGACGGTGCACAGCAACACCGCGCCCAGCATGCGCCACGTCGTGGCCCTTCGACTGAACTCCATGTCTCGCTCCATTCCAATCGCTCACCGACGGGCTTCCCGGGGGATGTCCCCGGAGCGGAAGCCGTCGGAGCGCATGGAAGGCACGACGACGTCTTCGTGCCTGGAGCAGGGGGGCCTTGGTGACCCGGACTCGTACACCAACCGACACGGGTGTCGTTGAGTGTCGCGGGGGCGCGTTGGGGAAGACATCCGGGAGGTCCTCGGAGGCAGCGTGGAGCGCGTCTGCGTGCGGGCCTCCCGGCGGGGGGGAGGGCTACCGCTTGCGGTGCCACGCCTTGAGCTCGGCCTTCTTCTCCGCGCCCAGCTGGTCCAGCCGCTCCTGCCAGCGCTCCCGGTGAGGCCGGAGCGCGGCGACCACGGCGCGGGCCACGACGAGGTTGCGGTACCACTTCGAGTCGGAGGGGACGATGGTCCACGGGGCCTGCTTCGTGGCGGTGCGCGCGAAGACGTCCTGATAGGCCCGGGTGTAGTCCGCCCAGTGCTTGCGGTCCTCCCAGTCCCCGGCGCTGATCTTCCACGCCTTGCGCGGCTCCTTCTCCCGGTCCAGCAGGCGCTGCTCCTGCTCCTCGCGGCTGATGTGGAGGAAGAACTTCAGGACGATGGTGCCGTGCTCGACGAGCATCTCCTCGAAGTCCTGGATGTGGCCGTAGCGCTCCTTCCAGAGGGCCTGGGGCGCCAGCTGGTGCACGCGCACGGCGAGCACGTCCTCGTAGTGGGAGCGGTTGAAGATGGAGAACTCACCCAGGCGCGGGGTGTGGCGGTGGATGCGCCAGAGGAAGTCGTGCTCGCGCTCCTCGAGCGTGGGGGCCGCGAACGACGCGACGGAGACACCCCGGGGGTTGAGGCTTCCCACCACGTGCTTGATGGTGCCGTCCTTGCCCGCGGTGTCGCGGCCCTGCAGGACGATGAGCACCGAGTTGAGCCGCGAGCCCCACATCAGGTCCTGGAGGTCGAACATCTCCTCGCCCAGGGACTCGAACTCCGCCTTCGCGTCGGTCTTCTGTTCGTTCTTCGGAGGCGTGGTGGAGATCTTCTCCAACCGCACCTTGGCTCCCTGACTCGCGCTGGTGATGAGCTGCATGACGCCCTTTCGATGAGGCCCTGGTCCGGACGCAGCGTGCCATCCGGCGCGTCCGGGGCTGAAGCAATCGTGCGGGCGTCATGATGACTTCGTGAAGATGTGAGCACAGTCGGGCACGTACCTTGGCGCCATGCTCCTTCTTGGACTGGGTTGGGCCGTCAGTCACCTGCTGCACGCCTCCACCGAGGCGCCCATCACCGACGTCACCGTCTACAGCGACCGGGCGCGGGTGGTGCGGACCGCCTCGCTCCAGCTCTCGGGGGCGGAGCGCCTGGAGCTGCCCCTGTTGCCGGAGGCCGTGGACCCGAGCTCCATCCAGGTGGAGGCGGAAGGGGCCCGCGTCGCCTCCGTGGAGGTGCGCCCCGCCCAGCCGCCGCCGTTCCCCGTGGAGGAGGCCACGCTGTTGCTCGCGACGCTGGACCGGCTGGGGGACGAGCTCGCCCGCGTCACCGCCGAGCACCAGGCGCATCAGCGGCAGGTCGCCGCGCTCGGCCGCATCCAGCCGAAGGCGGCGGGGGAGGACTCCGACGGCGCGAGCGGTGCGCTGGCGCCCGGAGGCTGGAGCGCGTCCGCCGCCTTCCTCGTCGAGCTGAGCACGAAGCGCGAGGCGCGGATGCGTGAGCTCGAGGCCCGCATGCAGGCTTTGCGGGACGAGCGCGAGGAGCGCCTGGTGGACGCGAACCGTCTGGGCGAGCTGCCCTCGCCACGCGGCTTCGAGGTGCGGGTGGCCCTCACCGGCTCGGGCGCCGCGAAGGTGCGCCTGTCCTATCTGGTGCTCCAGCAGGCGCGCTGGTACCCGCGCTACGAGCTGCAGTTGAATCCGGCGCAGCAGCGGGTGCAGGTGGCCTTCGCCGGCCTCGTCAGCCAGGAGACGGGCGAGGATTGGACCCGGGCCCGCCTCACGCTCAGCACCGCGCTGCCCTCCACCTTCACCGCGCTGCCGAAGCTGACGACGTGGAAGCTGGGCACCGTCGAGCGCTTCATCCCCACGGCGCGGCGGACCGACGAGCTCCCGAGCGAGCCGCCGCCGCTGCCCATGCCCGCGGCCTCTCAGGACGTGGTGGCGGACCTGCGCCGCGAGCTCCAGACGCGAGCCCAGGAGAAGTTCCCGCCGCGCCGCCCGGAGAAGGTGGCCCGGGCGCCGAGGTCAGCTTCGACGCCGACGGAGCCGGCCTCGGCGCCGGAGTCTCCCCGCCCTTCGTCGAGCGCGAGGGTGGTGCCGGGCAGTGATGCCTTCGTCCTCGGCGGCGTCATCGATGCCCAGTCGCGAGGTCCGGTGAGCGACGTCGTCGTCACCGCCACCTCGCCGAGCCTGCCGGGAGAGGAGGTCACCGTGACGGACGCACAGGGAATCTATCGGCTCCCGCCCTTGCCGCCCGGCGTCTACACCCTCCGGTTCGAGAAGGAGCAATACAAGCCCTACGCCCGCTCGGACATCCAGGTGCGGATGCAGCGCACCCTCCGGGTGAACGTGGAGCTGCTCCCGGAGAGCCTGGGCGAGGTCGTCGAAATCGTGGGCACGCCCCCCACCATCGACGTGGGCAGCACGAACACCGGGGTGGGCTTCTCGCTGCATGGGGCGCCCATCTCCAATTGGCGGCCGGAGCCCGTCGTGGACCGCTACGTGGGGCTGGCGCCGCCTCCGGGCTGGAGTCGTCCGGCGCTGGACTCGCAGCTGCCCGCGTCGCTCGCGGGAGGACATGACCTGGCCTTCACCGCGCCGCGCGCGGAGACGGTGCCCAGCGGGCAGGGCGAGCGCACCATCCCGCTGCTCCTCGAGTCGTGGCCCGTGCAGGTGGAGCGCCGCGTCTTCCCGGCGCTGGCGTCGGAGGCGTACCTGGTGGCGCGGTTGAAGAGCCCGTCGCGAAGCGCGCTGCCCGGAGGCACCGCCACGCTCTTCGTCGGAGACGACCCGTCCGGCACCGCGTCGCTCCCGCTCATCGTCCCGGGCGAGCCCTTCACGCTGCCCTTGGGCGTGGACCCCGCCGTGCGCACCGCGCGCGACGTGCGACTGGTGCAGTCGAAGCAGGGCTTCATCTCCAAGGACGACCTCAACACGTACGAAGTCACGCTGGAGGTCTCCAATCCCTATCCCTTCGCGATGCAGACACAGGTGGTGGACCAGTGGCCCCTGGGCTGGGGCGGCGACGTGGAGTCCACGCTCGTGCGCACCGAGCCCATGGCGCGCCAGGACCCCAAGACGGGGGTGCTGCGCTGGGACGTGGTGATTCCCGCCTCCAGCAAGAAGACGCTCACCTTCGAGTACCGCCTGAAGCGCCCCCAGAACTGGAAGCTCATCCAGTAGCCGCGAGGAGCCCCCATGACCTTGTTCCCCTTGTCCCTGTTGGTGCTCGCCGCCGCGCCCCAGGTGTCCTCCGTCGTCGTCTATCCCGACCGGGCCCACGTCACGCGCACCCAGGACGTGGCGTGCCGTGGCGCCACCACCGCTGTCTTCGAGCATGTGCCGGAGGCCGCCTCGCGCGAGAGCTTCCGCGCGCGGGCCCCTGGCGCGGACCTGGAGGGCCTCACCGCCGAGCGCCAGACGCTCGAGCAGCAGCTCTCCGCGGAGCGCCGCGAGTGGAAGACGCGGTGGGAGGCGCTGGGGCAGGAGGAGCTCGCGCTGAGCGCGGCCTCCGAGCGGGTGAAGGAGCTGGAGCGTCTGTCGGAGGGCTACACGAGCGTGGCCGTGGACCACGTCACGCGAGAGCTCACGGGGCGCAAGCCGGACACGCGCGCGTGGGCCTCGGCGTTCGACGCGGCGTTGTCGGTGCGGATGCGCGCGGTGAAGGAGTCGTGGGAGCTGGCGGAGAAGCGCCGTGGGCTGAAGCAGCGCCGCGACGAGGTCGCCGCACGGCTCTCCCAGCTGAACGCGGAGGCCTCACGCGCCGAGTACCGCGTGGAGGTGCGCTTGTCGTGTCCCGAGGGGAAGAAGACCCAGGTGTCGCTGACCTATCTGGTGGGCGGCAGCTCCTGGGAGCCGAGCTACGAGGCGCGCGCGGACGAGGCCTCGGGGACGGTGGAGTTGACGGCGCTGGCCACGGTGCGGCAGCAGACGGGCGAGGACTGGTCGGGCGCGAAGCTCCTGCTGTCCACGGCGCTGCCGCGCAAGAACGCGACGCCGCCGGAGATGGCGCCGCTGCTCGTCCGGGCGCTGAAGCAGCCCAAGGAGCGACAGGTGCTGACGGCGCGTCAGGAGGAGCGCCAGCACGTGGAGGGCGGCGTCGAGGGGGCGACGTCCTCCGGTGAGGGCCCGCGCGCGGTGTCACAAGGCGTGTCCGTGCAATGGGAGGCGGAGGAGGCGGCGCGGGTGCCCGGGGATGGCGTGGCGGTGCGCGTGGTGCTGGGGCGTCACCGCCTGCCCGCGGAGTTCTCGTGGCGCACGGCGCCCAAGCTGCACCCGGTGGTCTTCCGCGTGGCGCGGCTGGCCAACACCACGTCCTTCCCGCTCCTGCCGGGGGACGTCAGCCTCTTCCGGGGCACGGGCTTTCTGGGACGTCAGCGACTGGAGCGCGTGGCGAGCGGGCTGCCCTTCGAGCTCTCCTTCGGCATCGAGGAGGCCCTGCGCGTGACGCGCACGACGGTGGAGGAGTTGAAGCGTCCCCAGGGGCTCTTCGGGGGCAAGCAGCGCTTCCGCTACGCCTACCGCTTCCAGCTCACCAACCTGCGCAAGGGCGAGGAGAAGGTGGTGCTGTCCGAGCACATCCCCGTCTCCGAGCTGGATGACGTGAAGGTGGAGGTGGCGCCGGAGTCGACGGCGGGCCTCTCACTGACGAAGGACGAAGGCATCGCCACCTGGCAGGTGGCGCTCGCGCCCGCGGAGACGAGGACCTTGGAGCTCGTCTTCCACGTGGACGCGCCCTCCAGCTACGTCAGCGGAGGGTTGTAGGGACGCTCGCGGAGGAGCCATCCTGGGGAGTGTGGCTCCTCCGCGGGCGGCGTCGTCCCGGCCTCGTTTCCCTGGCCTGCCGGTGGAAAGGACGCTTGGATGACGCGCATGTCCTTGCTGCTGCCGGACCCGGACCGCGCGCTGAACGAAGCCAACCCGCTGGTCATCACGCTCGATGACCTGCTCAACGAGCAGGAGTGTCAGGAGCTGGTGGAGCGAATCGAGGCGCTGGGGCCCTCGGCCGCGCCCGTCACCACGTCGCAGGGCATGGTGATGCGCCCCGACATCCGCAACAACTCCCGGGTGATGTTCGATGACCCGGAGCTGGCGGACCTGCTGCACCAGCGCATCCTCACCCACGTGCCCCGCAGGCTGGAGCGCACCTGGGAGCTGTGCGGCGCCAACGAGCGGCTGCGCTGCTACCGCTACGAGGCGGGGGAGTACTTCGCGCCGCACTACGACGGCGCCTTCGTTCGGGACAGGAACGAGCGCAGCCTGCTCACGTACCTGGTGTACCTGAACGACGGGGCCGAGGGCGGCGCGACGAACTTCCTCGACCTGGGGCGCTCGGTGGCGCCCCGCAGGGGGATGGCGCTCGTCTTCAACCACCACCTGTACCACGAGGGCGCGACGGTGACGGGCGGCCTCAAGTACGTGCTGCGCACGGACCTGATGTACCGCCGCGCGCTGCCCTGAGGGCGCACCTCACCAGTTGGTGAGGCGGTAGTCCTTGAAGAAGTTGCCCCAGGAGTAGTCGCCGGTGTTCTCGGCGGTGGTGACGGGGTCGATGATGCGCGCCGCGCCGTCGATGATGTCCAGGGGCGGCTGGAAGTCCAGGTCCTCCACCTTGCGCTGCGAGAACACGGCGGGGTCCTCGTCGGTGACCCAGCCGGTGTCCACCGCGTTCATGTAGATGCGGTCCTTGGCGTAGTCCGCCGCGGACGTCAGCGTCATCATGTTCAGCGCGGCCTTGGCCATGTTGGTGTGCGGGTGGCGGTCCGTCTTCGTCCCGCGCGAGAAGCTGCCCTCCATGGCGGACACGTTGACGATGTGGCCCGGCGTGGTGCGGTTGCGCGTCATCAGCGGCTTGAGCTTGCCGCAGAGGATGAAGGGCGCCACCGCGTTCACCAGGTGCACCTCCAGCATCTCCGCCGTGGACACGTCCGCGAGCTTCATCCGCCACGAGTTCATGTCGCGCAGGTCCACCTGCTGCTCGTCCGCGTCCAGCCGGCCCTGGGGGAACAGGGCGCTGGTGTCACCCTCGTTCTCCAGCGCGTACGGCAGGAGCGACAGCGCGGCGGACGAGTGGATGCCCAGCGCGGGGTCGCTGCTTCGCCACGAGGTGGTCATCGCGGAGGGCTCCGTGCCACCCGCGCCGAGAAGGGGGTTGAGCTCGGTGAGGCAGGCCCGGTGGCTGGCGAGCAGCGGGCGGGCCGCCTCGGGCAGCTCCTCGAATCGGCGCAGCTCCCCCTCGAGCAGGTGGGCGTAGAAGCCGGGGGGCCGACGCACCGTCTGCGCCGCGTTGTTGATGAGGATGTCCAGCCGCGCGTGCGTCTGCTCGATGTGCCGGGCGAAGATCTCCACGCTGGGCGCGTGGCGCAGGTCCAACCCGTGGATGTGCAGCCGGTGGGACCACTCGGCGAAGTCCGGCTCCAGCATGTAGCGCCGCGCCGAGTCCTGGGGGAAGCGCGTGGTGGCGATGACGGTGGCGCCCGAGCGCAGCAGCATCAGCGACGCCTGGAAGCCAATCTTCACCCGCGCGCCGGTGATGAGCGCGACCTTGCCGGACAAGGGCGCGCGCTGGGTGCGCTTGGCGTAGTTGAAGTCCGCGCACTCGATGCACATCGCGTCGTAGAAGAAGTGCAGCTTGCGGTACTCCGCCTTGCACACGTAGCACTTGCGCGGCACCTCCAGCAGCCGCTCGGGCCCCTCCTCGACGGGGAGTTCGCCGGCGGGCAGCAGGGGCGCGTTGAAGATGGGGGCGCGGCGCATCGTGCGGATGCGGGTGCTGGCGCGCACCTCCCGGTCCTTGGCCTGCTTGTCGTGGCGCTTCTCGCGCCGCAGGGCCTTCTCCAGGCGGGACTTCGCGGTGCGGTCCGGCATGACGATGCGGCCGGCGGCGATGAGCAGGGCGCGCTTGTCCTCCTCGGGCAGCTTGGCGAGGAGGATGCGGTCGTCCGCCATGGCCTCGAGGAGGCGGGTGCACCGACGGACCTCGTCGAGCGAGGCGGGGGCTTCGGGGGGCGGGGCGGCGTCGAGCGCGGGCGAGGTTGTCTCAGCGTCCTTCATGGCCGTCGGTGCATATCCCGGCAGGGGGCCTCGAAGAAAGGACCGCTCGCGGGCCCTCCCTGGAAGGAGGGGGGACGGCCGGGCGTCAGTGCCAGATGACCCGGCCGCCGCCGTCCACGTCGATGTCCCGCAGGGCGGCGCTCCCCCAGAGCTCCACGTCCCCCGAGCCCTCGATGGAGACCTTCACGCTGCCCCCCGCGACGCTCGCTGCCACGTCCCCGGAGCCCTCCACCCGCACGTCCAGGTGGACGGCCTCGAGGGGCCGGGCCTCCAGGTCGCCGCTGCCCGACAGGCGGGTGTCCAGCCGCTCGGCCCGGCCCGCGAGCCGCGTCGTCCCGGAGCCGTCGCTCGTCACCCGCACGGCGTCGGCGGCGCCCGACCAGGACACCTCGCCGGAGCCGGACAGGTGCAGCGCCACCGCCTGGGCGACCATCGACTCCGGCATGCACACCTTCAGCTCCCCGGAGCCCTCCAGGTGGGCCTCCAGCACGCGGGCCGCGCCGCAGTAGCTGAGCCTCCCGGAGCCCTCGGCGCGGAGGCGCACGTGCTCGGCCTGCTGGCCGAGGAAGCCGTCCACCCGCACCTGGCCCGAGCCGGAGAGCGAGGCGCCGGTGAGGCGCGGCAGGGTGACGTCCACGTGCGCGGGGCCTTGGGGGTCCAGGTTGCCGTCCGTCTCGATGCGCAGCGTCCCGTCGGACTGGACGAAGGCGCGCACGTTGTCCTGGAGGTTGGAGTCCAGCGTCACCTCCACGGCGGGGGTGGCGCCCTCTCGCACGCGCACGTCCAGGTTGCCCTCGTACGCCACGGACTCGAAGCCCTCCACGCCCCGGGCCTCCGTCACGGTGTCGCCGTTGCCGCGCTCGTAGACGTCACACCCCGTCACCCCGCCCACCGTGAGCAGCACCGCCGCCGCGCGCATCCACATGTTCGTGTCTCCCCCGGGCAGGTGCCCGCGTCCGGGACCTGGAACACCGGCCGCGGGGGAAACTGTCACCGGGCGGGTGTGGGCGCCGAGGGCAGGCGCGAGGCGGCCACCGCCAGGCACAGGGTGGCCACGACGAAGTAGTAGTAGTTGCAGAACGCCTGTTTGTTGAAGGCGAAGAAGGTGGCGTAGGTGAGCCCGGTGGCGGCGGCGAAGCCCGCGGGGGTGCGGGGCGCGCGCCACAGGCCCAGGCCCAGCACGGCGGCCACGGCGGCGAACGGAATCCAGAGGGGCGGGGGAGCGTGCCCCTTGGCCACCCAGGCGGCCAGATAGCTCAGCGAGTCGACGCGGAACGGCTGGTGGACGTGCAGCGCCACCACGCTGTGGAAGAACGCCTTCGGGTCCAGCAGCGCGAGGGGGAGGCTGACGGCCAGCGCGGTGGCGCCCGCGCGCCACAAAAAGCCCCAGAGCTGCTGGCGGGGCTCGGGCAGGAGCAGCAGCGCCAGCGGCAGCAGGAACACCGTGTGCTGCTTGATGGCGAGCGTCAGCCCGAAGACGTACGGCAGCGCGCGAGGCAAGCGCACGGCGCAGAAGACCGTCGCCGACAACAGCAGCACCAGGAAGGGCTCCGTCCAGGACTGCTCCAGCACGAAGAAGCCGCGCGGCGTGAGCAGGTACAGCGCCGCGGCGCCCGCGCCCAGCCGACCGCCACGGGTCCAGGCCATGAGTCCGGCGGCGAGCGCGGTGGCCAGGAGCTGGGCGAAGCGCGGGTCCGTCGCCAGCGCGCGGCCGAGGGTGGCGAACATCAGGCTCAGGGGCGGGTAGGGGAAGCCGAACAGCAGGCGCCCATCCTTCACGAGCCCCTCGCCGTACCAGTGCCCATGGCCGTAGATGTTGGGGAACGTCATGGCGTACGGGTTCTGGCCGCGCAGCAGCGCGTCCGCGCCTTGGGCCTGGAACACGAGCACGTCGATGTGCGGCGAGGGCGCGTGGC
Source organism: Myxococcus guangdongensis (assembly GCF_024198255.1). Taxonomy (NCBI): domain Bacteria; kingdom Pseudomonadati; phylum Myxococcota; class Myxococcia; order Myxococcales; family Myxococcaceae; genus Myxococcus; species Myxococcus guangdongensis. The sequence continues at coordinate 418,651 of NZ_JAJVKW010000006.1, forward strand.
GCAGAATCCAGAGCCCCAGGAGCAGGTACACCCCGAGGAGCGCGGGCACGCCGATTTTGCGCAGCCAGTCCGGGCCCGCCAGCAGCGCGCCAGCGATGAGCGCCGCGGCCGCCAGCCGCTCGTGGAACTGGGCGAAGGGCCAGGGCCCCTGGAGCCTGAGCGCGGACGACGGGTAGTCGGTGAGGAGGACCTGGAGCTGCAGGAGCAACCCCAGGCCCAGTCCCAGCGCGAGCGCCACTTCACCCCACGCCCACGGCCGCGAGAGGCCGGGGCCCGCCACGGCCAACAGGCACAGGCCCAGCGTCAGCGTGAGGCCTCGCAGGGCCGCCTCCAGCAGCGTGCCGTTGCTGAGCTGGAGCGTCAGCGCCAGCACCACGGCGGCGGCCAGGCAGGAGAAGGGGAGACGCCAGGGGTCGATGAGGTCGCGCGTGGTGGGAGACGGGAGGCCGTCCATCCGGCGTCTTATACTCCACGTGCGTCTGTCGTCATCCTTGGTGGCGGCGGTCCTGATAGGCTTCACCGCCTTCCGGGGACTCGAGGTCGCATGCGCCACGCGGTGTTCGTGATGTTGCTGCTGACGGTGGGGGGCTGCCGACGAAAGGAAACCCCACGCATCGAGAAGGTGGGGCCCGCGGAGCTCACCCACCAGCGCTCCTGTGAGTGGCTCGACTGGGAGAACAACTCCTGTCGGGCGGACTCCGTGCTGCGCGCGGGCGAGGTCCGCTTCGAGCAGGTCACCTTCGTCGACGCGAGCCCGGGCAAGACGCGGGCCCTCGTCGGGCAGTTGCGCGGGGCCAGTTCGCTCGTGGACCTGCGCACCGGGGACACGCTGCTCCGCTTCTCGCCGCACACCTCGACGCGCGCGTGGTGCGGCGATTCGCGGCTGGTGGTGTCCTCACCCCTGGCGGACTTCGGAAGCTCCCAGGGGTTCCTGGGCACCACGCTGGAGGTCTTTGGGTTCGCCAAGGACGCGGCCCCCCAGCGCGCCGTGCTGCACCGGGGGCTCCGGGCCGTGCCCAGGATGTCCTGCGGCCCCGGGGACTCGCTGGCGTTCATCGTGTCCGGGACGCGCGGCGAGGCGCCCATCGAGCTGTATCAATGGAGCCCGAAGGAAGGCTCGAAGCTCCTGGATACCTGGGCAGGTGAGATTGAAAACGGCGATTCATCGGACCTCGATATTTCCTGGGATTCATCAGGGCAGCCGCGGTGGTGCGCGTGGGTCCGGCCGTACAGCGTGAACCGCTGCGTGCCTCCGGTGCGCCCGGTCGCCCGGTGAGCACGCCGTGAAAAAGTGACACCCTGGCGAAGGCTTCGAGCCGAGCGCGTTCAGCCGCCGGCCGGCCGCCGTGAGCCAGGAGACGACATCATGAAGACGCGAGTGCTGTGTGCCACGCTGGGATTGCTGGCGCTGGGAGCCCAGGGGTGTGGGGACGATGCGCCTGCCGCGAAGAGCTGGGAGGTGGGCTCGGGGTTGCGGCTGGACGACGGCGACGTCGTCAGCGTGGTGTACGGCTCGGGGCCGGGCACGGTGGTGGAGGGCAATGACTCGCGGCTCACGGACGCGCGAGCGCCCCTGGCCGGGAGCGCGAGCTACATCCAGAACGGGACGCAGCCGCAGCAGGCCTCGCTGTCGCTGACGGGCAGCGCCACCACGACGGCGGGACACTTCGTCGACGCGACGGCCGCTGTCGCCGCGCCCGTGCCGCTGCTGCGCGTGACGAACACGAGCACCACGCCGGCCTGGACCGCGTTGCCGCTGCTCTCCGTCGACTCGGCCGGTGGGCTGGTGGCGCGGGGGGAGTTGGGGCAGGGCGTGGTCCCCATGAGCGGCGGGGGCCTGCGGCTGATGTGGGTTCCCTCGAAGGGCGCGTTCCGCGCGGGCACCGTGACCGCCGCGGAGTGGGACGAGAGCAACGTGGGGGTGTACTCCTGGGCGGGCGGGGCCAACAGCCGCGCGAGCGCGTATGGCTCCTTCTCGTTCGGTGATGCGTGTGTCGCCTCCGGTGTGGTCGCGACGTGCTTCGGCTCGTCGAACCAGTCGACGGGCTCGGCGAGCTTCGCCAGCGGCGTGGCGAGCACGGCGAGCGGCTTCACCTCGGTGGCGATGGGCTACACCAACAGCGCGACGGGGCAGGGCTCCATCGCGCTGGGGTACCGCGTCGACGCGAACGCGGACTACAGCACGGCCATGGGACAGCGGGCCTCGTCGGGAGGCTTCAAGGGCTCGTTCATCTGGGCGGACCAGTCGTCCACCAACGTCATCTCCAACACCGCCGACCACCAGTTCCTGGTGCGCGCCTCCGGTGGCATCCAGCTGCGCACCAACGCCACGGCGACCACGGGGTGCAACCTGCCGGCGGGCTCCGGCGTGTTCTCCTGCACGTCGGACCGGAACCAGAAGGAGGACTTCCGGACGGTGGACGGCGAGCTGCTCCTGGAGAAGGTGGCGCGGCTGCCTGTGGAGAGCTGGCGCTACAAGGAGGAGTCGCGTGGCGTGCGTCACGTGGGGCCGGTGGCGCAGGACTTCCGCGCCGCGTTCGGCCTGGGCACGGATGACACCAGCATCGGCATGCTCGACATCGACGGCGTCAACATGGTCGCCATCCAGGCGCTGGAGCGGCGCACCCGTCAGCTCCGTGAGCGCGACGTGGAGGTCGACGCGCTGAAGGCGGAGCTGGCGGAGCTGCGCCGCAGCGTGGCCGAGCTGAAGGCGGCGATGCCCCGCGCGCGCTGAGGCGACGCGCCTTGCGTCGACGAGGGCCCGGGCCGATGCATGGCGCCGGGCCCTTCGCGTGTTCAGGGCAGCACGGCCCGCAGGCCCTTGCCCGACTCGGAGGGCGCCTCCACGGTGCGCAGCGGCGCCGTGTTCCCCGCCGCGTCCCGCGCGTACACGGTGACGCTGTTCGTGCGCGCGTTGGCCACCCACAGCTCCTCGCCCGAGGCATCCAGCGAGACGCCCGTGGGCTGCGACAGCCCCGTCGCCTTGCCCTGGAGGATGCGCACCGGCTTCACGGTGGCCGCCTTGGCCTCCAGGAGCGACGCCAGCGCGTACACGGCGACGGCGTCCGCGCCGTAGTCCGCGACGTAGAGCTCCTGGTGGACCGCGTCCCACGCGAGCCCCGCGGCCCGGTTGAGCTTGAGCTGCTCGCCCGTCCACCGCGCGCGTGGCGCCGTGTCGCCCTGGGCCTGCGCGTCGAAGAGGGCGAGGTACGCGCCGCGTCCCGTCCTGGGCCCGGCCGTCAGCCCCGTCGCCTGGCCCTTGCCCGAGCCCGCAACGAAGAGGCGCTGGTGCTCCGCGTCGAGCGCCAGGCCCAAGGGCCCGCTCAGCCCCGTCTTCTTCCCGGCGAGCACGCGCGCGGGCTGGAGGCCTCCCTGGTCGTCACGTCGGAAGACGGCCACCGAGTCGCCGCCCGCGTTGGCGATGTAGAGCTCGTCGCGCCGCGCGTCCATGGCCAGGGCCGTGGGCTGCTCCAGTCCCTCCTCGAGCGTCCCCACCGCCGTGTGGCTCTCCAGGCTCAGGCGCGCCACGGCGTTGGCGCCGGTGTCGGCCACGAGCAGCTCCTGCCGCTTCGCGTCCCGCGCCAGCCCCCAGGGCTGCTCCAGCGTGGAGGCCACGGTGCTGGACGCGGTGAGCGTGCGCGGGCCCAGCGTCCCCGGAGCGATTCCCGGCGGTGAGAAGGTGAAGCTGCGAATCCAGAACCACAGCTCGAAGTCACCACCCTGTCGGCCGTCGCCCCGGTTGGGGAGTCCGGCGGCGAAGCGCTTCGCCAGCGAGCGGGAAATCACCTCGCCGTCCAGGACGCGACTGCCGTCGCGCGAGTGGATGTAGCCGCCGCGGATGCGCAGCTTCACGAGCAGGCGGGGATTGGCGCGGTCCTCGGTGTCATAGACGCGCAGCTGGCCCAGCCACCGGTAGGACTCCAGCGCGGGAATCCAGACGATGTCCGTGCCGAAGATGCGCGCCTCGCCGCGCAGCTCGTAGGTCTGATGTCCGACGATGCCCGGCAGCCGGCCCATCTGGTCCCGCCACCAGGTGGAGTCGTGGGTGGTCAGCGGGTAGTTGACCTCCACCGACAACGACACGACGGGGCGGGGGAGTGGCAGCGGCGCGCCCGTGGGGGCCATGTGCGGCGCCAGCTCCTCGGTGCAGATGATGCGGATGCCCTGGCTCAGCACGACGAAGGGGTCGAACTCCACGACGCCGTCGTTCTCGATGACGAGCTCGGAGTTGCTGGCCATCTCCACGCGCGCGACCTTGACCGCGGGCTCGGCCGAGACGGAGACGGTGGAGCGCGCGTTGAACAGGATGGGCGGCAGCCGCGTGGGCGTCTGCGCGTCCTCCACCAGCTGGGCCGACACCCGCTGCGTCCCCAGGTTCGAGAGCGTCCACAGCGCACCGGCGATGCCTTGCGCGTTGGTGCGCACCAGCAGCGACGCGCTGGGCGTGCCCGGGCCCTCCGCGGGGCGGAGCCTGGAGCCGTCCTCGGCCTGGAGGGTGCGGAAGTGCACGAGCGCGTTGGCGACCGGGTTCTCCCCCTGCACCACCGCGACCATCAGCGGCGTGGGCAGTTCCTGGAGGGGCGCGCCCTCCTGGCCGTCTCCGCCCAGGTACAGGAACGTGCGTTGGCCGCACAGCGTGTCCAGCGCCTCCTGCACCGTGTCCGCGTTCAGCAGCGTCTGGCACCCGCCGGACTGGTAGGCCACCCGGCTCGCCAGGCTCAGGCGCGCGGTGAACACCAGGGGCAGGTGGACCTCGACGAGCGGCCCGCCCTCGGACACCAGGAGCCGCGCCTCCACCTGCTGGGTGGCGTCGTTGGGGTTGGGCAGCCACTCCACCAGGGCGATGCCGTCGTTGCCCGTGGTGACGACGATGCTCTCCGTCCACGGGTTGTTCGAGCCGGCCAGCCGCACGCCGCTGAACTGCCCGCTGCCGCCGCTCAGCACGCGGAAGCGGACCGACTGGTTCGCCGCGCGGCGCTGATGACGGGCCACGCCCACGCGCAACGGGTGCGGGAGCCGCTCCCCGGGGAGCACCTCCTGGCCGTCACCGCCCTCATACGTGAGCACCAGCTGCCGGCTCAGCGTGTCCAGCGCCTGCTGGACGGTGTGCGTGTCGTTGAGGATCTCCTGCGCGTCGTCCGGGTCGTACGCCACCTTGGACGCGACGCTGAGGCTCGCGAAGTAGCGCAGCGGCGCGTGGACCGCCTCGTTCCCGTGGTCCAGCAGCCGGGCCTCCACCACCTGGCTGTGCCGCGGGTCATTCACCGTCTGCCAGCCGTCGATGGCCGGCGTCCAGAAGACCTCCGCGATGCCGCTGGCGTCGGTGTAGACGACCATCGTGGTCTCCGGGTCGTCCGGCAGATGCACGTCCGCCACCGTGCCCTGGCCCTCGGACAGCACCACGCTGAACTGGACGCGCGCGCCCACCACGGGAATCCGCCCGTTGAACACGCCCGCGCGCAGGGGCCTCGCGAGCCGGCTGGGCGGCGCGGGCGGACGGGCGGGCAACACCTCCTGGCCGTCGCCGCCCGCGTACACCAGCGTCTTGTGCCCGGTGAGCGGGGGAAACAGGTGGCGGCAGTCGTGCACGTGCCAGCCGTCGGAGTTGCGCTCCAGCACGGCCAGCGCGCAGTAGTGGTGACGGATGCCGTGGGCGGGCTCGGAGACCGGCAGTCCTCCTTCCTGGGGCCACAGCACGTTGCGCGTCACGGTGCGTGCGGGGATGAGCCAGTGGTCGCCCGTGCGGTAGCGGCCCGAGGTGAAGCGCACCTGCACGCCGCTCTCCAACGAGGTCCACCCCAACGACGGGTCATTCGCCGGGCCGGGGACGATGTCCAGCGCGCCCGCGGGGCCCACGTGGTCCCAGCCGCGCACGGTGAGCGCGCCGGAGGGCAGCGTGGCTGGCCACGTCGCCGCGTCGATGGTGATGCGGTTGCCCGTCATCGCCTCCACGCGGATGAGCTCTCCGGGCTCGCCGCGCAGCACGCGCTCCTCGGTGGTCAGCTCCAGCCACTGGTTGGGCTGGAAGCGCCGGTAGCTGTCCTTGCCCGGCTCCGTCACCACCATGCGCCGGTTGAGGACATCCACCGACTCCACCTGGGTGAAGAGGATGCCGTTGTCGCGCGACCACTTGAAGGTGGCCGTGCCGCCGCCCGTGTTGCCGCGGTGGACCTCCACCCGGTAGAGCTGGTTCTCCAGGCGGCGGTAGCCCGCCTCGGCCGCGACGATGCAGGGGTTGTCGCTGGCCTGCTCGGGCTCGCCGCGCGCCGCGAGCGTGCCGGTGCTGGTCAGCTCGTCGGGCAGCCACTCCCGGGTGCCGAAGGTGTGGCACGGCACGCCCTCGATGGGGCCCGAGGCGTTCGTGCCCGTGAGCCGGAGCAGGCGCACCTGCCACACCGTGCGGGTGCGCGTGGCGGAGTCCGGGCCGCCCAACGCCACCTCGCGCAGCTCCGGGTCCTCGAGCGCGGTGACGTGTCGTTGCCACACGTCGAGGAACGCCAGGTAGCGCCCGTTCGCCACCGGCAGCGTGAAGCCGGGGAGGTCTGGCTGCGCATCCAGCGCCACCGCCTGCTCGTTCTGGCAGAGGACGCCTTCCACGTAGTAGCGCCCGGCGCGCACGAAGGGGCGGGTGCCCTGCGTGAAGAGGGCGAATCCCGTCTGGTCGGCGGGCGTGCCGGGCTCCTGGGGGGTCCCGCTGTGGCCGATGACGTCCCGGCGCGTCGTCTGGTCCAGGTACTGCTGGAGGTCGACGTGCTCGTTCCAGTCGGCGTCCAGCTGGACGCGGCCCTGCTGCATCCGCACGGTGGAGTAGTGCTTCGCGGGCCGGAAGGTGTTCCGGCTGAAATCGCCCTTCATGGCGTCTCCTCAGGTCACGAAGAAGAACCCGGCCTCGAGTCCGAAGCGCAGGTAGTCGGTCAGGCTCGCGCGCAGGTTGGCCTCGCGCTGCGGTTGTTGGAGGTGATGGAACACGCCCATCTCCCCCTCGTCACTGGCACCCCGGCGGATGCCCGAATCGGTGTCGTCGCGGAGCTGGCAGTAGCCGGGCTCCAGGTAGCGGTCCGAGGTGAAGACGGGCTTCACGCGCCGCTCGATCTCCAGCCGCACGTCCTCGGGTGTCCCTTCCGCGTACGCGGGCTGGCAGCGGAAGCGCTGGGGCACGTGCGAGCCGGGTGGCACGTAGCAGAAGCGCATGCAGCCCTTCTGCCGCTGCACCACGTTCACCCGGCCCGTGAAGAGGCTGTCGCTGCCCAGCTCCAGCACCGTGGTCTCCACGCTCCCGAGCACCGTGCTGGCGAGCACGTGGAGCGTGCCCGTGAGGCCCTCGGCCTCCAGGTCCTCTTCCGAAGGGAGCAGCGGCCCGGGCGGCGTGGGCAGCCCTTGGAGCGCGGGACCTCCCAGCCCGTCCACGATGCAGTCCTCCAGTCGGAGCACGGTGGCGCGGCCCGTGCGCACGGGGCCCGTGATGCATCGGTGGAGGAGCACGGTGCAGTCACCGTCCTTCTCGCCCTTCACCACCAGGCTCGGCTCGGTGGTGCGCGGCTGGCCATCCGGCAGCAGGTCCTGTCCGGGCACGAGCGTGCAGTGGCGCAGGTCCAAGGTGGCGTTGTCCGCGGCCTGCACCTCCAGCACGCCGCCGCGCACGAGCAGCCCGCTGAGCACCAGCGTGGCGCCCTGACCCAGGCGCACCAGCCCCCGGCCACCCTGCAGGTCGATGACGGGGCGCTGGAGGTTGGCGGCCCGCAGCTCCAGTCGCGAGCCCGCCGCCACGTCCAGCGTGGCCAGCGGATGGCGCTCGCTGTCGAGCACCTCCACCAGCGCGTCCCCACTGGCGCTGCTCGCGCTCAGGGCCGAGGCGAGCGTGGGGTACGGGCCCGCGCGCGTGTCGACGCGGTACTCGCCGCGCTGCTCCAGGGGGAGCAGCGTCTCCTGACGGTCATAGAAGCCGCCGCCCACCTCGCTGCTGAAGCCGTACGCGTAGCTGACCGACAGCGCGGTGGGCACGGGCCGTCCCTCGGCGAAGGCGAGCCGCCCGTTCACCGGGTCCACCGCGACGCGAATGCTCCGATTCACCGGCGGCAGGCTCGGGTCCAACGGCGGGTAGGGCAGCGTGGCGGGAGGACGGTGCCAGGTGGACAGGTCACAGATGAGGACCTCGTCCGGGGAGATGGCCTCGAACGTGCCCGGCCCCGCGTCCAGGTGGAGGGTGAAGGGCGGGGTGGCGCCGAAGGAGCGCTGCTCGGGCGTCTGGCCCCGGGCGAGCGCGGCGCGGCGGGCCTCCAGCTCGTCGTACAGCGGCCGGCGGCGCAGCGGCGTCGGCACGTTGAGCTCCCCGGCCAGCGAGCTGAGCGTGGTCTCCGACTGCGGCAGGTTGAACAGGTGCGTGTCGCAGCCGAGCGCGTCGAAGCGGAAGAGCCCCTCGTCCGTGGCGCCGGGCTCGGACGCTGGCAGCACCCGGTACGCGGGCGCGAGCACGACGGGATAGGACTCCAGCCGCCACAGGAAGAGGCCCACGTTGGGCAGGTTGTGCTGGCCGCGCTGGTTGTCGATGTGGCGCACGTCCACGGTGCGCGTGGCGTCCTCGAAGGGCGTGCCCACCAGCTCCATCGCGTTGGCGTCGCGCAGGTCCGGGGTGCGCAGGCTCGTCAGGCGCGGGTGGTTGAGGTACTGCGTCGTGCCCACGCGCTGGAAGAACTCCACGGCGCGCGCGGGCCAGCCCGTCACGTCGCGCGCGAGCTGCTCCAACATGGCGGCGGTGCCCTTGCGGCGCCGGTACGCCAGGGTGTTGGCCACGTAGGCGCGCTGGCTGAAGAGGCCCGGGTCCACGGGCACCAGGTCGCGCACCTTGAGCAGGTCGCCGATGTACGGCACCACCCACTCCTGGCACGTCTCGATGAACCAGTTGTCGTGCAGCTGGCCGATGTCCTCCTCGAGCGCCAGCAGCTCGTGCTCCATGATGGCCAGCAGCGCGCGCAAGGGCTCGCCCTGCAGCGTGTCCTTGGCGCGGTGGATGGCGGGCAGCAGCTTGTACAGCCGGTCCCTGGGCGAGGGCGTCACGGGCTCACCTCCAGGTCGTGCACCAGCGTCACGCCCCGCCGCTCACCCTGGAGCGACGGGTCCAACAGGAGCAGCTGCGCGGGCCTCAGGAGCGTGCGCTCCCACCGGGCGCCGCGCGCGCGAATCACCGAGAACAGCTTCTGCTCCGGGATGGAGGGCGTCGTCGGGTGCAGGCGCTCCAGGTCCACCATCACCACGCCCGGCACGTCCTGGAGGACGCGGATGACCTCCGCGCCGCTCACCGCCTGGGCGAACTGGCGTCGCTCGAAGGAGAACGCCTGGCGCAGCGCGGCCTCCGCCCGGGCGAGCACGTCCTCGGGCAGGTAGCGCGCGTCCAGCCGCAGGCGGGCCTCCATGGCGAAGTAGAGCCGCTCGTAGGAGGAGAGCGCGAACTGGCGCACCGGGTCGTGGTGCGTGCGCAGGGCCTCCTCCAGGCTCTCGTGGAGCAGGGTGCCCGGCTCCACCGGCTCGCCGTCGTTCGCGGCCACGGTGACGTGCACGAGGATGCGCTCGCCGTTGGTGAGGTCTGCGGCCTGGGCCTTGCCGATGCCGGCGAAGGTGGAGGCGAAGTCCTCGTAGTCCTGCAGCGACACCACGCGGCGCAGCGTCAGCACCGACGCGGGGGCGTTGTCGCGCGCCTCGTCCCGTGACTCGGGCGCGGCGGCCCCGGTGGCGGGCAGCGGGTTGCCCACCTCGCGGATGCCCAGCGGGCGCACCTTGAGGAGCGCGAGCTGCCCGGAGTCCACCTCGCCCTCCGGGCCGATGCCGGAGCGATACACCGCGGTGATGTTCTCCTGGCCCGTGGGCAGGCGCGCGCCGGACACGCCGTCACCGAAGGTCACCACCACGGTGCCGTCGTCCTGGAGGCGCACCATGTAGACCTCGGCGCGCTCGTCCTGGCCGAAGAGCGTGGGCACCTCCTTCCACAGCACGCCGTTGACGCGAACCTCCAGCGTGCTCTCCCCGCCCGTGTCGGTGGGCGCGGCCACGTAGGTGAGCGGCGGCTTGCGCAGCACGAAGCGCTGGTGCGTGCGCGAGCCGTCGCCGCCGCCCAGCACCTCGCGCACCGTCTCTCCGTGCGTGGAGGGGGCCACGTTGCCGTGGATGCGCACCGTGTCGCGCACGAGCGGCGCGGCCAGGGGCTCCTCGAGCACCAGCCGCGTGCAGCCGTCCGGCAGCAGCTCCGCGCGGTCCAGCGCGACCACCTGACGCAGCCATTCGCCCGGCTGCCCCTCCACGAGCTGCCTGCCCTCGACGAGCAGCACGTGCTTGGGCTCCAGCCCCGCCACCGCGCGGTCCAACTCGATGGCGTCGCCCTTCACCGGGTCTGTCCGCGGCATCTCGCCGATGGGCAGTTCCTCGCTCTGCGCGAGCACGACGGTGCTGCGCAGCGGGAAGTAGGACAGGTGCTCGTTGGTGTCGAACGTGAGCCGCGTCACCTTGGCGGTCATCGTGAAGTCTTCACGCGCCCAGGGCTGGATGTCGGTGATGCGGTAGAGCTCGACGTAGCGCGACTTCCAGAGCGCCACCCAGCTGCCGTGCACCAGCGTGGGGTACTCGCGGTCCAGGTCCACGATTCCCTGCACCGCGGTGGCGTTCTCGAACTGGGGCCACTGGGTGAAGCGCGCGTCGCCGGGCCGGAAGTCCGGGTTGTAGCGCTTCTTGACGTCGTCCGGCATCGCCTTGAAGGACGGCGCGTTGTAGCCGAACAGGTTGCCGCGCAGCCGCAGCACGAAGGCGCGAGGATGGTCGGCCGGGTCCACGCGCGGCGACTCGCTGCCCAGCCCCGGCTCCCACGTCACCACGGTGTGGTTGAGCTCGGGCTCCTTCGGGTTCGACACCTGGGTGACTGTCTTGACCCAACGCAAATCCCATTGCTCGCTGCCGGGCTGGCGCTCGCGCTCCTCGCCCACGAGCAGCAGCGCGTCGCCGGGCTGGAGGCCGGGTTGGAGCCCGCGCAGGTACAGCGTGTTCTCCCCGCGCATCAGCGGCTGGGGCTGCGTCCTCGGCACGCGGAGCAGGTTCCACTCCGCGCGGGCCTCCAGCGCCTCGGTGGTCTCGAAGGTCTGTGGCCGCGCGTCCTGACCCGGGATGCTGAGCACCTGCACGCCCACCGGGACCTGGACGCGCGAGGGCGCGCCGGGCGCGGTCTCCACGGTGAAGACCAGGTACGTGCTCGCGGCGACGCCGGGCTTGAGCTCGTAGCCGAGCTGCCGCGCCAGCTCCAACACCGAGCGCCGCTCCGTGGCGGTGCGCAGGAAGCCCTCGTTGGCGATGCGCTCCTGGTAGAAGGTCAGCACGTCGGCGGCCGTGGCCCACGCGTCCAGCATCGCGATGGACAAGTCCTCGGTGCCGCGCGTGGACAGCGCCGCCAGTGGTCGGGTGCCGGCGAACTCACCCTCCGGCAGGAACTCACGCGGCAGGCGCGAGAGCATGCGCTGGAAGAAGCTGGAGTGCGTGCCGATGCGGTACGCGAGCGCGGGCTGGCCGGGGCGGTTGTACAGCGGCGCCGCCTCCTGCGCGCCCTGGCTCTCGCACGCGTCGCAGTCCCCCGAGCCCTTGATGGACGTGCTCACAGGCCCCCCTGCATGTAGAAGTCGAGCTTGCCGTTCTCCGGTTGGCTCGGGTCATTGTCGAGCCGGGCAATCTCCAGCCGGTCCATGGCGATGAGCCCGTTCTTCCACTCGTCGCGAGGCACCTGGCCGAAGCGCCGGAAGCGCTGCGCCTTGCCCGGCGCGTCCTCCGTCTCCACCCACGCCACGCCGGGGACCTTCATCGCCGTGGCCACCAGCTGGCTCAGGTACACCGGCTCGCCGAAGGTGAAGTTGTCCGGGTGGAAGAAGGCGCGCCGGCCATCGGGCAGCTCCCCGTTGCCGAAGACCTCCAGCAGCGCGGCCTTCACGTTGGCGGCCAGGTAGCCCGGCAGCACGCAGACCGTCATCGCGATGTCCAACGGCACGAAGAGCGGCGCGTCGACGCGCAAATCGTACCCCGCCAGCCGGAAGCGCTCCAGGAAGGTGGTGAGCCGCTCGGAGAAGTCCACGTCCACCGGGAAGCCGCCGCGCCGGTCCACGGTGATGAACATGGTGTGCCAGCTCCCCGTCCACCGCAGGCTGCCCACCGCGCGCTGCACCTCGGGGTGGCGCTGCGCCACCTCCGCGTAGTCCTCCTCCGTGACCGCGCGCTGCTGGATGCGGAAGGCCTCCGGCGCGTCGATGCGCACGCGCTCCACGGTCTCCGGCTCCACGCCTCCCTGGGCCGGCAGCGGGTTTCGCACGCGGAGGATGCCGTCGCGCCACGCGCCCCCCACGGGCGAGAACACATGGGTGATGGACTCCGCGCCCACGTTGCCCGCGCCGCCGTTGCCGATGCGGTACGTGGCCGTCATCCCCACGCCCGCCCCGGGGCGCTCGCCGAGCACGTTGTCGCCGAAGCGCAGGCGCGCCCGTCCGTCGTCCTCCGCCTCGGCCACCAGCTCCCGGCTGAAGCGGCCGCTGTTGAGCAGCGTGCGGCGCGGCACCCAGACGCGGCCGCTCTCCGCCTCGCGCAGCCAGAGCGCGGGCAGGGCCTCCTCCGGCGCCGAGCGCAGCGCCGCGGTGGCGGACGCCGTGGGGTCCACCGCGCGGCCACCCTCCGCCCGTGACACCTGGGTGAGGGGCCCCCTCGACAGGCGGGGACGGTAGCTCCCCGTCGCGGGCACGGCGGGAAGCTCCTCCGTCAGCGTGCGCCCATGGTCCACCAGCACCACGTTGCCGCGCGCCACGCTCACCGGCGCGGGCTGTCCGGGCACGTCCTCCTTCTCTCCGGTGGAGTCATGCGGGACGGTGACGGTCCACAGGCACAGCTCGAAGGGCAGCGCGTCCTCGGTGTGCCAGGACACCTCCACCACGTCCACGCCGAGCAGCGGGTCCTCGCCGAAGCCCACCTGCGTCAGCCGCACCGCGTGGCGGCGGGACGGGTCCGCGTCCACGGCGCGCCCCGTCGAGGCGCCGCGCGCCTCCTCGAGGATGAGCACCTTGCCCTCGGAGAAGTTCTCCGCCGTGAAGGTCTTCTTCGTCGGGTCCGCGGGCGAGGGCGGGTTGAGCAGCGTGGCCGCCGTGGCGCCCCGGGGCAGGCAGCAGCGGTCCTCGCCCCAGGTGTGGAAGGTGATGCGGCCGTGGCCCGAGGAGAGCGTGGTGGGGTGGAGCGACTCGAACACCTCCGCGCCGGAGACGATGGCGGCCTGCAACTGCCGGGCGTCCACCACGCGGGGCGCGTCCACGGTGGTGATGAACACCGTGCCGGCCGTCACCTCGGTGGGCCCGGCCAGGGGCGTGCCCTCCGCGTCGGGCGTGAGGCTCACCGTCACCCACGCGCGGGCGTTGCCGCCGTCGTGCATGGGGTAGTCGAGCAGTCGCGCGTGACGACGCACCGAGGTGCGCTTGCGCGCGGTGCCCAGGTACGCCTCGGTGGCCACCGCGTCCTGGTAGTAGCTGAGGTAGTCGGCGGAGTAGGCCATCAACTCCACCAGCGTCACGCCCAGGTCCGCGGGGTTGCGCTCCTTCCACTGCGGCGCGACCTCCGACAACCGGTCGAGCAGGAGCCGCCGGAAGCTGGCGTAGTCGCGCGTGAGGTAGTCGAGCGTCGGGTCCACGCCGTCCGGCGTGACGGTGGACTTCGGCGGGGCGCAGTCGAACTCGCTCGGGCACTCCACCTTGAAGGTGAAGTCCACGCGTGACAGCAGGGCGTCGAAGCCCTCCAGTGGCACCGTGTCCAGGAACCCGCGCAGGAGCGCGAGCGTGTACGTGGAGAAGTCGCCGGAGGACGTGGTGCGCACCACCAGCGTCTGCTGCGTCTCGGTGGTGCCGTTCTCGACGTCCAGCGCCACGCGCCGCGCATACTCCTCACGCTCGGCTTCGGTGGTGCGAGGCTCGGGTGGCGGCTGGTCCATGCGGAACGCGAGCGCGACGCCGATGTCCTTCAGGCGCACGCCCCCGGTGATTCCCACGTTGTCCGCGCTGAGGGTGGCCGGCAGCGGCTTGTAGCAGCGCACCCACAGCGTGCGCTGGCGCTCCAACTCGAGCTCGGCGGCCTCCTCGTCCAGGACCTCCAGGTAGTCGATGCCGTTGAAGGTGGGGTGGGCCTCCACCAACCGGCGTCGCTGTTCGCTCTGGCAGACGTAGCGCGCGCCCATGTCAGAGCTCCCGTGAGAACTGCGCCGTCTGGCGCTGCTGGGTGCGGCGCACCACGTAGCGCACCGTCACGTGGAGGGAGGCCTCCTCGCTGCGCGTCTCCACCGCCTCCACCTGGATGAGGTCGCCCAGCCACTGCTGGAGCGCGCCCTGCACCAGGAACTGCGTGGCGGTGGCCAGCTCGGAGCTGTTGGGCGCGAAGACGAGCTGCCCCAGGCCCGTGCCGAAGGTGGGCCGATTGACGCGCTCACCGGGCGAGGTGAAGAGCACCTGCTCGATGAGGTGCCGCACGTGCGTGTCCAGGTCCGCGTCCGCCGTGCGGCCCCGTCCATCCAGGCGATAGGGGAAGGCGATGTGCATGGCTCAGGTCCCCCTCACGCGGACCTGCGTCATCACCACCTGCGGAGGCCCCAACGGCGCGGCTCCCATGGACAGCCCCACGCTGTTCTGCAGGATGACGAACTGGCCTCCCACGCGCACGCGCACCGAGGGCACCATCCATTTCACCTGCACGCACGGCCCTCCGCCCTGCGGGGGGAAGGTGCAGCCGGACACCAGGTACTGGTCCGCCATGGTGGCGACGAACTGGCCGCCCACCTTCACGCGCGGGTTGCCGGGCATCGTCTGCACCTGGCCCCCATGCGGGCACATCACCGTGGCTCCGACGTGGACGACGAAGGCTCCCATGGCTAGATGACCTCCAGCGCGCCGTTGTTGACGTTGACGCCCGTGGGGCCGAGCTTGATGTTGGCGGCGCCGAACGACAGCTCGATGCCGGTGGCGCTGAGCACCACCTTGGCCGTGCCCCCGTGGTTGATTTCGATGCCGGCCGCGGTGAAGGTCGCCTTCAGCGGCATGGGCACCGCGGGCGGGCTCACCTCGATGCTCAAGCCCCCCGCGCCCGGCAGGTCATCGAGCTTCACGGTGACGGCGTCCGTCTTCCACACCTTGGTGGTGGGCAGGCCCGGCGTGGCGGGCGCCTCGCCCTCGCCCCAGAAGCAGCCGGCGACGATGGGGTAGTTGAGGTCCCCGCGCTCGAACTCCACCCAGACCTTGGCGCCCACCGCGGGCACCGCGAAGAAGCCCTTGCCGCTGCCACCGTAGGGCATGCACGGCATGGCCCAGCCCAGCTGGCTGTCGCCCAGGACGGTGGGCACCTTCACCTGCACGCGGCCCATCATCAGCGGGTCGATGTTGTTGATGACCTCGCCGCGGTACTTCCCGAAGTAGGAGCTCATGGCGGCACCACCGGAGTGAGCGCCCCGACACCCTCGCGCGTGAGGGTGAAGCGCTGCTTGTACTCACCGGGGCGGATGGAGTGGGTGACGTTGCGCACGTAGAAGAAGCCGTCGTGTTGGAAGCCCGCGCCGCGCACGCCGACGAGGCCCCGGGGGCGCAGCACGTCGCCGTAGCGCGTGGCGTCCAGCTCCCCGGAGCCGGTGAGCACCGTGTCCGTGGAGCTGTCCGTCTGCCCCTGCGCCCGGGCGAACGCGGCGAGGTAGCCCGCGCCGTCCGGCACGTCCTCCAGCAGCGACGTGCGCACGCTGGACTGGGTGAGCAGCGCGGGCTGGCTCGCCAGCGGAGGCACGCGCAGGCTCGCGAAGGTCTGCACCGGCAGCGCGCGGCCGAAGACGATGGCCTGGCCCTTCACCGTGGTGGGCGCCAGCGCGTCGTACTGGAAGTCGAGCGAGTCCACGTTGGTTTGCGCGCCCAGGTTCACCGACAGGGCCCGCTGCGGAATGCCCAGCCGGTTGGGTGGGCCCCAGTACGCGGTGTTCATCAGCGGCGCGGGGCCGGGGGTGACGTGGAAGACGTAGCCGTAGCGGCGGGCCATCTCCTGCAGGTAGGCGTAGTCGGTGCCGCGGAAGACGGGCGTGCGGTAGATGGGCAGCGGCACGTCCAGCGTGGGCGGCGGGATGATGACGGGGACGAGGCCGTACTGCGCGTAGCTCAGCACCAGCTGCGCGATGATGATGGGCTCCACCTGCGCGGGGTGCTCGTGGACCTTCTGCTCCAGGTCCATGGCCACGCTGATGTCCTCGCCGGTGAGGGTGAGCGTGGAGGCGCCCGGCTGATGGGAGGGCGTGAGCGTGCGGTGGGTGATGATGCCGTCGAAGAGCACCTGCGGCACCACGTTGAACGTCACCAGCAGCACCACCCGGTTCATGGGCCTGAGCAGCGGGTGGCCCACCAGCCCGTAGTCGAGCAGGTCCATGGCCCCCGCGCGGCCCACGCCGAAGGTGAGCTGGAAGCCCGAGCGTCCCTCGTCGTTGTGGGTGACCTCCACGTTCTGGAGGGCTTCCATGAACGACGCGGGCGCGGGCACCGCCACCGTGGGGCCCACCAGCAAGGTGAGATGGATTCCCAGCAGGCTCATGTCGCGCTCAGAACTCCGGCATGGCGATACGCACCACGGAGCCCGTCTCCCGCATCAGCTCGAAGGGGTTGAGCGTGTCGTTGGCGTCGCAGACGCGCCAGAAGTGCTCCGGGTCTCCCAGCGTGCGGTGGGTGAGCAGGTCCAACCGGTCGCCCTCGGTGACGGTGACCTCGGCCAGGACCTTGAGCGCGTTGCCGGCGGGGATGAAGCGGCGGCGCTTGTAGGCCGCCACGCGCCCGTCGGGCAGCGTGAGGGTGGCGGTCTCGAGGTTCGCGTAGCGACTGGTGGGGTCGAGCATGGTGGCTCCCGGAGGCGAAAGAGGCTTCAGCGAGGCAGCGAGGCGTTGGCCACGCCGGAGATGCTCCCGACGACGGCCATGGCCTCCTTGACGACCTGGTGCGTGAGGAAGAGGGCGTAGCCGGGGTGCGTGAGCGGCAAGTCGTTGTACGAGAGGACGCGCAGCCCCAGGGACACCTTGGCGCGGATGGGGTTGAGGTTCGGGTCGAACGCTTCCTCGGTGATGGTGAACTCGGTGAGCTTCACCGGCAGCACGCGCTTGGGGCCCCAGACGAAGAGCGTCAGCGGCGCGGTGGCGGGGACGACTTCCAGCGTGCCCACCTGCATCAGCACCGCGTTGAGGATGACCTGCGCGGTCTTCGGGTAGACGAGCATCTCCAGCGACGACAGCTGCGGATAGATGCCCACGCTGCCAGCCAGCGCGTCGCCCTGGGCGAGCTGGTCCGTGGCGTCGATTTCGACCTCCACGCGGATGTTCTCCACGGGCGCGCCCTTGAGCCGGAGCGCCTCCGTGCGGTCCCCGCCTTCGCCCGACATCTGGGGCGTCAGCGTGCGCGTCATGGTGTCCGGGTTGTATTGGAACACCACCAGGCTCGCGACGGGGTTGAACGGGTCCAACCCGACGATGGCGCCGCGCTGCGTGCGCGGGGTGCGTGGGAACGAGCTCATCGCTTGGGTCCTCCCTGTCCCAGGCCCGCGTACACGGCTTGCGCCACCTGGACGCCCAGGGACTGGGGCGCGGCGTGGGGCCGGGTGTGGACGGTGCCCGCGTCCACGCGTGGCGCGGCGCCGGACAGGCCCTGGGGCAGGCCCTGTTCGGTGAGCAGGCGCGTCAGCTCCACGCGCACGGCCTCGCCCACCTGCTCCCGTTGGGAGGCGGGGACGCCGTGGAGGACCAGCTCGTCGATGTGCAGCGAGATGTGTCGTGGCGTCATGTCCACCCCGAGACCTCGGCCTCGGCCAAGGGCTTGTCGAGCTTGCTGAACTCCGAGCGCACCGCGCGCTGGAGGTGCGCCATCCGCACCGGCTCGTTGGCGTCGGCGGCGAGGAAGGCGGCGTTGAGGGCGATGGTGCGGATGTTGCCGCCGGTGACGCTGAGCCGGGCCAGGCGCGCGACGTCCAGGCCCTCGGTGGGCGTGGCGGCGGGGAACATGCGCCGCCAGATGTCCGCGCGCTGGGCGGCGTCCGGGAAGGGGAACTGCAACACGAAGCGCAGCCGGCGCAGGAAGGCCGTGTCCAGCGCGTCCTTCATGTTGGTGGTGAGGATGGCCAGGCCCCCGTACGACTCCATCTGCTGGAGCAGGTAGCTCACCTCGATGTTGGCGTAGCGGTCGTGGCTGTCGCGGACCTCGGAGCGCTTGCCGAACAGGGCGTCGGCCTCGTCGAACAGGAGGATGGCGCCGCCCTCCTGCGCGGCGTCGAACACGCGGCGCAGGTTCTTCTCCGTCTCGCCGATGTACTTGCTGACCACCTGGCTCAGGTCGATGCGGTAGACGTCCAGGCCCAGCTCCAGCGCGAGCACCTCCGCGGCCATCGTCTTGCCCGTGCCGCTGGCGCCAGCGAACAGGGCGCTGATGCCCAGGCCGCGCGCGCCCTTGGAGGCGAAGCCCCAGGTCTCGTACACGCGCGTGCGTTGGCGCACGGCGGCGGCGATCTCCTTGAGGATGGCCTTCTTGTCCGGGGGGAGCACCAGGTCCTCCCAACCCGCGGTCGGCTCCAGCCTGCGCGCCAGGTCCTCCAGGCGGGGGCGCGACTGCACGCGACAGGCGTTCCAGAGGGCCGAGCCCAGCGCGCCCTCGTCGTCGAAGGGGCCTCGCTCGCGCACCTCCAGGCTGGCGGCGCGGATGGCGTGCAGGGGCAGGTCGAACTGCTGGGTGATCTTCTCCAGCGCGCCGTTGCGCGGGACACCCTCGGGTCCGAGCGCTCCGGTCCACAGCGCCTGCTGCTCGCCCCGCGTGGGGCGCTTCACCTCGAGCGGGAGCGACGCGCGGCCCCTCAGGCGCACGGGCTCGCGCGCGGTGAGGATGACCATGCCCTGGACCTGCTCGGCGAAGGCGGTCGCGGCGCGGAGCGACTCGGCGCTGGTGCCGTCGTCACACTCGATGAGCAGGCCGCTGCCAATCAGCAGGGCCTCGCGCTCCCAGAGCCGGGCGAGCATCCCTCGCTCCTCGGCGACGAGGGGAAGCTGGCTCGCGCGCGTGACGTGGAGCTGGAGTCCCAGGGCGGCGCAGGCCGTGCTGGCGATGGCGCGCGCGCCGTCGGGCTCCACGCCACACAGCTGGACGGTCGCGGCGCTCGTCTCGCGCTCCCAGAGTCGACACATCCGCTCGGCGAGCTCCTGGTGGGAGGGCGGCGGAGTGGCTTGCGCGGGGACTGGGGAGACGAGCTCCTGGAGACGGCGGTCCAGGTACGACAGGCCGGTGAGGTAGTGGAGGATGCGCTCGTCGATGCGCAGCGGGCTGGTGGTGAGGCTCTCGCCGGGAGCGAGGGTGAGCAGCTCCCAGCGGCGCAGGGCGGCCACGGGCGTGAGCGCGCTCCAGTGCGCGTCCGGCAACATCGCCAGGGCCAGACCGAAGGTGGGCCAGGGACGTCGCGGGTCCCGATTCACGGTGGCGAACAGCGCGCCGAAGCCGGTGCCCAGCTCCACGCTCGCGCAGCACAACAGGCAGTCGCGCTCGAAGGGGGAGAGCTGGAAGGTCTCGCACAGGTTCTCCAGCGCGGACGGGGCCGGCATGGCGGAGCCTGCTTGCGCGAGCGCGGCGAGGGCGGCGTCGACGTCGGGTCCTCCGGAGGGGAGGGGCTCCTCGCCCGTCGCGAGCACCTGCTGGAGCAGCCGCGCGCGCACCACCGCGAGCGCCGCGGTGAGCTGACGCTGGTTGGCGTCCTGCCAGGAGGTCGGCGGGGAGGAGCTCATGTGACGCTCACCCGCTGGGTGGGGTCGAACACGGGCGGCGTCTGGCTCCGGTCGATGAGGAGCGAGTCCACGCCGTCCACGCGCAGCCGGACGTAATGGTCGCCCGCGGTGAAGCCGCGTCCGGTGAAGGTGAGGTTGTCCACGGCGGCGACGCGCTCGGGTGCGGGGAGCTCCCTGTCGCCGAGGAGCAGGGCCACGCGCTGGTCGGGACGGACGTGGGGGCTGAAGGTGGCGGTGAGCGTGACTTCGCCATCGGGGCCGCGCGGCACGGGGGAGGGCGCGAGCGTGAGGATGCGCGGGGCGAGCGTGAGCGGGAGGGCGGGGGAGGCGTGCTCGACGCCGTTCGTGTCGGTGACGATGACGGACACGGCGTAGGTGCCCGCGGGCCAGTTGGCCGCGTCATTCGGGATGGAGGTGGTGAGCCGCGTGGCGGTGCTGTCGGCGGCGGGGCGTGTCGCCGGTGTGGTCCAGAGCGGATGCTGGAAGCGCACGCCCACGGTGTTGCCCGCGAGGTGCTGGCCGGTGAGGACGAGCACGTCACCCAGTCGCGCGCTGACCTGCCGCTGTGGGGGCGTGATGGCCTCCAGGAGGGGGAAGGGGGGCAGGATGTCCGGCTGGACGGAGAGGGCGGCGCGCAGCACGGGGAGCGGCGTGGCGCGCGGGCGGGTGCTCTCGATGAGGACGACGGAGACCTGGTAGACGACGGAGACGCGGTACTGCGTCTGGAACATGGTCCAGAGCTTGGAGAGCTCCTCCAGGGAGAGCGGCTCCGAGGTGATGCGCACGCGCTCGGCTTGTCGGTGGAGGTCGTTGCCGGGGACGGCGACGCGGAGCTCCTCGGACCCGAGCAGCGGGTGGTCGTGGAGGACGTTCATCGCCTTGCCGAGCAGCTTGTGGCTCTCCACGTCGTCGTCGGACGGGGCGTAGGGCGTGAGCAGGTACGTGAGTCGCAGGGCGAGGGGCGGGAGGCCGGACTCGCCGGGCTTCACGTGGGGAGGGAAGGTCGTGTTGCGGAGCGCGGCGTCGTGACCGACCTGGAAGAGGAAGATGTTGAGTTGATGGTGCGTCGCGTCCCGGGCACGGGCCTTGTCCGGAGGCAGCGTGGTGACGGTGACGTCGGGGGTGTCCACCTGAAGGTGGTTGAACAGGAGCGTGCGCAGCGTCGCCGTCACCGTCGCGATGGAGAGCGAGTTGCTCATCGGCCACCTCGCCGGCGCGGAGCAAGGTGTGCGGCGCTGAGGGAGGCAGCGGCGGAGAGAGGGCGATGGCTCATCGTCCGCCTCCCAGAAGGCACGAGGCGTGGCACGGGCCCGTCATCGGGCGACGGAGGAGGCTCATTGTGCGCCTCCCACGCGAGGCGCGACGCGTGCCTTGCACCGGCCGAGCGGGGGGACTCATCGGCCACCTCCCAGTCGAGGCGCGAGGCGGGATGCATGGCGTGCGGCCATCTCGGGCCGGAGGAGATGACTCCTCGTCTGCCTGGACGACAGGCGCGACACGTGACGCGTCAATGAGGTCGGGTGCGCGGAGCGCGTGGTCGTCCGTCGCGGCGCGAGACACAAGGCGTGGCGCGCGGCCATCGTCCGGCGAGGGAGGTGGTTCATCGGCCACCTCCATTGCGGCGCGCGAGGTAATCCTCGAGCGACGGAGACGCCGAGGGACGCGCGGGCACGCTCCGGGGCGGAGTGGCGGGCGCCACCGCGCGCACCTCGATGCGGCCGATGGTGACGTTGATGACCGGGGCCTCCGGTGCATGCGTCACGGAGAGCGGCGTGGCGCGAGACTCCTGTCCGCTTCGTACCTTGTCGCCCTCACCTGATTCGAGCGCCGCGGCGAGAGCGCGCGCCTGACGAGCGGGCGAGGCGGGGTGCATCGGGAGGTCTTGCTCCTCGGCGAGCGCGTCGCGCGCCTGACGAGCGCGCGAGGCGGGGCGCATCGGGAGGTCTTGCTCCTCGGCGAGTGCGTCGCGCGCCATGCCCCACGTCATCGCGGACCGCCCCGCCTCCAGCGCGAGCGACAACCCCAGGGGCGTGACGTCCCCGCGAGTCGCCTCGTTGGCGTCGGATGCCGTGCGAAGTGGCTCATCCCGAGGCACGATGCCCCTCGGAATGAAGTGCCCCTCACTGCGTGAGGACGCGTGCTCCGTGCGCGGCGCGAGCCCCCCAGCGCTCCGTGCGTCATGCGGCGAGGCCGCCACCGAACCATCGGGACGCTCCGTCGCGCGGGAGAGCGGTGACTCGGCGCCGGTCTCGTTCGCGCCCGGCGCCAACCTCGTGCGCGAGGCGACGCGCGCATCCGCCGAGGCCCTCGTACGCGAAGCAGCGCCCTCATCCCCAGACGCACTCACACGAGGCGCGACGCCCGCGTCCCCTGAGGTCCTCGCCTGTGCGAAGACGCTCTCGTCAGCGCCCGCCGTCCTCGCGCGAGGTGCGCGAGTGAAGACACCCGTCGCGCTGTTCCACGCCGCGCCGGGCTCATGCCGAGCCTCGTCTGTGCGCCCCTCGTGTGACGTGCCCAGCTCGCGTGGCGCCACGCCCACCGCGCCTCGTGACGACTGTCCGAGGCCCGACGCGGTGCCGCTGCCCCTCGACCTCGAAGCCCGTCCCTCATCCGCGCGCGGGCCTGGCGCCGAAGCCGTCGACACGCGCGAATCGGGGTGTCGCGCGGGGCCCTCTCCCACCAGGGCCTCCGCGCGCTCACGGGAGCGCTCGCCCCTCGACGCACCCTGCGCCGAGTCGGGCGTGCGTCCGAAGTGCCCCTCACCGACGCCGGGGCCTCCACGGCTCCGAGGCTCGCCGAGCAGCGGACCCACCCCGTCCCGAGCCTCTCCGGACCTGGGGGCCTGCGTGCCCACGGGCCCGGAGAGCACCTGACCCACCGCGCTCCAAGGTTCGCGGTGAGGCCGGACCTGGCCGAGCGGGGCACGCGATGCTTCACCGACTGTGTCCTCGAACGCCCCCGCCACGCCTCGCGACTCGGGCGCGAAGTACGACGCCGTCCGCGGCCGGACGCCCTCCGTGGGGCGGACCTGCCGGGCCACCAGATGGCTCAAGTAGTCGCTCATCGCCCCACCAGCTCCAGGTAGCGCTGCCGCTTCCAGGGGCTCATCGCGAGGATGTGCTCCTCGGACCAGCCATACACGCTCGCCAGCGTGTGCACGTCACGCAGCAGCCGCTGCGCCCACGCCTCCACCTCGCGCCACAGGAACTCCGCGATGTCGAACCCCGCCGCCCACCCATGGCCGCACCCGGGACACGTCGTGGCCAGCTCCACGCGGGCCTGCGGATCCGCGGCCTCCATCGCCGAGCTGATGGCGCCCACGACGTCCTCCGGCAGCTCCCGCGCCTCCACGTGCGCCCCCTCTCGACGTGCCTCCACCACACACCGCGCCAGCATCTGCCCGGGCCCCGTCGGCTCCCGCCCCGACGCCAGCGCCGCCAGGTCCCGACTGTCCGGCAGCCGGAACCGCACGGCATGACCCGCCCGCTCCACCTCCAGCACCTCCGGAGCCGCCGCCCCGGTGGGGACGCGGATGTCCCCCACCTCGAACGCCAGCTCCACCTGCTCCCCACACCGCGGACACGCCACGAGCCCCCCGATGGCCCCACCGAACGTCCCCTCCCGCAACGACAGGAGCAGCGAGTCCCGGGCACCCACCGGCAGCCGCGCCAGCTCTCCCAGGCTCCGCTCCGGGAACGCGGCGCCCAACAGCGCGAGCGCGCGCCCCGCGGACGTGTGCGGGTATCCCGCCTCCCACGCGCCCAGCAGCTCCGAAGCCGTCAGCGAGCGCATGGGGCCTCGGTGCGTCAGGGATTGGGCTCGTTGAAGCTGGGCTCGGAGGGCTCGGTGACGTCGTAGTCACGCTCCCAGCCCTCGTTCTCCAGCTTCAGCGTCTGGATGGCCACCGCGTTGGCGTTGGCGTCCAGGTCCGGCATCGCCTGGTACTCGGACACCCAGCAGCGGTAGAGCTTGTAGGCGATGGCCAGCTGTCCGGCCTCGTTGTAGACCTCCAGGATGATGTCCTTCCTGAAGTCCTTGAGGGACACCTCGGCGCCCAGGCCGGAGCCATGGTTCCAGACCTTGTTGGCCCAGCGCTCGAACTCGGTGTCGTGGGTGACGCCGCGCTCCAACGTAATCGCCTCGTACTCGCTGCGGCCCGGGGACTTGCGGCTGCTGCTGGGGTCGCCGCCCTCGCGGTGCTTGACCACCTCCGTGGTGCGCTTGAGCGCGCCCACCTTGCTGATGCCCGCCACGTAGCGGCCATCCCACTTCACCCGGAACTTGAAGTTCTTGTACGGGTCGAAACGCTGCGCGTTGACGCTGAACTGAGCCATGGAATGGGTCTCCCTTTACGCCGCGACCTGGCCGGCCATCTGCTGGAGCTTGAGGACCACGAACTCGGCCGGCTTGAGCGGCGCGAAGCCCACGACGATGTTCACCACGCCGAGGTTGATGTCGTTCTGCGTCGTCGTCTCCCGGTCGCACTTGACGAAGTACGCGTCGCGCGGCGTCTGACCCTGGAAGGCGCCCTGCCGGAAGAGGTTCTGCATGAAGGCGCCCACGTTGAGGCGGATCTGCGCCCACAACGGCTCGTCGTTGGGCTCGAACACCACCCACTGGATGCCCCGGAAGAGGCTCTCCTCGATGTTGAGCGCCAGCCGGCGCACCGGCAGGTACTTCCACTCGTCGGCGAGCAAGTCGTTGCCGCGCGTGGTGCGCGCGCCCCACACCACCCGGCCCGCGGCCGGCAGCGAGCGCAGGCAGTTGACGCCCAGCGGGTTGAGCTGGCCGTTCTCCTGGTCCGTGAGCGGCACGCTCAGCTTGGGCACGCCGGTGAGCAGCGCGTCCAGGCCCGCGGGCGCCTTCCACACGCCGCGCTGGGTGTCCGTGCGCGCGATGACGCCCGCCACCGCGCCGCAGGGCGCGAAGGTGTCCAGCTGGTTCTCCCGCAGGGGGTTGGCCTGCACCAGCCGGGGGAAGTAGAGCGCCGCGTTCTTGCTGCGCAGGCTGCTGCTGTTGAAGCCAGCGACGGCGTCCGCCACGCTGTCCCAGGCCGCCGGCGGGTCCGCGATGAAGATGGCGCGGCGCTCCTCGCAGTAGGCCGCCGCGTCCGTGGCCAGGTCCGCCTCGATGTCGCCGCCCAGCGTGTGGGGCGCGATGCACAGCAGGTTGAAGACATCCACCTTCTCCAGCGCGAACAGGCCCTTCTTGTCGGCGCGCAGGCCCGCGGCGGTGGTGAACTGGGTGCGCGTGAGCGCGTTGCCGTTGGTGCCGGCGTCCGCCGTGAGGGGCGTGGAGGTGCCCGCCGGGGGCCGGGCCGCGGTGGCGGGCAAGGTCCTCACCCGCAGGAGCGTGGAGCCCTGCGCGAGCACCGTCGGGTAGTAGCGCGCGCTGGCCGCGTCGATGGAGAGGTTGATGAACTTCTCCGTCACCTGGGTGCCCGTGTCGGTGACCGTCAGATTGAAGAGCAGGTCGTCGACGGCCGACACGCCGGTCTTCTTGGTGTTGTGGTCCACCGTCACGCTGAGCTTGCCGCCCCAGGCGCCGGGGCTCGAGGCCTCGAGCACCAGGGCGCCCCCGGTGGTGGTGATGCTCAGGTCCGCCGTCTCCGAGCCATTGTCCAGCCGGACCACGACGGCCTGGCCGCCTCCATTGAGGAAGAAGTCGCGGACGGCGAAGCTCATCGCTCCGTCCCCCCACAGACCTCCGAAGCTCCGCTCGAAGTCACCATAGCCGTTGCAGACCACCGGCTCGTTCACCGGTCCGCGCAGCGCGCGTCCGACGAAGGCGGTAATCGACGTGGGCACCCCGGTGATGGTGCGGACCCCACTGGGAATCTCCTCGATATAGACGCCCGGATAACTGAGAGCTGCCGGCATGGACGACTCCTCCCTCTGCGGGTTCGTCGACTCCGCCCCGACTCACGAGGCAAGAGCCCTGCTCCGCGCGGCGTGCTCCCTGGCTCACGGAGCGCCCCGCACGTCGGGTGACACATTCATCTGGAGAGGAGGGCGGCAATCCATGCCGTCGTGGCAATTCCTATCGCGTGAAAACCGCGCGACCCCCCCCTGGTCTCGGAATCCGTGCTGACTTTTTCAGCTGCGTCTCAAGACTCTGCCAGAAACACGACGGAAAGTCATTTCAGCCCGTCGTAGTGGTTTCTACTTATGGTGATTGGATGTGTCATGGGTCGGGTGACCCGGGACAATCCAAGACATTGGATGCGGTGTGTTACACGGCTTCGCACAGGACCCTCGCTGTACGAACGGCGGCGGGGAAATTCCTTCGAAACTCGTTTCGAGCTGGAGCCCGACGCGTGGGGATGTCTTCCTACTGCGCGTCGGTGGTGTCCGAATCCGCTGTACCTGTCGCGTCCGCGAGGAGGGCGGCGAGTCCGGCGCGCGTCCGGGCCTGCTCGATTCGCGCGAGGACCTCCTCGGAGACGCCCTGGGGCAGCCTGGCCCGTGTCTGCGTTCGGAGCTCCTCGGTCGCCGGGGCGCCCATCCGCAGCGTGAGCGCGCCCGCGACGGTGGCGCGGTGCTTGGCGTGGAAGGACTGGGCCTCGGGGCCCTGCATGTCGAAGTACCACTCCGGGTTGCCTTCGCTGCCCTTCTCCCGGTTGTAGTTCTCGAGCGTGAGGCTGTCCTCACCATCGCGTGCGATGACCGCCGCGAAGTGGAAGCTCCAGAGCCTCTCGTCGTCAGTGCGCTCGCGGGTGCCCACGATGGCGTAGGACTCTCCCACCTCGGGACGTGCGGAGGCGTTGACGCCCACCCGACGGCTTCGTGCGCTCAGTTGCTCCGTGTCGTGCTGGAGGTAGCGGTCTGTCGCCTCCGCCCGGGCCTGGCGCTGGCCGGTGGCGAAGTGCGCCTCGAGCAGCTCCTGCCACTCGTCGACGTCCCGCTCCCCGTCCTCCAGGTGCGCGTCCAGGAACGGACCGAGCAGGTTCGCGAGCTGCTGCTGGACGACGGGCTGCTTCTCGTAGGTGCCTCCGAAGATCTCCCGGAGCAGCGCGATGCGCAGCCGTGGGATGGGAATCACCTGCGCCAGCGCGGTGGATGCCTGTTGCCTGTTGTCGGTGTCGACCGCGACATCCCGGAAGTTGAACTGGAACGTCGAGGCCTCCGCGTCTTCTTCCGTGAGCTCGTCCTGCGCGGTGATGATGGACTGGGGCGTGACATCGGCGTTGTCCGCCAACTGCCCGGCGATGGCATTGAGCTCGCTGAGGGTGTAGGTGCTCTGCCGCCGCGAGGTCGGGGCGTCATCATCAGGGCCTTGATAGAGGGCGTGCGTCTGTCCCGAATTCGTCACGCGGTCCGCCACGTCGATGCACTCGTTGACGTCCAAGAGGGGCTGCTCGGGGTCGACCGCTCTCGGCGTCACGGCCTTCATTCCCGCAAGCGCTTCAGGGGCGTCGTCTCCGGCGTGGAGTCTCACGCGCGAGCCCATCGCCTCGAGGATGCGGTTGGAGCGCTCGATGAGGGCGGGCGTGGCGAAGAACCGCTGCGTCTCGTTCTCCGAGGGCAGCGCGAACGCGCGGTTCGCGGAGATGCGATAGCCCCCCTCCTCGGTGAAGCGCTGGACGACGCCGCCGGCCCGCGCGGTCGAGTTCCTTGCTCGCGAGCCCTGGTCCGCGTCGCGCTGTCGCTGGAGCAGTGACTGGACCGCGGGCCGCTGGTTCAACATCCGCTGCAGCGTGTGTTGGCGGGCGCCCGAGGCAGACTCCAGGCTGTCGCCAGCGGTGGCGCGGGGCTCGCGTGCCTCGGCGTGATGCATGGTGCTGCGCGGCCGCTCGTGGACATTCATGGGCATCACGCTCCCGGGGAGGAGCCGCGAGCTTAGAGAGCCTTCGGGGCGCGCTGAACGCCCTGGCACATCTCACGAGGTCCCAATGGTGCACATGTCCCACCACACGCCTTGTCGGTCCAGGCAGGCGAGCAAGGTAGGTCTTGGGGGCACTTTGCACCGGGAATGACACGACACACCCTCCCTCCCAGTCTCTTCAGCAGGGGGCAGCATGTCGTGGCGCGGTGGGTGGATGGTGTCGTCGTTGGTGGTGATGGGGGCGGGTTGTGGAGGCGCACTTCCCGGGGAGGAGGTGTCAGCCCCCGCCGAGGAGGCAGAGGAGCGGTTGGATGCTTCGTATTGCCTGCCGACGGAGGATTCCACCCAGCGTGTGAAGACCATCCTCCCGCCCTCGGACATCGGGATTCCGCGCTACGCGTCGAGCCCCGATGACTTCGTGAACTTCAAGGGCCAGCTGCACTTCGCGGTGAACTACGAGGATGGCAAGCGGGCGCTGTGGCGCAGCAACGGCACCGCGGCCGGGACCACCGAAATCAAGAGCCTCCCCGCCACGGAGGGGAACTTCACGCCGCCGCTCGACCGGCTCACGCCCACCGCGTCCCTGCTGTTCTTCCAGGCGGCGGACGTCGCGCATGGCACGGAGCTGTGGGTGAGCGATGGCACCTCGGGTGGCACCCGCATGGTGGGGGACCTGACGCCGGGCACGGACAGCTCGTATCCGACACACATGACGGCCACGGGCCGCGGCTCGGTGGTGTTCTTCCTGGAGCGCTACGAGACGGGCTCCGCGCGCACCCGGTACGAGCTGTGGGCGTCGGATGGCTCGGCGGGCGGCACGTCACGGGTGCGTGACTTCGGTCCGGACGCGGAGGTGAGCTACCTGTCCGGAGCCGCCAACGACACGCTGCGCTTCTTCGTGCGCGACCTGGCGGGGGCCACCAGCCTCTGGAAGACGGATGGCACGTCGGCGGGCACCGTCCAGGTCAAGCGGCTCACGTCGGGTCCCAATGCCTTCATCAAGGACGCGCGGACCACCGATGGGCTCACGCTCTTCCTCCTGCGTCAGGACTCCGGGCTCCAGGAGCTGTGGAAGACGGATGGCACGGCCGGCGGCACGCTGCGCCTGGCGTCCTTCGGCGCCGCCCGGGACGTGCGCCTGCTGGGCGCGCTGGGGTCGACCGTCTATGTGACCACGACGTCCCTGACGACGCAGTACATGGTCCTCTACCAGGTGCCTCTCGCGGGCGGCAACCCGATGTCTGTCGTCAGCCTGCCCAATGACTACACCTCGCTGGGCGAGGCGTTCCCCGTCATCGACAGCGTCAGCATTCCCCCGGGAGGCTCGAAGCTGTTCTTCTCCGTCATCATCGGCAGCAATGGTCCCGCGCCGCGCGACTCGCAGCTCTGGGTGACGGACGGCACCGCTGGGGGAACGGTGCGGCTGCGCCGGCCGCTGAGCCTCTCGGACGAGTACGCCTCGCCCGTGTATGCCGTGTCGGACGACCTGGTCTTCTTCAGCGCCTACGAGGCCGACGGCGGTGGCATCGAGCCGTGGGTGAGCAACGGCTCGCCGTCCGGGACGCGCAAGCTGCGGGACGTCGGCGTCACGCCGCCCACGGCCTCGTCCTACCCTCGTGAGTTCTTCCAGCTGGGCTCGCGGGTGTACTTCAGCGCGTATGACGACACCGAGGCGGGCCAGCTCTGGTCCACGCAGCTGAACGACGCGTGCTTCGCGCCGCAATCCCAGCCGTAGGCTCACAAAACGCAGTCACTCCTCGCGCCAGGTCGGACGCGCGGGCCCTGTCGGGGCCGGTTGCCACGCTCCGAGGCCTGACGCGAGGAGTGCTTCATGAAGAGCTTCGAGTCGCGCCGCGCGGTGCTCCCCCTCCGAAAAGACAGGGGCTCCTATCGCCCTGTCGCCGTGGCGCCGTCCCCAAGGGTGGCCGCGCTCCAACGCAGGGCGGCCCGCCTCAACCCATCGCCGCGCGTGGTGGCGCAGGCGAAGCTCTCCGCGAGCCTCTCGGGGCGTGATGCGCCCGCGCCCGTCCAGGTGCTGGCCAGCATCCTCCTCGAGCGGGTGACCCGCCCTGTCGAGATGCTGTTGGACGGCCTGTGTTTGATGTCGCCTTTCATTGCGCTGACCCTGCTGGTGGCCAGGGCACGCGGCGCCGCGGTGGGCTGGATTCTGTGTGTCATCGATGGGGGCATGGGGCTGCTTCAGCTGTTCGGAGGTGGCAGTGCCATCGCCGGGGCCGCCATCCTGTTCGCGGGCGTTCTCACCGGTTTTCAGCCCTTCAAGCCGCGGAGCCTGCCGCCGCTCATCTCGTCCCCCCGACTGAGACACCTCCGCGCTCGCCACCGAAAGGCGCGCTGCGCCCTGGCATCACTCGTGGTAGCCAGGACCCCGCATCCGACGAAGCAGGAGCACCACGGGTCCATGACGACGCAGACGACGGTGACGCAGTGGGGGAAGCAGACCTCCGCGAAGGAGGTCTGGTCGAGGGTGGAGGCGGTGGCGACGCCCGCGTGGCGTGAGCGTCTGTCCGCCTACTGGAAGGACCTGACCGAGGACACGGTCCTCTTCCACGAGGGCGACCTGGTGGCGGACGCGCTGGACGTCGGCCCCAGGCCGCTGGTGGTCTCCGGCGATGTCCGGCTCGCGGGGCTGCTGACGGACGGGCACCAGGCGGACCACACGCTCCTGGTCGTGCTCGGGAGCCTGGACGTGGAGAACGTCGCCACGGTGTCAGCCATGTTCGTCGCGGGGGACGCGCGGATTCGCGGACTGCTCTTCGGCGACTCGCTCGGGGACGATGTCTTCTGTGTCGGCGGAGGGCTGAAGGCGAGGGCGCTCGTCGAGCAGCACCACCACCTCCGCGCGGAGGGCGCGCTCGACGTGGAGGTCCTCGTCGGAAGCAAGCTCACGGGCAAGGGCGAGCCGCGCAAGCGACTGGAGCCGCATGAAGCGCTGCTGCCGGGCGCGTGGACCGGCGAGGACGAGGATGACGACGGCAACGTCACCGACTCCACGCTGGACACCCGGGGCCTGCGGGCGATGTTGCGCGCGGGCAAGCCCGTGCTGGCGGACACGAAGCTCGGCCCGGTGGAGAAGGCGCTCGCGGCCGCGCGGGAGAAGGTGGCGCGCGGGGAGAAGGCTCCCAGGCTCTCGCTCGCGCAGAAGAAGCTGAAGGTGATTCCCGACGAGGTCTTCTCCCTCGCCACGCTCGAGGGGCTCACGCTGGACTTCAACCCCATCGAGGCCGTGCCACCGCGCATCGGTGAGCTCAAGGCGCTGCGCTCGCTCAGCCTCGAGGACCTGCCGGTGACGTCCCTTCCCGAGGAGCTGGGCCAGCTGTCCGCCCTCAAGAAG
Organism: Myxococcus guangdongensis; assembly: GCF_024198255.1. Taxonomy (NCBI): domain Bacteria; kingdom Pseudomonadati; phylum Myxococcota; class Myxococcia; order Myxococcales; family Myxococcaceae; genus Myxococcus; species Myxococcus guangdongensis. Next base: position 449,640 of record NZ_JAJVKW010000006.1, read on the forward strand.
CTGAGCCTGCGCTACTGCAAGAACCTCACGCGCCTGCCGGAGTCGTTCGCCGGACTGGAGTCGCTGGAGGAGCTGTACCTCGACGCGAAGGGGCTGGAGACCTTCCCCGAGGTGCTCACCCGGCTGCCGAAGCTCAAGAAGCTCTGGTGGTGGCGCTTCTTCAACACGCCGCCGGAGAAGCTGCGGGCCCTGGTCGAGGGCATGGGCCGCATGCCCAAGCTCACCCACGCCGGGTTCCTGCAAGGCGAGCTGAGCCAGCTGCCGGAGGACCTGTCGCCGCTCGCCCGCCTCAAGCAGTTCAAGCTGGGCATGGACAAGGCGCCCGAGTCCGAGGTGCGCCGACTGGAGGCCGCGCTGCCCCCAGGGCGCCTGCACGTGGGGTACTGAGGCGCCTTCCGAGACGGCGTACGAGGAGGCATGAGGTCGCCCCTGGGCATCCCGGGCGCCTGCCGCCTGCCGAGCGTCTCGGTGAGCCCGCGACGCTTACCGACGCGGCGAGTCATGACCACATGAGGACATTCACCGCTGACTGGGGAGGTCGTGGGGATGCACCGTCTGTGGCGTCACCTCCGGAGATTCTTTCGTCTCCAGCCGGGCCGACCCGCCTGGGCGTTGGGGATTCGCGCGGCGCTGGCCGTCACGATTCCGTACTCGCTCGCCACGCTGCTGGGCTTCAAGGACGCTGGATGGACGGGGCTCACGGGATTGCTCGTGACGCTGGCGAACCCGGGCGGCGCGTACCGGGGGCGGGCGAGGGTGATGGGGGCCGTGGCGATGCTCGGCGCGCTGGTGGGCACCGTCGCGGCGCTGGCGGGAGGGCGGCTGTGGCTGGATGCCACGTTGATACTGGTGGGCGTCTTCGTGATGACCTTCGCGCGGTGCTACGGCGACACGGCGGGCTCGGTGGGGGAGAAGCTCGCGGTCATCTTCGTGGCGTCGCTGGGGGCGCACGCGGTGGAGGTGGACGCGGCGCTGACGCGCGGAGGCGCGCTGCTGTTGGGCGGAGGCTGGGCGATGCTCCAGTCGCTGGTGCTCTGGCCGGTGCATCCCTATCGCCCCTCGCGCCGGGCCATCGCGGACGTGTACCTGTCGCTGGCGGCGGGCGCGAGGGACCTGGCGACGCTGTCGCGTGAGGGCGCCTCGGCGGAGACGTGGGCGGTGGCGACGGCGCGGCATCTGCCCCTGCGCGCGAAAATCGAGAAGGCGCGCCAGACGCTGGCGACCACGCGGGTGGGGCGCGCGGACGAGACGCTGCGCGGCGAGCACCTGCTGGTGCTGTTGGAGCTGAGCGAGCAGCTGCTCGGTGTGCTGTTCGCCCTGGAGCAGGCGATGGAGGTGGCCAGCCCCGAGCGCGGGCTCGGTCCGGTGCGCGAGGAGGTGGCGCGGGTGTGTGATTGGTCCGCGGACCTCTCGGAGCGGGTGGCCACGGTGTCGCTCTCCCCGGAGGCGGCGGCCGTCTACTGGCCCTTGTTCCCCACCAACGGCGAGGAACTGGGGCGACACGGCTCCTGGCTGCGGGTGGTCCCCGTCTCGGTGACGGAGTTGCTCACGCGCCTGCGCGGCCATTGCGTGGCGGCGCAGCGGGCGGCCATGGCCATGCGGCGTGGGGACCCGGTGTCGCTGGAGAACGCCCAGGCGTTGCTCCCCTCCGACGCGCGCCGGCCGCTGCTGCAGCCCTTGCGCGCGAACCTGCACTCGCGCTCGGTGGTGCTGCGCCATGCGCTGCGCGCGGGGACGGTGGCCGCGGTGGCGCTGGTGCTCACGCGCGCGTTGGGGTTGGGGGAGGCGTACTGGGTGGTGCTCTCCACCATCGGAATCCTGCAGCCCTACTCGGCGAACACGGAGGAGCGCGCGCTCCAGCGCGTCACGGGCACGCTGCTGGGGGGGACGCTCGCGGCGGTGATTGCCACGCGGGTGGGCTCGCCGCTGGTGCTCATCGTGGTGATTGGCGTGCTGACGGCGACCTCCGTGTCGTTGCTGCCCCTCAACTTCGGCGCCTTCCAGATTCTGCTCACCCCGGACTTCCTCCTGCTGGCGACGCTGAGCGCGGGGGACTGGACGGTGGCGGAGAACCGGGCCCTGGGCGTGCTGCTGGCGTGTGTGCTGGCCTTGGCGGGGGTGTGGCTGTTGTGGCCCTACCCGGAGCGGCGGCGCTTCCCGGACGCGGCGGCGACGGTGCTGCTCGCGGATGGGAACTACTTCCGCCAGGTGGCGGCGAGCCGGGATGGACGCGAGCCCCGGGTGAGCGCGGCGCGCAGGGACTTGGGCCTGGCGCTGCTCGACGCGGAGGCGTCCTTCGAGCGGCTGATGGCCGAGTATCGGGGCCCCGCGCACCGGCTGGAGCCCGCCATGGCGTTGTTGACGTACTCGCGCAGGCTGGCAGCCTCGGTGACGGCGCTGGGGGAGCAGAAGGGCGTGATTGCCTCCTCGGAGGTGCTGGACGTGGTCGCGCACAAGGCGAGCGGCACGCTGGATGCGCTGGCGGACTCGCTGCGCAAGGGCGAGACGCCCCCGCCGATGCCCGAGCTGCCTCTGCGCCGCATCGCGAATGACCCGGTGTCGGGGAAGCTGGTGGAGCGGGTGCCGCGCCAGCTGGAAATCCTCCACGGCGCGGTGGAGAAGCTCACGGTCGGCTGATTCCGTGTCAGGGCTTTCCGCTAGTCATTGTGGTGGTGGGTCGTGAAAGACGGTTCATGGGCAACCCGGATTCGCGACTTCCGATAATCCATGCATGAGCCCCATCAACGAACTGAACCGTCGTCGCCAGCCCGTCGTCCGTCCGCCCGAGCCGCCGCCGGAGAAGACTCCCGCTCAGGCGAAGCCGGCCACGCCGAACCGCCTGCTGCGAGACGACTCCCTGTTCGAGAAGCCGGGGGCGAAGCCGCGCCTGGAGTTGAATCCCCAGGTGACGTTGGCCGAGAGCCCCGCGACGCCCCCCAAGGGCGGCCGGCTGGACATCCAGGCCATCTCCAACATGACGGACCCGGTGGCGCGCAACAAGGCCATCACGGATGGCTATTACCAGCTGTCCAATGACATGGCGGGGCTGCTCGGCAAGGAGAACGCCAACTGGGCCACCTTCGGTGTCTGGGCTTCCAAGCAGGCCGGGGTGAGCATCCGCCAGGAGGACCTGCCCAAGGTCTTCATGGACCAGCTCAAGAATAGCAACGCCTGGGCCAGTGGCCTGACGGCCGGCGCGCTGTCGGTGCTCAGTCCGGTGGCGCCGCTGTTGGTGGAGGGGCTGAAGGTCCCCATCCGGGACGCGCTCAACCGCGTCAGTGACGCCATCGCGGACGGCAACAAGAAGCTGTTCCAGGACATCGCCCCGGAGTTCCAGCGCTTCACGGAGACCTTCAAGGGCGACACGAAGTACGACGCGGCCAAGGTGGAGAAGTACCTGGCGGACTTCCCGCCCGGGAAGGAGAACCTCAAGGCGGCCTTCTCCGACTACGCCAAGGCGATGTTCGAGAGCGACCCGAACAAGAAGGCGGAGCTGATGCTGGCCGCCAACAACCGGGTGGGCGTGCACGAGCAGTCGCTCATCCAGGGCGAGGTGGACCGCGCGCTCAACGCGCCGCTCAAGGAGACCTTCCGCCCCATCGCCGAGGGCATCGTGGATGGCTTCGGCAACGCGCTGCCGTTCCCCGGCAACCTCGCCTACAAGGGTGCGGAGGCGACGGGCCTGGTGGACAAGGCCCTCGACGGCGTGGTGGATGCGCTGGCCGGTCAGTTCCGCCAGTTCGCGACCGAGCACATGATGAAGATTGGCCTGCCCAATGGCTCGCTCAGCCTGGGCGACGACATCACCCCGGGCAACCAGGGCGCCTTCCCCGAGCACCTGCGTACGATTGAGAGCGGGGAGCTCAACCGGCTGCTGGGCCAGTACGACAAGACGCCCAACTCCCTCAAGGGCTCGTCGGCCAATGACTGGTCGAAGTTCGACCAGCGCATGAACTACATCGTCGACCTGTTCCGCTCCCGCCAGAGCGACCCGAGCCTCTTCAACGCGCCCTGACGCGCGTCAGCGTCCAATGACAGCATTCCCGCCGCGGGCCTTCCGTCTTGGAGGGCGTGGAGGTGTGGAATGCGTCCGGGTCCTTGGCTCCTTGGCGTCGTCCTCGTCGTCACGGGCTGTGCCGGGGGCGACGCGTTCTCTCGCGGGGGCGCACACTCCAGCAACGTGCTGGGGTGGTGGGAGACGCGTGGCGGGAGGCTCGTGAGGGTTCCGCCCTGGTGCGAGGGGCGCGCTGCCGGTCGCGGGGAGTTCGCTGACGCCCAGGCATGCCTCCCGGCTCCTGAAGACACTGCTGGCGAAGGACGTGACGCTGGGGCCATCGCCACGTCCTCCAGCCACAGGGATTCGGTGACGACGACCCCGAAGGCGGGAACATTCGTGGGGTGGATCATGTACCTGTCTCGCCGCGGAGGCGCCGTGCCGCCACTCCCAGCGCCCGTGCGCGTCGAGCCGGTGGACGACAAGGGAACCCTCATCGTCCTCACGCCCGAGCGCTTCACGGTCCGCAATCCGGAGCACGTGGCGCTGGCCGAGCGGGTGCGTGAGTTGCTCGACGAGGCGGGCCTGTTGAAGCCGCTCCAAGCCCAACCCTCGCGACGTCGCAGCGCTTCGCGGCAGCGCCTGCAGGTCGCCAGTGTCACCCTGGACCTGGGGGACAGGCTCGCCTGCTCCGCTGCCCGGATGACCCTGGATTCCATGCGTCCGGACTCCAATCCGGGGCGCTGGAAACCAGTGTTCCAGGCATAGACCGAGACCCTCCAGGACCGCTCCCCGACGCGCCTTGACATCCCTTCACGGGTGAAGTTGAACTGCGCGCGATTCGCAACTGCGAATCATTCTCAAGTTTCCGCGAGCCCCCCGAGGAGGACATGGCGACATCGACCCTGCTGATGGTGCTGGGCCTCGCCGTGCTCCGTGGCGTCGCGCTTCCGGACGGACTGAATCGTCACCGAGGATGGGTCAGGGCGCTGGGCGCGCTGTGCGTGGCGGCGTCGGTGGTGTTCGCGGTGCGGGCGCAGGGGTGGGGCGTGGGGCTGACGTGCGCGGTGGTGCTGGCCATGCTGGTGACGCCGGTGCTGGCGCTGGTGGTGCCGCTGTGGCCCCGGGCGACGCGCTTCGTGTGGCCGGTGTGCGCGCTGGGGCTCGCGGGCCTGTGGCTGGGAGGCGCCTGAGGATGGCGCATCAGCACGGAGCCGCGCGCATCTGCGCCGCCCTCACCGCCGCCCCCGCCTCGGCCGTGCTGGTGAGCCTGGCGCTGCCCGCGGTGTTGCCCGTGGCGGGGGATGTCCGGTTGTTGCTCGCGCTGCTCATCGTCCTCCCCGCGGTGGCCACTGGCGTGTGTCTGGCGTTGCTCTCCCGAAGCGGCGCGCGCGCGTGGGGTGGCTGCGCGCTGGTCTGTGCGCTGTCGTCGCTCGTGTTGGTGCTCACGTGAAGCTGTCGCCTCGCGCCTACGAGATCCTCTGGGACGCGCACGCCTGGGCGGGCGTGTTGTCGTCGCTGGTTCTGTTCGTGACGTTCTTCCTGGGCGCGTTCGCGCTGTTCGCGGAGGAGCTGTCCCCCTGGCAGGAGCCCACGTTCCGAGCGCCCGTGGCCGTGTCGGAGGCGCGAGCCGTGGAGCTCGCGCAGCAACTGGCCGAGGCGGAGACCGCGGCGCACCCGGTCTGGTTCGGCATCTCCCTGCCCACGTCCGAGGAGCCCTGGCTGCGGCTTTGGCGCATGACTCCGGACGGGGCCATCAAGCCGCTCTGGGTGGACCCGGTGTCCGGGCGTCAGCTCGGAGAGCGCAGTGACCTGGGCGAGTTCCTCAACGCGATGCACTTCCTGGAGCCCATCCCCGGCGGCGCGCACCTGACGGGCATCGCCTCCGGGGTGCTGGTGCTGCTCATCGGCACCGGGCTGCTGCTCCAACTGGGCCGCATGGTGCGCGAGCTCGTGCAGTTCCGCCCCAAGGCCTCGCGGCGGGTCATCTGGTCCGACGCGCACAAGGTGATTGGCGTCATCACCGCGCCCTTCCTGCTCGTCTTCGCGTTGACCGGCGGCATCCTCTGGCTGGACGACTGGTTCGACCCCGCCGTGGTGAAGACGTCGCTGAATGGCGACCCGAAGGCGCATGAGCGCATCGTGGACTGGCCCTCGGCGCCCGCCGCCGCGGGACGCGACGCCGGCGCGCCGGACCTGGCGCACGCGCTGGCGATGGCGAAGCAGCGCTTCCCTCAATCCGAACACAGCCACTTCTTCTTCGACCACCTGGGGGACGAGAACGGCACCGTCCACCTGCCAGGGGAGCGCGAGGGCACGCTCCATGCCTTCACCCACGTGCGGGTGTCTCGCACGGGGGAGCTGCTGTGGGCCCGTGAGACGGGCGGCGGGACGGTGTTCTCGCGGGTGATGGACCCGCTGTATGGCCTGCACTTCGCCACCTGGGCCAGCTTCCCCGCCAAGGTGCTCTACGCCCTGCTGGCCTTCGTCTCCGCGTTCGGCATCCTCGCGGGCAACCTGCTGTGGCTGGAGCGCCGGCGCGCGAAGGGGCAGAGCCGCTTCGACACGGTGCTCGCGAAGCTCACCTCGGGCTTCTGCGCGGGGCTCGCGCTCGCGGTGGGCGGCGTGTTCATGGCCAACCAGCTGTTGCCCGCGCAGCTGCCCCAGCGGCCCTTCTGGGAGCACACCGTGTTCCTCGCCACCTGGGCCCTGTCCATCGGCGGCGCCTGGCTGGACGCCTCGCCCGCGAGGCACGCGCGCCGGCTGCTCTGGGGCGCGAGCGTGCTGCTGTTCCTCGTGCCCCTCGTCGACGCGGCGCGGACCGGGCGGCTGCCCTTCGCCTCCGGCTCCTCGCACCTGCTGGCGACGGAGCTGGGTCTGTTCGCCCTGGTCCTGGTGCTCGTGGGGGCCGCGGGCGTCATCCGCCGCCTCCAGCGCCCCCCGGTCCTTCCCTCCACTGTACCGGTCGACCCGGAGGCCCCCGCCCCCGTGCCGACCTGAGCTTCACCCCTCCCCCCTGAAGATGGAGTTGCCCCCATGAGTCCGTTCCGCCGTTTCGCCACGGCTTCCGCCGCCACCTCGCTGCTGCTCTCCACCACCCTGGTGGGCTGCGGTGACGACGACGAGAAGAAGCCGGACCCGACGCCCACGGAGAAGCCCGCCTACAGCCTGGCCACGACCGTCTCCCAGACGGGCGGCGCCGTCACGTACGTGAGCCTCTTCGACTCGCTGGACGTCACCAGCCTGGACCTCACCAAGGCCAGCGAGCACTCCGGCTACGCCACCATCGGCGCCGTCGAGGGCCAGCTCTTCGTCGGCGACGGCGAGAAGCCGGAGATCTCCCGCTACACCGTGGGCGATGACGGCTCGCTGGTGGCCGCGGGCCGCATCAGCTTCGCCAACTATGGCTTCACGGCCTCGGCGCCGCTCTACCTGAATCAGTTCGTCGACTCGACGCGCGCGTACATGTCGCTGGAGGAGTCGCGCCGCGTGGTGTGGAACCCCACGACGATGCAGATCTCCGGCACCGCCGAGGCGCCGGGCCTGGTGCGTGAGCGCGAGGGCCTGGTGGTGAAGACGGGCTTCGACCGCGCCCGCGTCACGCGTGGCAACGACGTGTTCCAGGCGTTCTACTGGACCGACGGCAACTACTTCGACTTCCTGCCCACCTCGCAGATCGCCGTCTACTCGAAGACGAACGACAGCCTGGTGAAGCTCCTGGACGCGCCCTGCCCGGGGCTCGACGTGGCGACGCAGGACGAGGCCGGCAACCTCTACTTCAGCAACTGGGTGTTCAGCAGCGCGGCCCCCCTGCTCAAGGAAGGCGCGCCCGACACGTGCGTGGTGCGCATCAAGGCGGGTGAGACGGAGATCGACACCGCGTGGACGCGCTCGCTGTCCTCGCTGGTGGGCGGCCGTCAGACGGCGGCGTTCCGCTACCTGGGCAACGACGTGGGCGTGGTCGCCGTCTTCCACGACGAGAACGTGGACATCACCCCGACGACGGCGCCCACCGTCATCTCCGGCGGCCTGCACTGGAAGCTCTGGCGCGTGAACCTGGCGACCAACTCCGCGGCGCCCATCGACGAGCTGGGCTTCATCGCGGGCGGCTACTACGCCTTCACCCTCGAGGGCCGCACCTTCCTGCTGCTGCCCACCGCCGACTACGCCCGCACGGCCATCTGGGAGCTGGGCGTCAGCGGCACCCCGGTGAAGCGCTTCGAGGTGCAGGGCTGGGCGTACCAGTTCCTCCAGGTGCGCTGAAGCGTCGCTTCCTCCTCGCGCCCGGGTTCATGCCGGGCGCGAGGGGGGGCTCCCTCAGTACTCGAGCGTGCCCTTGAGCCAGCCCGCGCGGCCGGGACGCTCGACGCCGTAGTAGTCGAACACCTTCGCGTCGGTGAGGTTCTCCAGCTCCGCCGTCAGCCCCACGGTGAGCTCGCCCCGACGCACGCGGTAGCCGACGCCCGCCGCCTGGACGAACTGCGCGTCGAGGTTGTCCTTCGTGGACACCGCCCCCAGGCCCTCCCAGTTGCGGAAGAAGCCGTGCACGTAGCGCGTGCTCCAGAAGGGCGACAGCTCGTCCTCCGCGAGCGCCAGCCCGCGCAGCGACATGCGGGCCGTGGCGTTGGCGAAGAGCCAGGGCCTGTTCGGCAGGCGCCGGCCGTCGAAGTCGCCGAACGTCCCCTGGCTGGACGCGTTGCGCGGGTCCTGCGCGGTGGCGTTGGCGTCCACGCTGAAGAGGCCGCCCGGTGACGTCCAGCCCGCGGACAGCTCGACGCCGAGGATGCGGGCGCCGTACACGTTCTGGTAGCTCCAGTCGCGGTCCCTCCCGGTGAGCAGGATGAGGTTGTCGGCGAAGCGCGCGAAGCCGTTGACCTCGCCCCGGAAGCTGCCCGCGCGCGTGCGCAGCGGCACGGTGGACAGGCTCAGGTTGAGGTTGTGGCTGTGCTCGGGCTCCAGGTCCAGGTTCTCGAGCACGAGCACGCCGTTGCCGAAGACCTCGTCCGCGCGCGGCAGCCGGGTGGCGCGCTCGTAGCTCGCCTTGAGGTAGAGCGGGGTGCCCAGGCGCAGGCGCATCGACGCGCCACCGCCCAGCTGGTGCAGGCGCTTGTCCTTGTCCTGCCAGCCGCCCACGGCCAGGGGCTGCCGGGCGCGTCCCTGGTAGACGTAGTCCTTGCCGAAGACGATGACCTCCAGCGCGTCGTCGAGCAGGTCGACCTGGTACTCGAGCCCCGTGACGAAGGTGAGCTGGGTGCGTCGGGGCGCCAGGCTGTCCAGGTCGCTGGGGCTGGCCCGGCGCCGCTCCTCGCCCGTGCGCGTCGTGACGGTGGGCGCGAGCGCGAGCCGCAGCGTGTGCGAAGGCGCCACGTCCCAGCCCAGGTTGACGCGGCTGTAGGCCGTCTGCTGCCAGACGGTCTGGTCGATGGCGCCGCCGCCAATCTCGCCCGGGAGCTGGCGGGGGAAGGTGCGGTTGCCGAACCAGTCGTAACCCCACTCGGCGACGTCGACCAGGCGGGTGGCCTGCCACGCATAGCCCGCCAGCGCGTCCAGGCGCACGGCGGGCGAGAGCGTCTTCGCGTAGAGCAGCTGCGCGCCCAGGGAGTCGGCGTCGTACGTCGCCTCACCGTACGGCGCGGCCATCACCATGTTGTGCTGCAGCTCCTTGTCGTTGCGGGAGCCGAAGGCGCGCAGGACGACGCGGTCCGCCCAGGACAGCTCGGTGAAGCCCACCTCGACGCCGCCGCCGAGCGCGCTGTAGCCGTCATGGAAGCGCTTGATGGTGACGGGGCGGAGGTTGCCCCGGTCATCCGCGGCCTCGACGTCGATGGCGTAGTTGTTCTTCGTGGTGTCGGCGAAGAAGTGCGCGCGGGCGTAGAAGCCCGTCGGCGCGGGCTTGTAGCCGCCGCCCAGCGTGAGACGGAACGTCCCGAAGGCGCCGCCCTGCAGGGACACCGCGCCGTGTGCGCCGACCTCCAACGGCGTGGAGGTGAGGTTCACCGCGCCGCCCAGCGCGTCCGCGCCGTAGCGGATGGGGACGACGCCCCGGTAGAGCTGGAGGGAGTCCACCAGGTTGACGGGCACGTTGGCGATGCCGAACGGAAAGCCGGAGAGGTCCAGCGGCACGCCGTCGAGGAAGAAGCGGACCTGGTCGTCGGTGAGGCCGTTGAGCGTGAAGGAGGCGGAGCTGCCGAGCCCGCCCGTGCGGCGCACCTCGACGCCCTCCTGCGCGGCCAGCACCTGTCCCATGTCCACCGAGCGGGCGCGGGCGCGCTGCACGCTCACGACCTTCACGGCCTCGGCGGATTGACGCTGCTTCTCCGCGTCCGAGCGTCCGGACACGGTGGTCTCCAGCTTCTTCTCCTCGGGCGCGGTGGCGGTGGCCTCCGGCGTCGCGGCGGGCTCCTCCGTCGGCGCCTCCGGGCTGGCCACGGGCTGCTGCGGCGGCGCGTCGAGCTGGAAGGTGTGGACCAGCTCAATCTGGCAGGCCACGGGCTCGCCACGCACGCGCGCGGGCTCGAAGCGGAAGGAGAGGCTCGCGGTGCGCACGGCCTCGTCGAAGGCGGGGCCCGCCGAGCGGACGACCTCGGAGTCGGTGACGACGCCCGTTTCATCCAGCGTCAGCCGCAGCACCACCTCCCCCTCGCGCCGGGCCGCCTGCTCCGCCTCGGGATAGGGCACCACCACGCTGTCGATGCGGCGGGGGACCTGGACCTCCTCGTTCGTGGGCGCCGCCTGGGGCGACGGCGCGTCGGCCGCGCTGGTCGGCGGGGGGCTGGCGGCGCCGGGCTCGGGCGTTGAGGCACCGGCGCCTGGCCCGTGGTCCTTGGACGTCGAGGCACCAGCGCCTGGCCCGTGGTCCCTGGACGTCGCGGCACCAGCGCCGAGGCCGTGAGCCGTGTGGGCCTCGGGCGCCGCGATGCCGGATGCCCCACCCTCCGGCGCCGTGGGCGCCTGGGCACCCGCGGGCACCTGTTCCGACGAGGCAGGAGAGGCCGGGGGCGGGGTGGCCACCGAGAGCAACAGCGCGAGAGGGGTGACCGGCAAGAACATCCGCAATCCCGGACAAGTTGGTTCTGCGACGCAATCTCAAAGAGCGCCGGAGCCGGTATCAGGGATATGGGGTGGGGCGGTCAAGGTGCGCGGCGGCCCAGGCAGAAGCCCCGGGCGCGGCAGCCGCAAGCCGTCGCGATGCCGGACCCCTCACATGGAAACGCCCGCCCCCGGTCGAGGGAGCGGGCGCTGGGGGGCTCGGGTGCTCGCCCGAGGACCGGCACGTCACTGGGCGATGGCGCCCAGGGACGACTCCGACTCCGCCGGGTCGATCTTCGCCTCGGTGCCGCTCCACACGAACGGGATGCCCGGCTGGCGGTAGAGCGTGGCCGGGATGTCCTTGGCGAGCTGCGCGTGGAGCTCGGGCAGCTGGGACCAGTGCAACCCGTGCTTGGTGTGGTGCGCGGTGTGGTAGCCCAGGTTGCCGGTCATCAGGTTGTAGCCCTTGTGGAGGATGTTGTACGAGGCCTGCGAGTGCTCCGTGACGTCCAGCCCCACGTGGTGGAAGTAGGTGGCCCAGACGGTGACGTAGAGCGACGCCGCCATCGGCAGCAGGAACACGAAGAGGGCGTTGTACCAGTTGTGCCAGAACAGCACGCCCAGCAGCGCCACCTGCAGCGCGCCCATGCCCAGGAACACGCGCAGCGCCTTCGGGTGGGACAGGCCCACGCGGTATGCGCGCGGATACGCCATGAGCCAGTTGAGGACGGAGAACTCCATCTCGCCCATGGTGGTGCCGTCGGCGCGCTTCCACCCGGCCTCGTCCTTGGTCTGGTCCAGGTAGTTGCGGTGGTGGCCCACCACGTGATGCAGGAACCACGCGTGGGACGTCACGCCCGTCTGGAAGCCGAACATGATTTCCAGGAGCCGGTTGGGGAGCGCGTGGCGGAACATCGTCACGTGCTGGTGGTGGTGGTTCCAGGCGCTGATCCACCCCTTGGGGATGATTCCGAGGCCGAGCCAGAGGATGGGCAGCCACCAGCTCGTCGCCGTGAAGAAGACCGTCAGGTCCAGGGCGAACATCAGGGTGAACAGCAGAACGGGGATGCGGTCTCGGGGATGTCGGAACAAGGTCATGCGGATTCCACTGCCGGGGGGAGGGGGGCTTCCAGGGAAGGAGGGTGAAGGGTGGACCGCTGCTCGCGCGGGGTGATTCTGCCCGTGACGCCCTGGGGACGCACCACGCCGAAGAAGAAACCTTCCTCGAAGGGCTCCGTCGAGTCGACGAGGATGCGCGCACGGGCGCTCAAGGTGGCCAGCGCCGTGCGCAGGTACACCATGGCGAAGTCTCCGGCCACGCAGGCCCGGGGGCCCCGGCCGAAGGGGAAGAAGTGCCCGCTGCCGAGCGGGTCTCTCGCCGCGCCCCCGTTGAGCCAACGCTCCGGGTCGAACGTCTCGGGGCTCGTCCAGTGGCTCGGGTCGCGGTGCAGGTGCTGGTTGGACACCATGAGCGTGGTGCCTGGCGCCAGCGTGACGCCGGCCAACCGGGAGGGCGCGAGCGGCGAGCGGCGCATGAAGACGCGCACCGCGGGGAGGAGGCGCAGGGTCTCGTACGCCACGGCCTCGCCCCACGGGGCCTCGGCCACCAGCCGCGACAGGCTCAAGGGCCCTCGCGCCAGCGCGTCGGACTCCAGCGCCAGCCGTTCCAGGGTGGCGGGGTACTTGTTGAGTTGATGGAAGGCACCCACGAGCGTCGTGCTCGAGGAGAACACACCCCCGAAGAAGAACCCGCCGAGCAGGTGGGCGTGCACCTGGTCGTCGAGTCGGGGCATCTCCCGCAGGGTCCACGACATCAGGTCCACGGCGGTGGAGGAGCGCGCCTGGCGCGCCTCGTGAATCTTGCGGGCGAAGACGCCGTAGAAGCGCTCCTTCGCGGCCTCGAAGCCCTTGGGGGCGGACACGAACCGCAGCGGCAGCTTCGCCTGGATGCGCGCGTCCGCGCCCGCCGCCAGGAGCATGAAGTCGTCGTAGGACGACGCCGGGAGCTTCTCGCCCACCGTCACCACGCAGAACGCGTCGAACGTCATCTTGCGCAGCGTGGGCGTCAGGTCGACGGACGGGTGCGCGAACACGGCCTCCACGGACTCGAGCAGCGCCCGGCGCAGCGGCTCCACCTGGGCCGCCTGCCACGCGGGCGTCCAGGGCTGCGCCAGCGGGTCCATGGCGCGCTTGCGCGACCAGTCGTCCCCCTGCTCCGCGATGAAGGGCGTGTCGTCCGTGACGGAGTGGCGGATCTGCTCGCCGATGTTGCCCTTCTCGAACTCCAGCCGCCGCGTCTCCAGCACCTCGTGGATGACGTCCGCGTCGTTGAGCACGAGCGCGGGGGAGGGCCCCAGCCACGCCACCGTGACGGGGCCGTACTCCCGCGCGTAGCGGGCGCAGACGTCCCAGGGTTGGGTGCCGAGGAAGTCACCCAGGTTGCCCAGCAGGCCCGGCGTCGGCCCGGGCAGGCTCGCCAGGGGCGCGCGGCGGCCGCCGAAGAACAGGTTGAAGAGGCCTCGGGAGAGCAGGTTGGGCACGCGCGTCTCCAGGGGTCAGACGGTGATGCCGCAGGGAATCCGGTCGGGGCTCAGCACGGTGTAGGGCACCTGGGCGCCCGCGTTGCGCGCCGCCACCTCGTCGCGCTGGGCGCGCAGCCGCTGCTCGAACCGCTCGCGCAGGGCCCGCGGCCCGGGCTCCTGGAAGTACTCCTCGCGCCAGCCGCCCTCGTTGAGCAGGTACTCCTCGTCGTCACCGAAGCTGGACAGCGCCCGGCCGATGGCGACCTGCCAGAGTGTCTGGGACTTGGAGGGAATCATCTCGGGGAGGTCCTCGGCGCAGAGCGTCCCCTTCCGCCGGGGCGGCTCCCTGCGCATGCACAGGGGCGCGTTGGGTACGAAGGCGTAGTGCTCGTATTGCAGGTAGTTCACCGCGGCGTGCTGCACGCTGACGGTGAAGACGACGGTGGTGAGGATGTCGACCAGGTCGTCGACACGCGACAGCTCCCGGCACGGCAGCTTGTCCACCGGCAGCCCGTGCTCGGTGAGGTCCTTCCACCAGTGCTGCATCTCGGTGTCGCCCTCGAGGTCGGCGTCGGTCGGGTAGAAGTACCGCAGGACCCCACCGACGTATTCCTCGAGAGCATCCCACAAGGGCAGCGCGTCGTCGCGGTAGGGGTAGTAGGGGAGCACCGCGGGGTCCAGCACGCCCCGCCGCTCGAAGTCCTGCCGGGGCTGGTTGTCCGTGAGCTTCCAGCGCTGGTAGCCCTTCTTGCCCAGCTGGAGGTGTCCCTTGTCGGGTCCACCCGTGGCGATGAAGTCGTCGAACACCCCGCCCGCGGCGAGCAGTCCCTTGCGCGCGCCCTCGTTGATGGCGAGCGTGTAACGGAAGTGCCGGCGCAGCAGCTTGTAGACGGGGTGCGGGTCCGGGAGGTTGCGCATCGTCGCCATCACGAAGGGCTCCGCCACGAAGTGCGTGCGCAACGCGTGCGCCACCATCTGGTGCGTGTTGCCCTCGCTGCAGCGCAGGTAGATCTTCGCGGCGAGCCAGTCGTACGTGTCGTCGTTCGGCGTGAACACGGGGTCCTTCCCCGCGTCGCGTCCCAACTGGATGGCCAGGGGCCTGAGCTGGTTCAGTCCATCCAGGTACAACAGGCAGCGCGCCGCGGGGGCCCACCGGCGCTCCTCGAGGCCGTCCTCGCCGACCTTCCGGTACATCGGGATGTCCTCGAGGATGCCGAAGTCGAGCAGGAAGATGCGCTTGGCATCCAGCGCCCGGGCCAGCGTGGTGTCGGGGGCCAGGATGCCCTTCACGTCCTCGTCCGTCAGCGGCATGCCCTGCGGCAGGCTGGGGATGAGGGTGATGTGGAGCGGGTTGATGCCCTGGACGGCCTGACGCGCGAACTCCAGGTCGTCCTGCCAGCGCGGCGCGAGCCTGGGCACCTCCAGGCCCTTGAAGAAGTCGAAGATGTCCACCAGCCCGTTCCACGCCTTGGACAGCAGGGGCAGGTGCAGCTTGATGGACGCCAGCGTCTTGGCGATGACCACCTCGTAGCTGCCCTCCGTCAGCCCCCGGTACAGCTCGTCCTTCGGCAACGGCCGCGCCTCGCTGAGGTCGAGCGCGCCCGGGAGCCCCTCGGTCGCCTCCGCCGGACGCCACGGGTACATGCGCCGTCGCGCCTCCAGCAGCTCGCGTCTCGCTGTGCTCTCCCGCTCACAGCCCGCATGCCGCGCGAGCTTCGCGGTGCCCTCGAGCACGTCCACCGTGGCGCCGCCCCGCACCCAGCGGAAGAGCGGGAAGCTCCACTGCTTCTCCCCGGCCGTCACCCACGCCTGGTCCAGGAGCCAGTCCGCCGCCACGCCGCCCGTGTTGCCGAACCGCAGGAGCAAGAGCTCCCCCACGTCGTCCGCCGACTGCACGGGATAGACCTCGTCCGAGCCCGCCTCGAAGTCGTTGTGGAAGGGCTTGTCCAGCAGGTGCGGGCCGCTCTCGCCTCGCGTGCCCACCAGGACGACGGAGATGTTCGCATCCGTTCCCGCACCGAGCTTCGCGCTCGTGCGAATCCTGAGCTTGTACTCGACAGTCATGAAATCCTCTATGGAGCCGCCAGGACCGTAGGCCGTGGAAAGCTAGAGCTCAAGCGGTGGTACCCTCCCTGGAGAAGGAAACCGGCGTCGCGCACCACACGGATGCCTGGGTTTTCCGGCGAGCGTGAGTGCGAGCGACCCCGGGAGGGGTTTGGCTGATGACAGACGTGTGGCCGGATGGGCCCGCGACATGGGGACGGGGATGATGTTCGCGGCACTGCGCCGATGGATGGGTTCTCTCGGGTTCAAAGGACGCGAGAGCGCAAGCAACGAGGTGCTCGACGCACAGGAGTTGTCCCGGTGGTACGCGGGGCTGGCGCTCGAGGAGCGTCTGGCCATCAGCCGGGAGCTGGGGCCGCGCGTGCGCGCGAGGCGTCCGCAAAGGGATTCGGCCACGCTGCCAGCGGTGGCGGTGGGACGTCTGGTCTTCGAGCAGGAGGGGCCCGGTGGCCCCAGGGCCTTGCACCACATCAAGGTGGAGTTGTGGGACCGGGACTTCGGCTCGCCGGATGACTTCCTGGGCGAGGGCTTCACGGACCCGGAGGGGTATTTCCGTGTGCGTTATGACCCGGCCGACGCGGGCGAAGGCGACCTGCCGGACCTGGAGGTGCGCTTCTTCGAGCCCCAGCACAGCTTCCGTCCGGACGGCCAGGTGGTGGAGACGTGGCGGCGCATCGGCTCGGAGAAGGGGCCGGATGACCATGGCGGGCTCCACCACGACTTCGGCACGCTGAAGCTGCCGTACTGGGAATACGACACCTCCACGCCGCTGGCGCGCCTGCTCGTCACGGAGGAGGGCACGCCTCCCACGGCGTACGCGCCGGGCCGCGCGCTGGCGATGTTGAAGGCGGTGGCGCCCATCGAGCTCGTCAAGCGGCGCCACCTGTTGCAGGGGAAGCTGGGACAGGCGCCGGGGTTGGACAGGATTCAGGCGGACTACCCGGAGGCGATGACGGTGCGGATGGAGCGCGAGTCACCGGGCTCCACGCGCACGGATGCCTTCTTCGGTGAGCGATTGCTCAACGGCATGTTCTCCACGCTCATGGATGGAGACCCGGAGGCGCCGGGGGACACGGCGGCCTTCCGGCTGTACTTCCCATGGAATGCGTACGAGCAGGATGGCGACCACTGTCTGCCGGACGTGGATGTGCGTCTGCGATTGACGGAGGGGCGGCTCCTGCCCACGCGCATCATCCTGGGCCTGCGCGAGCCGGGCGTGAAGCAGGCCGGAGCGCCGGTGACGCGTCGGAGCTACACGCCCGCGGATGGCCAGGGCTGGGAGGCCGCCAAGCGGATGGCGCGGGTGAGCGCGACGCTGGAGACGGAGCTGGGCAACCACCTGGGCCAGTGCCACTTCAACGTGGAGCAGTACGCCATCGCCGCGCATCGCAACCTGCGGCGCAGTCCGTTGCGCTGGCTCTTGATGCCGCACCTGCGCGAGGTGGTGCTCATCAACCACTCCGCCAGCGGCTTCCTCGTGGGGCCCCGGGGCTACATCACCCGCGCCAGCGCGCTCACCGAGCGGAGCGTGGAGGCGCGGCTGCTCCACCTGATGGGCAGCTATGACTGGAAGGGCTTCACGCCCGCGCCGCCCATCTGCGAGTCGCACCGCTACGCCCGCGCGGCGAACCTGTTCTGGCGCTTGTTGGGCGAGCACGTGAGCACGTTCTTCGCGGAGCACGCCCAGGCGCTCGCGGCCGAGTGGCTCGAGGTGCGGCGCTTCTCGGACGACCTGGTGGCGCACGCGGCCCCCGCCTTCGTGTGCCGCTATCTGCGCGCGATGGTGCCGGGCAAGCCCGCACCGTGGTTCGTGCGCTCCGAGCGCATGGACCTGGACGCGAAGGTCTCCCAGTCCGCGGCGAAGGCGGTCAGCCCGGTGACGTGCGCGGACACGCCCCAACCCGGGGAGTGGGAGGCGCTCCAGCAGCTGTGCCGCTACGTCATCTTCTTCGCGACCTTCCGCCACGCGTGGGCCAACAACCTGCAGTGGGACGACGCGGGCGAGGTGCTCTACGCGTGCCTGGGGCTGCGCTGGGGCAAGGACGGCGCGCTGTCGACGGAGGCGGACCATGACGTGGCGCCGCCTCCGGAGGAGGCCACGGAGATGCTGTGGATTTCGTGGATGTTGTCCAGGACGAGCTACGGCTACCTGCTGGCGAACGAGGAGGCGGACGTGCACCCGCGCTTCGTGGAGCTGTTGCGCGCGCACGCCGCCGAGTTCGCCGCGCTGGGCCTGGACATCCGCACCGTCAGCTCCCGCATCAACATCTGAGCGGGCAGGTGGCGTCCACGGCCGTCCTCCAGGTGGTGTAGGGTTCCTGGTCGCCGAGGCCGACAGTCCCGCCTCGATGGATTCCGTGAGGAGGAGACGCCATGTCCGCCGATGCGCCGAAGAAGCAAGCCCCCGAGACCGTCGTGGACCGGCTCAAGCGAGTGGAGTCCGTCCTGCCTCCCGAAGGGCAGGCGTACCATGTCCTCGAGGCGCAGAATGAAGCGGGGGAGCGCGCCGGGCTGTGGATGACCGGGCCCAAGGGCGGCATCCCCGTGTTCCAGACGCGGGAGACGGCGACCGAGGCGCTCCGGTTCGTCCCCTCGCCGCAGGCGCTCGGGTATGCCGAGTCCGCCGTGCGCTGGGCCGTGCACTCGCTGTCGTCCGACGAGTTCCGCAACCTGTTCCTCAACCCGGGCCTGACGCTCTTCGTCGTCCACTCGATGAACGACTCCGGCATCGAAGCCCAGCCGCTGTGAGCTAGGGCGTCAGGGCCCCCGTCTCCAGGGGCGGCAGCGTGAGCACCTGGATGGGTGGGAAGGCGCGGCGCTGCGTCCGCGCCGCGAGCGACAGGGCCCACAGCGGGAAGGTGCGCAGGTAGGTGTCGTAGTGGATGCCGCCGGTGCGGTTGTAGATGCCCGCCATCGGCTCCGGAGGCCAGCGGCCATCGGCGCCCTGTCGTCCGCGCAGCCACGCCACGCCCCGGCGGGCGGCCCTCGAATCGGCCTCGCCGCAGGCGAAGAGCGTCAGCAGCGCCCACGACGTCGTCACCGCGTGTCCGGTGGGGCCGTCCACCCAGCGCCGCTCGCGGCAGCTTTGAATCGTCTCACTCCAGGAGCCGTCCTCGCGCTGGTGCTCCTCGAGGAAGCGCACGGCCCGGCGCAGCGCCGGGTCCTCCGGCGTGACTCCGCCGGCCACCAGGCCCGACACGGCGAACCACGTGCCGTAGCTGAAGCACACGCCCCACGAGCCCTCCCAGCTCCCGTCCTCGCGCTGCGTGCGCCGCAGGTACGCCAGGCCCCGGGTGATGGCGGGGACCACCGGGGCCCCGGGCTGTGCCTTCCTCCAGGCGATGAGGGCCTGGACGCAGGCGGAGGTGCACTCGACGTAGCTGATGTCCACCATCGTGTTGGCGAACACGTCGGAGGCATTGAGGCGCTCGAGCCAGCGCGGTGCCCGCGTCGGCTCATAGGTGGCCCAGCCTCCGTCCCGGTTCTGCATCGAGAGGATGAACTCCACGGCCTGGGCCAGTCGCTCGCGCGGCACGTGGTTGAGCCCCAGCGGCTCCAGCAGCAGACACGCCTTCACGGCCTCCGCGGTGCAGTCGCTGATGGGCCAGCCGTGCTCGCGGGTACTGAAAGGCCAGGCGCCCCGGCTCGGGTGGCGATGGAAGCGCTCGGGCCGGGGAGAGTCCTCCAGCAACTGCTGCGACGCCACGAAGCGGCTCGCGCGCGCGAGCGTGTCCCGGACAGGGTCCGCGCCGGAGGCCACCAGCGCCTGGATGGCGAACGCGGTGTCCCAGAGCTGGGAGGAGTTGTAGCCGTTGAACGTCACGCCCTCGGGAGTGCGCTGCAGATAGTCCGGCAGCCGCTCCAGATGGGCGCGGACCTCGGGACCGTCGGGCCGCGCCAGATGCCAGACCACGGCGTCGAGCACCTTGTTGATGGGACCGAGGCAGATGAAATGCGTGGCCTCGTCCTCTCCGCGAATCTGCTCGAGCGATTCCTCCAATGCACGGGCCCGCAGGCGCTTGGAGTGCAGTCGCTCGTAGAGTCCCAGCACCCGGCTCGCCGCGCGCAGCCAGACACTCCGCGGGGTGTACGCATCGGTGTCGGCCACCCGCTGGCGCGCCGCCTTCCAGTCCACCGACGCATAGGGCTCGGGATACAGCTCGCGCCTCAGCGCGGTCAGCAGGGGCGTCTGGGGCACGCGTGCCTTGCGTCCATAGAGCCAGCCCATGGGCAGGTACACCATGCGGCAGTGGCACCACATCCTGGATGGATGGAACGGCAGCGCCTTCGGCAGCAGCCACAGCTCCGGTGGGGTCGGGGTGAGCCCCTCGTACTCGTAGAGGCCCAGCAGCGCGAGGATGGCCTTGCCCCAGGAGCCGCTGCCCAGCGGTCCGCCCCGGGGCAGGAACCAGGCCCGCGCGCGGACGAGGCCCGGGTCGTGCGCCTCGACTCCGAGCAGTCGCTGCGCCACGTAGTTGAGCACCGTCGTGAAGACGCTGCTCGGTGACTCGGGCGAGAGCCCCCAGCCACCGTCCTCGTTCTGATGGGCTCGCAGATAGGAGAGCAGCCCGTCCCGCACGGGCGCGTCCGGGGCCCGCTCCAGCACATACAGCCCGATGACATACAGCGGGGGCCCGAAGAGCGGGCCGCTGTAGTCGCCCTTCCAGGAGCCATCCGCCTCCTGGGTCCGCATCAGCACCTCACGAGCCTGTCCTGTCATCTCCTCGCCTCCACCTCCGAGGGCTCGCGCGAGCACTCCGCGAAGAGCGCCCGCAGCGCCGCGTCCGAGGCCACCCGCTCCTGTGTGAGCCGCATGAGCCGCATCACCTCCTCGCGGCCGAGCTTCACGGGCGCGGGGTCGAACACCGCGGGGTTCCCGTCCACGAGCTGGAGCGTCTTCACCGCGAAGAACAGGGGGTAGAGACAGAACAGCCGGATGCCGGGCTCATCGGTGGGAATCGTCAGCGTGTAGTCGAGCGCCTCGTCCAGCGCGCGCCGCGCCACCACCACCAGCTCCGAGTGCAGCGCCATGGCCCTCTCGCGGTGGCTGGGGAGCGCCAGCGTCGCGTGCTCCAGGCCATGCAGCGCCATCCGGTCCAGCGGCATCCAGCAGCGTCCCTGGTCCAGGTCCTCGCGCACGTCCTTGAGGATGTTGGTGAGCTGCAGGGCCTCGCCGAAGACGATGGACCGGGTCCGCAGCCGTGCGCGCCGGGCCTCGTCGATGGAGGGGCTGTGCGCGATGAAGAGCTCCGTCAGCATCTCGCCGACCACGCCCGCCACGAAGTAGCAGTAGGCGAGCATCGTCTGGAGGTCGGGCAGCCCCAGGACAGGTCGGTCATCGCGGTGCCTTCGCTGAATCTGGTTCATCCCACCGGCCATGATGCGCACGCAGCGAGCGATGGGGGGATGGGCCCAGGAGGGGAGCGAGGCCAGGGTCCTCAGCACCGTGACCGTCCCCGCGACCAGCTCCACCTCCGCTTCGGGCGCGCCGGCCCGGAACTCGCTTCCCGCCAGGCGGACGAAGTCCCGGGCGCGAGCCTCCCAGCCTGGCTTCAGCCTCACCAGCTCCGCCAGCGCGCCGAACAGCTCCGCTTGTCGGGCCGGGTGGAGTTCGTCCTCCAGCGTGTCCGAGATGCGGGTGACCAGGTAGGCCACCGTGACGACCAGGTCCAGGGGGGCGGGCAACAAGGGGATGTTCAGCGCGAACGTCCGGGAGACCCGGGGGAGCATCGCTCGGCAGAACGACTCGTCATGGGCGACCATGGTTCCTCCGCTGCATCGGACCCGGGTCATGCGCAGTTGTTGCGTCATGGAAGGTCCGAGGGACTTCGATGTGGTGATAGCGGGGGGCGGCCCCGCGGGATGCGCGGCGGCGGCGTCGCTCGCCGAGCTGGGGCAGTCCGTCTTGTTGGTGGACGCGGGCGTGGACCGCCACAAGCAACTGTCGGGGGAGCTGCTGCACCCCACTGGCGTGCTCGCGCTGCGCGAGCTGGGCTTCGGTGATGTCATCGACGCCTGGACGGCGTGCCCGGTGCGTGGCTTCGCGGTCTTCTTCTCCGCGCCCGACCACACCGTCGTGTTGCCCTATGCGCGAGGCGTCACGGGCCTGTCGCTGGAGCACGCCACCCTCACCCTGCCGTTGCTGGAGGCCGTGGCCCGCAAGCCGGGCGTCACCGTCCAGACCCAGGCCCGGGTGACGGCCGTGGAGCGCAACGACGCCCGCGGCGTGCGCCTGCGCTTCCTCCACGAAGGCGCCGAGCACGCGGTGAGCGCGCGCCTGCTGGTGGCCGCGGACGGACGCGCGTCGCCCGTGCGGCGGATGCTGGGCATCTCCGAGCGCTTCACGCGCATCTCCACCATGCTGGGGCTGACGGTGGACAGCGCCTGTCTGCCGCGCCCCGAGCATGGCCATCAGTTCGTCGGAGGTCCGCTGTACGCGCTGGCCTATGCCATCCAGCCGGATGTGGCGCGGGTGATGGTGGACCTTCCCCTGGGCAGCACCGCCCGGACGTTGAGGGAGCGCCCGGAGCTGCTGTCCGCGCTGCCCCCCGCGCTCAACGCCGAGGTCCGCCGGGCGCTGGAGGTGACGGCGACACCGCGCATGGCCTCCAACGATGACCGGCTCGCGCAGACGGTGTGGAAGCAGAGCGCCGTGCTGGTGGGCGACGCCGCCTCCTGCTGTCACCCGCTCACCGGCAGCGGGATGACGTCGTGCTTCCATGACGCACGGGCGCTCCAGGAGGCGCTGCGCCGCCACCCGGACGACGTCCCGCGCGCGCTGGAGCAATACGCCTGCGTGCGGCGTCCGGCCCAGCGCACCCGCGTCGCGCTCGCCTCGTCGCTCTATGACGCCTGCTCCGGACAGGATGCGGGCATGCGCGCCCTGCGGCTGGGGCTCTGGCGCTACTGGGAGCACAGTCCGCGAGGCGCCCGCGTCTCCATGTCCCTGCTCTCCTCCGAGGAGGCGCGCATCCGGGTGCTGGCGCGCGAGTACCTGTGCGTCGTCGGCCATTCGCTGGCGATGCTGCGCTCCGGTCCGTCGCTCGAGGGCCGCGCGCGCACCGCCGTGCCGCTCCTGCGCTCCACCGTGCCGCCGTTGAGGGGCGCCCTGGCGAGCACGCTGGAGCAGGTGGAAGGTTGGTGCCATCGCCGCGTCCGCCATCTGCGACTACGCGCCCGTCCGCTCGGGCAGCGCGCCACCGCCGAGGGCCGCCCGCGCATCCAACCGGTAGCTCCGGCCGCGCCAGTCCACGTCGCGTGACACCCGCGCCGACAGCGCCACGCCCGCGCCGAGCAGCGGCAGCACCGCCGGCACCCAGAAGTGTCGGGGGGAGACGCGCGGCCCATGACAGGCCCGCTGGAGCCGCAGCTGGCTCCACACGGAGAAGCCGATGGGCAGCGCCGCCACGGCCGCGTGTCCCCAGGCCCGCCGGCTGACGGCCGTCACCAGTCCGCCCCACGCCAGCCACCCCATCACCCCTCGCACCCAGTTGGGGCGCGCGAAGCTCCAGGGGAGGCCCGCCTCCGAGAAGAGCACCCAGCGCCGGAAGATGCGCAGGAAGGCCTTCAGCTCCAGGTTCCCCGTGACGATGCGCAGGGGCACGTGGACGACGCGGTTCTTCCACCCCACCGCGTGGAGCCTGCGCCCCAGGTACATGTCATCCACGAACTGACCGGCGGCCGCGCCCACGCCGCCGATGTCCTGGAGCGCCTCCCGACGGAACACCATCAGCTGGCCCATGATGAAGGGCAGGGCGCCGTCAGGCTCCGCCGCGCGCGCCACGGACGCGCCGTACCAGGCATTCACCAGGAGCCCATAGCCCACGTCTCCGGCGAGGGGCCTGCCCGCCGCGGCGTACACGGGAGCGAACGTCGCGCCCGTCCGTGGGTCCTCCAGCAGCGCGCCCACCAGCGCCGTGAGCACCCCTGGCTCGGGCCGCGTGTCGGAGTCGCTGAAGGCCAGCAGCGTGCCCCGGGCGCGTGACACGCCCAGCTGCATGGCGTTGAGCTTCCCCGTCAGCCCGGGCGGCGGCTCTCCCGCCACGAGCAGCTCCACCCGCCTGGCGCGCGTCGGGTGACGACCCAGCTCGTCCTGGGTGACGGCGAAGGCGGGGTCCTCGGCGCTGTCGAAGACGAAGAGCACCTCCCACTCACCGGGGTAGTCCAGGTCCAGCAGCGCGCGGACGTTCTCCCGCGCCTCCACATCCAGTCCCCGGATGGGACGGATGAGCGTCACCGACGGTGGCTCGAAGGGGTTCGTGGAGGGCGCGCGGCGCCGTCGCACCCCCGCCATCAGTCCCCGGTGTCCGTGGGCCAGCACGCCCAGCGCCGCCGCGCCCGCCGCCCCCCATGCGATGTCCCGTGCACTCATCGACCCGCCCCCCGTCCCCTGGCTCCGGGCGCCCACCAGTTCCAGTGCCCCATCAGCCGCATCATCGCGGGGACGATGAGCACCCGGACCAGCGTGGCATCCAGCGCCACGGCGATGGCCATGCCCAACCCCATCGCCTTCACCACCACCACCGAGGCCAGCGCGAAGGCCGCGAAGACGGCCACCATGATGGCCGCCGCGCTGGTGATGAGCCCTCCGGTGCGCTCCAGCCCCTCGGCCACCGCGTGGGTGTTGTCACCCGTGCGCAGCCACTCCTCGCGGATGCGGCTGAGCAGCAGCACCTCGTAGTCCATGGACAGCCCGAACAAGGCGCAGAACAACAGGATGGGCAGCGATGGCTCGATGGGCCCGGGCTCGAAGCGCAGCAGCCGGTGCAGGTGCCCCTCCTGGAATATCCACACCAGCGCGCCGAACGAGCCCGCCAGTGACAGCAGGTTCATCAGCAGCGCCTTGAGCGGCAGCACCACGGAGCGCAGCAGCACGAAGAGCACGATGCACGTCATCCCCATCACGAAGCCCACCGCGGCCGGGGTGTTCTCCTTGAGGAACCCCGTCGCGTCCACGTCCGTGGCCGTCTGCCCGCCCACGACGAGCGTCCCATCGCCCACCGCGCGCTCCTGTCGCAGCGCGCGCACCAGCGCCCGCGCCTCGTGGCTGCTGGGCGGTGAGGAGGTGAGCACCTGCAGCACCGCGACGTTGCCCGTGCGGTACGCGTCGCGCGCGGCGCGCACCTCGGGCGGCAGCAGCTCCGGGGGCGCGGCGGCGATCTGCTGATACGTGCTCTTCTCCAGGCCGGGCGAGAGGTCCACCGCGCTCTCCACGCCCACCACGCCGGGCAGCGCCGCCATGCGCCGGCTCGCGTCGAAGAGGGCGGAGACCCGCTCGGGCGTGAGCGCATCGCCGGAAGGGAACTCCACCGCCACCAGCACCCGCGTGGCGGCCTCGCGCGGGAACAGCCGCGCGAGCGTCTGCGCGCCCCGGCGGGCCTCGGTGTCGGCAGGCAGCGCGGTGATGTCCGTGGCGGCCAGCTCCAGGCGACGGAACGGCAGCCCCATGGCGAGCAGCACCGCGAGCGTGGGCAACAGCACGAGCCACGGATGCTTCATCACCCACGTGGCCAGCGCGTGCCACACGCCGACGCGCCCCGTGCCGCGTCCGAAGGGCAGCCGCCCCTTGTCCACCCGGGGCCCCAGCCAGGACAGCAGCGCGGGCAGCACGGTGAGCGCGAAGAGCACCGCGAAGGCGACGACGAGCGCGCCGCCCAGGCCCATGGCGCTCAGGTACGAGCCGTGGAAGAAGAGCAGCCCCGCCAGGCCCACCGTGACGGCCAGGCCCGAGAACGCCACCGCGCGCCCCGCCGTGTCCAGCGTGCGCGCCAGCGCGGCCTCCGTCGACAGCCCCTCGGCGAGCTCTCCCCGGAAGCGGCTCACGATGAAGAGCGAGTAGTCGATGGCCACGCCCAACCCGATGAGCGACACCACGTTGAGCGTGTACTGCGCCATGTTCGTGACGCGCGAGAGCAGCAGCACCCCCGCCACGCCGCAGAGCACCGCGAGCCCGCCCACCACCAGCGGCAGCGTCGCGGCCACCACCGTGCGGAACACCCACAGGAGCACCAGCAGCGCCAGCGGGAACGAGATGAGCTCCGCGCGCAGCAGGTCATGCTCCAGCAGCTGGTTGAGCGCGGCGAGGAAGGCCACCTTGCCCGTCAGCGTCGTCTCCAGTCGCGAGTCGTCCAAGGCCGCGCGCACGGTGGGGAACGCGGCCACCGCCTCGCGCTCGCCGCCCTTCAAGCGCACCAGCGCCAGCACGTCGTGCCCCGTGGCCGACACGAAGCGCGCGCCCAGCTCTTCGGACGCGCCCGCCGGGGACACCACCGACTCCACCTCGGGCAGTCGCCGCACGCGCTCGAGGACGTCCGTCATCGCCTGGGTGAAGCGCGGCTCGCTCGCGGTCCAGGTGTCGTGGTGGAAGATGACCGCCAGCGTCTGGTCGGTGGAGCCCGCGGTGGCGGGCCGGGCCAGGGCCTCGGCGCGCGCGGCCTCGATGCCGTCGATGGTGCCGGTGGTGAGGTGCCCGCCTTGGCGCAGCACGCCGATGGCCCCGAGCAGGAACACGACGGCCCCCACCAGCACCCACCGCCGGTGCCGATGCACGCCCAGGGCGAGCCGGGCGAACAGGGAAGGGGACGCCGTCGCTTCGCTCATGGGGGCGAGAGGGCCTGGAGCGAGGCGAGGATTTCGCGCGCCGCCTCCACCTTGATGTTGCCGCGCTCCATCAGCAGCCGGACCACCTTCTCCACGTCCGCGCCGCGAGCGCCCGCTGTCACCGCGACGCACCGGGCGTGCATCGCCATGTGGCCCTTCTGGATGCCCACCGAGCCCAGCGCGCGCACCGCCGCCAGGTTCTGCGCCAGCCCCACCGCCGCGAACACCATGGCCAGCTCGCGCACGGTGTTGACGCCCAGGAGCTTCAGCCCCAGCTGCGCGCCGGGGTGCACCTTGATGGGGCCTCCCACCATGCCCAGCGCCAGCGGCAGCTCGATGCGGCCCAGCAGGTGCCCGTCCTCCCGCGTCCAGGTCGTCAACGGGCCGTAGCGGCCGTCCCGACACGCGTAGGCGTGCGCGCCGGCTTCAATCGCGCGCCAGTCCTGCCCCGTGGCGATGGCCACCGCGTCGATGCCGTTCATCACGCCCTTGTTGTGCGTCGCGGCGCGGTAGGGGTCGGCCCGGGCGAAGCGGCCCGCCTGGAGGATGCCCTCCGCGATGTCCTCGCCGGACATGCCCAGCCCCGCGAGCGACGTCACGGGGATGCGGCAGGAGGCCCGCGCCAGTCGCTGGTCGGCGAGGTTGGAGAGGATGCGCAGATACACGCGTCCCCCCGTGAGCTGCTCGACGAGCGGCGCGATGCCCTCGGCCATGGTGTTGATGAGGTTGGCGCCCATGGCCTCCTGGGTGTCCACCAGCAGGTGGACGATGAGGAGCGGCTCCGCGTGGGGCCCCTCGGGCGCGGGGAGGATGCGGACCTGCAGGTCACACGCGCCACCGCCGCGCTTCTCCAGCGAGGGGTGGAAGCTGTTGGCGAGCGCGAGCAGCTGCTCCCTGCCCGACAGCAGCCGGGCGCGGGCGAGCTCGGGGTCGCCGTAGCCGGTGAGCTGCACCTGGCCAATCATCATCGAGGTGCCCGCCTCGGCGAGGAACCCGCCCGCCTCACGCACCAGCTTGGAGGCGAGGGACACCGCGGCGATGACGGACGGCTCCTCCACGACCATGGGCACCAGGTGGTCGCGCCCGTTGACGGTGAGGTTCAGCCCCAGGCCCAGGGGCAGGGCGAACACGCCCACGGCGTTCTCGATCATCTGGTTGACGACGTCGAGGTGCGGCGCGTCCATCGCGCACAGCACGCGCAGCTCCTCGGGCGTGAGGTCTCCGCGCAGCGCCAGCTCGCGCCAGCGCTCCTCCATGCTGCGTTGGTGGAAGCCCGGCAGGCGAGAAGACCGCGTCGCCGATGGCACCTGCACCGACTCGTCGTTGACTTCTCCCATGCCCCCCCCTGTGGCTCCACCCATCCATCACCATGGGAACTGGTGACGATTCAGGCGGTTGGGCAGGGCAGCCCTCCTTTGCGCCCGGGGCGGGTCCAGCAGAGGACAGCGTGGGGAAGGACGTGAGCCCGCGCGTCCGCCGCCTGCCCCTCCTCGCGGGGCGATGGCCCTGCTCAGTGGGCGAGCATCAGCCACACGCCCACGCACACCATCCATCCGAACACGAGCGCCTCCACGGTGCGCTGGATGAGCCCCCGCACCGGCGACTCGAAGGACAGGCCCACCATGCCGAGCAGCACCAGCTTGCCCAGCACGCCCGACACCGTGGCGAGGGACGAGAGCGCGGGCACGTCCTCGAACACGCGCTCCAGCTCGATGAGGCCGCCGCCCGCGCCGAAGTAGCCCAGGCCCGCCACCAGGTTGTGCATCTGGTTCTTCCACGTGCCCCAGAACGGCGCGCCCGCGTCGCAGGGGAACACGGCCGCGCCCACGTAGCTGACGCCCAGCAGCGACAGCAGCACGGCCCCCGTCGCCCCCTCGCCCTGGGCGGTGAGGTGCGCGTGGAGCAGGGCGCAGAACACCAGGACGGCCAGGCCCGCGGGCGCGAAGCCGAGCCAACTCACGCGGGCGGCCCCCGGAGCCCCCGTCTCGCCCAGCTCGCTGAGGGTGTTCTTCACATGGCTGTAGCCGGCCCTGTGCCGCGCGAACCAGAAGGGCGGCAGGACGCCGAGGACCACGACGAGCAGCGCGCTGAGGAGGATCCACGGGGCCATTCCGGGACTATCAAGGCGGCGGCGCTCCCGATGAAAGCCGGTGGGGGTAGCCCGGTGCGTGGGGCGTTGTCAGATTCCGGGGAGTCTCATTGGAGCGGAGGGCGTCATGTCGCACCGCAGTCGTCTCTCGGGCCTCCTCATCGATTGTGAGACGGGGGACTTGCTCTCCGCCGCCACCTTCTGGAGTCAGGCGCTGGGGCTCACCGTGGGGGCGCACGAAGTCTCGGACACCTCCGAGTACGTGGGTCTCGAGGGCACCCCGGCGGGGTTGAACGTCGGGCTGCAGCGCGTCACGCACCCCTCCCGTGTCCACCTGGACATCGAGGCGGACGACCAGGACGCGGAGGCCGCGCGCCTGGAGGCCCTGGGGGCGAAGCGCATTGGCTGGGTGAAGCGCTGGTGGGTCATGGAGGCGCCCACGGGCCATCGCTTCTGCATCGTGAAGATGGACAAGCCGGACGAAGGCCCGCCGCCGACCGTCTGGGAGTGAGGACGTCATGGCGCACCGCAGCCGCTTGATGGGCATCGTCATCGATTGTGAGACCGGGGACCTGGATGCCGCGGCGACCTTCTGGGGCAAGGCCCTGGGGTTGCCCCAGGGCACGCCCTACACGGACGAGGGGGCCCGCTACGTGGACATGGGCCACGTCCCGGGAGGGCCGCACGTGGAGGTGCAGCAAGTCACGCACCCCTCCCGTGTCCACCTGGACATCGAGGCGGATGACCAGGACGCGGAGGCCGCTCGGCTGGAGGCCCTGGGGGCGAAGCGCATCGCGTGGGTTCGGCGCTGGTGGGTGATGGAGGCGCCCACCGGACAGCGCTTCTGCATCGTGAGGATGAAGAACCCGGACGTGGGGCCGCCGCCGACCGTCTGGACGTGAGGCGGACTAGCGACCTTCGTGGAGCCGCGACCGGAGGCGCCGGAGCCCCTCGTCGATGCGCTCCACCGTCACGCCGCCGTAGCCCAGCACCCAGCCATGACGGGTGGGCGCGCCCATGAAGTAGCGCGAGAGTGACTCCACGCCGACGCCCGCCGCGTGCGCCTTCTGGGTGAGCTCCTTCTCCAGCCTCGCGCCGCCCCGCGTGAAGGTGGCGCACAGGTGCAGGCCGGCGACGGAGGGGAGCAGCTCGAGCGTGTCCGCGAAGTGGCGCGCGAGGCCCTCGGACAGTCGGGTGTGACGCTGCTCGTACTCGCGCCGCGTCTTGCGCACGTGTCGGGCCAGCGCGCCCGTGTCGATGAAGCGCGCCAGGGCGCCCTGCGCGGGCAGCTGGCTGTGCCAGTCCGTCACCTGCTTGGCCAGCCGCAGCTCCCGCTGGAGTGACGGTGGCGCGACGAGGAAGCCCAGCCGCAGCGCGGGCAACAGCACCTTGGAGAACGAGCCGACGTAGAGCACGCGGCCCGAGCGGTCCAGTCCGTGGAGCGTCTCCAGCGGCCTGCCTCCGAAACGGAACTCGCTGTCGTAGTCGTCCTCGATGACCACCGCGTCGCGGCGTCGCGCCCAGTCGAGCAGCGCCTTTCGACGCGCTGGCGACATGACGATGCCCAGCGGGAACTGGTGGGACGGGGTGACATAGACGGCGCGCGCGTCGTCCGGCAGGCGGCTCACGTCGAGCCCCTCCGCGTCCACGGGCACCGGCACCACCTTCGCCCCGAGCGACTGGAACAACGCACGCGCGGGTGGATACCCCGGCTCCTCCATGGCGACGCCATCTCCCGGCGCCAGCAGCACCCGGCCGACCAGGTCCAGGGCCTGCTGCGCGCCGTGGGTGATGAGCACGTCGGACGCCTCCGCGCTCACGCCTCGCGAGACACCCAGGTGCCGGGCCACCGCCTCACGCAGCTCGGGATGCCCGGCCGGGTCCGCGTACGCGGGGCTCACCGCGGAGGCGCGCCACTGCCGGGCCATCAGCCGGCGCCAGGCGTCGAAGGGGAACAGCGACGCATCCGGGTAGCCCACCCGGAAGTCATACGGCGTCTGGGGCACGGGCACGGGGGGCGCGGGCAGTTCGCTCCAGACCGCGCGAGGCCGCGGCTTCACGCCTGGAGTCGCCCTCGCACGGGCGCCGCCACGCTCCCGAGGGGTGTTCTGGATGAAGCTGCCCGCGCGGCCCCGGCTCACGAGCAGGCCCTCGGCCATCAACCACTCGTAGGCCACGCTCACCGTGTTGCGGGAGATGCCCAACCGCCGGGCCAGCTCCCGCGAGGGAGGCACCTGCTCGCCGTCTCGCAGCCGTCCGTCGAGGACCCGCGCGCGCAGGCCCCGGTAGACCTGCCCCGCCAGGTCCCTGCGCTCCGTCAGGTCGACATGCAGGTCCATGGCCCGGACCTACCACGGATTGGCCCAATGAGATTCGTCAATCCTGGCCCCGTGGAAGGGCCAGGGAAGGAGCACCCTGTCGGCACTTCCTCAAGGAGACCTCATGAGCCCCACGCCCTCTTCCTCGTACGCCTCGCAGCCGGTCCATGCCGAGCGCATGCCCTGGATTCCCATGACCTCCCCGGGCCTCTCCTTCAAGCCGCTGCGCTTCTACAAGGACGGCGCGGGCTGGATGTACCTCTTCCGCCTGGAGCCCGGCACCGTCATCCCCCTGCACCGCCACACCGGCGAGGCGCACGCCTACAACCTCTCCGGCTCCCGCGAGTTGATGGACACGGGGGAGGTGATTGGCCCGGGCGGCTACGTCTACGAGCCGGCCGGCAACGTCGACACCTGGCGGGTGACGGGCACCGAGCCGCTCGTGCTGCTCATCAACACGCGCGGCGGAATCGAGTACCTGACGGCGGACGGCCAGGTCTCCCGGCGCGTCATGCCCGCGGACCGGCTGGAGTTCTACCGCCAGTGGTGCGAGGCGAACGGCCAGGAGTTCCTGGCCACCCTGGAGTGACGACGCGGCCCTTCAGTGCCGCAGGTGGGCCTGCACCGTGTCCACCACCTCATCGCCCTCGCCGTTGAGGACGAGCTTCGTCATGGCCAGCGCGAAGCCCGCCGCCTGCTTGACGGTGACGCGAGGCGGGAGCGAGAGCGCGTGCGGGTCCGTCACCACGTCGACCAGCGCGGGGCCCGGGTGCGCGAGCGCGCGCTCGAAGGCGCCCCGGATGTCCTCGGGCGCCTCCACGCGCTGGCCCATGACGCCCACCGCCTCCGCCAGCTTCGCGAAGTTGGGGTTCACCAGGTCCGTCTGCGTGTCCGGGTAGCCCGACACCTGCATCTCCAGCTTCACCATGCCCAGCGAGCTGTTGTTGAAGATGACGACCTTCACGGGCAGCTCGTACTGGGCCAGCGTGAGGAAGTCCCCCATCAACATCGCGAAGCCGCCGTCGCCGGACATGGAGATGACCTGTCGGCCCGGGTACAGGAGCTGCGCGCCGATGGCCTGGGGCAGCGCGTTGGCCATGGAGCCGTGGGTGAAGGAGCCGATGATGCGCCGCTCGGCCGTCGCGTGGAGGTAGCGGGCCGACCACACGTTGCACATGCCCGTGTCCACGGTGAAGACGGCGTCCTCGGCGGCCACCTCGTCCAGCACCGACGCCACCAGCTCCGGATGCAGCGGGCGGTGCGAGCCGACGTTGCGCACGTGCGTGTCCAGCTTGCGCCGCGCCTTGGCCAGCTCCTCCAGCGCGCTCTCCAGGTGCCGCCGGTCCTCCTTCTGCTCCACGCGGGGCAGCAGCGCGCGCAGCGTCTCGCGCACGTCGCCGCAGACGCCCAGGTCCAACCGCGAGCGACGCCCCAGGTGCTCCGGCCGCACGTCGACCTGGGCAATCTGCGGTTTGACGGGCATGAACGCGTCGTAGGGGAAGTCCGTGCCCAAGAGCAGCAGGACGTCGCAGGCGTGCATGGCCTCGTACGCGGCGCCGAAGCCGAGCAGGCCCGTCATGCCGACGTCATAGGGGTTGTCGTAGGACACCCACTCCTTGCCCCGGTACGCGTGGCCCACGGGCGACTGGAGCCGCTTCGCCAGCGCCAGCACCTCCGCGTGGGCGCCCCGGCAGCCGCTGCCGCAGAACACCGTCACGCGCGAGGCGGAGTTGAGCAGCTGGGCGAGCCGGTCCAGCTCCGCGTCGGCCGGGCGCACCACGGGGCGCTCGGTGGCGAAGGTGGAGGGCACGTCCTCGCCGGCCTCGAGCGCGGCCACGTCCCCGGGCACCACCACCGCGGACACGCCGCCCTTCGCGAGCGCTGTCTGCGCGGCGAGCCGGAACAGGCGCGGGGCCTGCTTGGGGTTGGCCACCATCTCGCAGAAGTGGCTGCACTCGCGGAAGAGCAGCTCCGGGTGCGTCTCCTGGAAGTAGGACGTGCCAATCTGCTCGCTGGGGATGTGCGAGACGAGCGCGAGCACGGGCGCGTAGCTGCGGTGCGCGTCGTAGAGGCCATTGATGAGGTGCAGGTGGCCGGGGCCGCAGCTGCCCGCGCACACCGCCAGCTTGCCGCTCAGCTGGGCCTCGGCGGACGCGGCGAAGGCCCCTGCTTCTTCGTGGCGCACGTGGACCCAGCGCAGCTTCCCGTCGCTGCGGCGCACGGCATCGGTGATGGGGTTGAGGCTGTCGCCCACGACGCCGTAGATGCGCTCGGCCCCCGCCTCGATGAGCACACGAACGAGCGCTTCCGCCACGGTGAGAGAGCTCATGGGCCCAAAGGTGGGCGGAGTGACAGCGGGGGACAACCCAGGGGAGCGGGGTGACGAGCGCTCCCGTGGGTGTGGGGCGTGGGAGCGTGCTCCCGCCGCCGAGGACGCGGGGCTACTCGAAACAGCTGTTCGCGATTTCGCGCAGCTCCACGATGCCCCAGTCGCTCATGGGACACATGTGGGCATATTCGAGCGCCTCGTCGCGGCTCTTGCAGTTGAGCAGGAAGAAGCCGCCGATGATCTCCTTCGACTCGGTGAAGGGGCCATCGCTCACCTTCCGCCGCCCCTCGATGCTCTCGATGCGGATGGCGTTGTCATCCGGCTTGAGGGCCTCTCCGGCGACGAGCACGCCCTTGTCCTGGAGCGTCTTCTGGAAGGCCATCATCCGTGCGTAGGCCTTCTGGCCCTCCTCGAGCGGCCGTTCCTGTCGCTTCCCTGGAGCCTCCATCATCAGCAGCATGAAAGACATCGCGCTCCCTCCTTTTTGGGACGGCGATACTACGACGTGGCCGTGACACGTCGTCGAGGGGACGTGGGTGCGAGTTGCTCGGTCCTGGTCGCTCGCGAACCAACGCCACGGTGTGATTTCCGCGCGGACGGACGCGCGCGTGTTGCGTGTCCGCTTTCCGACGGGTGTGGAATGCGCTCCGCACCGTGGGTAAGGGTTGACCGCGCGAGTCGGAGAGGGGAGCTTGCGGTGCGATGAGCGCCGGCCCCGACTTGTTCTCCGCCTCCGTGGATGTGAACCGCTTCGCGCCGCTCGCAGAGCGGATGCGGCCGCGCACGCCCGACGACTTCATCGGGCAGGCGCACCTGTTGGGCCCCGGAGGTCCGCTGCGTGGGCTGATGGAGCGCAAGCAGCTGGTGTCCTCGCTCTTCTGGGGCCCGCCCGGCGTGGGCAAGACGACGCTGGCGCGGATGCTGGCGTCCAACGTGGACGCGGAGCTGGTCATCCTGTCGGCGGTGTCGGACGGAATCCCGCGCATCCGCGAGGTGGTGGCGGAGGCCGAGCGCGCGCGCAACCAGTACTCGCGTCGCACGGTGCTCTTCGTGGACGAAATCCACCGCTGGGCGAAGAACGTCCAGGAGCAGGCGCTGCCCCACGTGGAGAGCGGGCTGTTCATCCTGCTGGGCGCCACGACGGAGAACGTCAGCTTCGAGGTGCGGCCCGCGCTCGTCAGCCGGTGTCGCGTCTTCCAGCTCCAGGAACTGACGCTCGCGGACATCCAGGGCGCGCTGCGTCGGGCGCTCACCGATGAGAAGCGCGGGCTGGGAAAGCGTCAGCTGACGGTGGGGGAGGAGGCGCTGTCGCTGCTCGCCCGGGGCGGCGCGGGGGACGTGCGCAAGGCGCTGGGCGCGCTGGAGATGGCGGCGGGGCTGACGGCGGACGGCGGTGAAATCACCGTGGACGTCGCGCGCGAGTCGGTGGGCGTGGGCCTGTCCCGCCACGACAAGGATGGGGACCAGCACTTCGATTTGCTCAGCGCGCTGCAGAAGTCCTGCCGGGGCTCCAACGCGCAGGGCGCCATCTTCTGGGCGGCGAAGCTGCTGCAGACCGGCGACGTGGTGTCGCTGTGGCGCAGGCTCAAGGTCATCGCGGTGGAGGACGTGGGCATGGCCATGCCGGAGGCCATCACCATCGTCCGCGCGTGCGAGGAGGGCTTCCACTCCACGGGCATGCCGGAGGGGCGGCTGTTCGTCGCGCACGCCGTCATCACCCTGGCCACGGCGCGCAAGAGCAACCGCGCCTATGCCGCCATGAACGCGGCCATGGAGGCGCTGGAGGCGAACCCCAACGTGGGGCCTCCGCTGAACCTGCGCAACGCGCCCACGGATTTGCTCAAGGAGCTGGGGCACGGCAAGGGCTACCAGCCGCCGTGGGACTTCAAGGACCACTACGCGCCAGGGCAGACGTACCTGCCGCCGCCGCTGGAGCGCTCCGTCTTCTATCGCCCGAGCAAGGAAGGCTACGAGGCGGAGGTCCATGAGCGAATGACGCACTGGTGGCGCGAGGACAAGGCGAGCAAGGGCGAGTAGCTCTCAGCCCTCGCGTCGCTGGACCCGGCGCCGCCTCGCGAGGTGGTGCTCCCTGTCACCCACACGCTCCCAGGGCCACGGCGGCGCGGGCTGGGGATGTCCCTCCTGTCGGAGGACGTGTCTCTCCAGTTCATCGACGAGCCAGTAGTCGCACCGCCCGCTCAGCCACGCGTCCGTCAGTCGCGAGAGGTCCTCGGGAGTGCCCAGGCGATTGAGCGCCCACGCGGCCTCGGTCGCCTCGGGGCGCGGCGTGGGCGCCACGTACCCGTCATCCTCCTGGGAGATGGGAGGCGTCCGCAGGGCCTGGTACAGCGCCTCGCGGCTCCCCTCGGCGTCGACCACGCCGAGCCATCGCACGGCGGTGTCGCGCTCCGGTGCCTCGGCATCCAGCGCCGTGTGACGCAGTGACTCCAGCCACCCGGTGGCACCTTCGCGCACGAGCCCCGCCGCCGCGCGCAGCCTCACCTCCGGCCGGTCCGAGCGCGCGAGGGACTCGAGCCTGTCCCTCCAGCCCGCGCCGGACTCACCCAGGCCGAGGAGCCCCTCCAGGGCATGGGCCTGCCCGCGAGGGTCCTCGTCGCGCAGCCAGCGCAGGAACAGCGCGCGGTCCTCGGGGATGGGGCGCAGCGACGCCCGGCGCAGTCCCTCCCGTGAGAGGGGCAGGTTCTCCACATGGTGCGAGGCCGCGAGGGTCCACCGGCTGGCGACCTCGCGGTCCGCGTCGAAGAGCGCCGCGAGGAGCGGGAGTCGCGCCTCGACGTGCAGCTCGAACGAGCAGAGCATCGAGTACAGCAGGGGTCGCGCCTTCTTCCAGGTGCCCAGCAGCGCCACGGCCTCCGCGTGGTTCACGGGAGGCTCGACGATGAGCCGGCCCGCCGTGCAGGACAGGCTGTCCACGCGGATGACCTCGCGCAGCACGCGCGACAGGCCGTCCTCGCCGAGCTCCGCCACCAGGGCCTCCGCGGGGAGCAGCAGCGCCTCCACGGCGCGGCGCCGCAGCTCGGGGGAGGACGTCAGGAGCCGCACCTGCTCGTCGGGCGACAGCTCCGGAAGCACGTGCCACTTCAGGTTGTTCGTCGGCCAGTGACGGGCCCACGCGGCGAGGACGTCCCACACTCCCGGCCGATGCCGATGGACGAGCGAGACGAGCCCGTTCTCCTCCGCGCTTCGGTCCCCCTGGGTGGCGAGGACGTGGCGGTCCTCGTCCCACCATCGCTGGAACAGCCACTCCTGGAGCCGGGGCGTGAGGGCACCCGGGCGCAGGTTCCGGAGGAGGGAGGCGCGACGCTCCGGCGGCTCGGCGCTCAGGACCTCCCTCGCGAGCGTCTCCGCGTCCTCGTCGAGCCCCGCTTCGAAGAGCACGCACGTCAGGGGGAAGGTGGGGTGGGGTGGCTCGGGGGGCGTCCTCCCCGTGAGCCGGGACAGCGCCTCGGTGGACAACTTCAACCAGGGCGGGCGCCATCGGCCGGCCAGGGGGACGGCCTCCCGCGCTTCGTAGGGCTCGCGAGCGTCCAGCAGCAGCTCACGCAGGTCGCCCGCATGGCGTCCCGAGGTGTCGAGCTGGCCGAGCAGGTGGACCGCGCGGGCGCGCAGCCACGTGTCGGCGCGGGGCGAGGACTGGAGGAGGCAGACGAGCTGCGCGCAGAGGCTCTCGCGCGAGGACCACACCACGGTGGGAACGGAAACCACGTCGGACGCCGCGTTGGGACCGGGGGGCGAGGCCGGCTGCGTGGTTGCAGAAGTCTTGGGAAAGCTAGCCCGGCGACATCCTCGTC
Organism: Myxococcus guangdongensis; assembly: GCF_024198255.1. NCBI lineage: Bacteria > Pseudomonadati > Myxococcota > Myxococcia > Myxococcales > Myxococcaceae > Myxococcus > Myxococcus guangdongensis. The sequence goes on from NZ_JAJVKW010000006.1 coordinate 486,396, forward strand.
GTCCACCGACACGCGACTCGCGGGTCGACCTTGCATCGTGAAGCGAGGGTGCTCTAGTCCGCGCCGTGACGTCCCCCGAGAAACACCGCGCCATCGAAGCCGTGTGGCGGATTGAATCCGCGCGACTCATCGCCGGCCTGACGCGCATGGTGCGCGACGTCGGGCTCGCGGAGGAGCTGGCGCAGGACGCCCTGGTCGCGGCGATGGAGCGCTGGCCCGACAGCGGCATCCCGGACAACCCGGGCGCTTGGTTGATGGCGACCGCCAAGCGCCGCGCCATCGACGAGCTGCGTCGGGGCAAGCGCGTCGAGCGCAAGCACGAGGAGCTGGGGCACGAGCTGGAGTCGGACCAGGCCCACGGGCAACCGGACCTGGACACGGCGCTCGACAACGACGTGGGCGATGACCTGCTGCGGCTGATGTTCATCGCCTGCCATCCCATCCTCTCCACGGAGGCGCGCGTCGCGCTCACGCTCCGGCTGCTCGGTGGACTGACGACGGAGGAGATTGCCCGCGCGTTCCTGGTGCCCGGTCCCACCGTCGCGCAGCGCATCGTCCGCGCCAAGCGCACGCTGGCCGAGGAGAAGGTGCCCTTCGAGCTGCCTCATGGCGAGGAACTCGCGGCGCGGCTGTCGTCGGTGCTGGAGGTCATCTACCTCGTCTTCAACGAGGGTTACTCCGCGACGGCGGGCGATGACTGGATGCGGCCGGAGCTGTGCGCGGACGCGCTGCGGCTGGGGCGCATCCTCGCCGAGCTCGCGCCCCTGGAGCCGGAGGTGCACGGCCTGGTCGCGCTGATGGAGATTCAAGCGTCGCGCTCGCGGGCGCGCGTGGGTCCTTCCGGGGAGCCGGTGCTGCTGCTCGAGCAGAACCGGGGCCTGTGGGACCCGTTGCTGATTCGCCGAGGGCTCGCGGCGCTGGAGCGCGCGGAGAAGCTGGGCGGGGCGCAGGGGCCCTACGCGCTGCAGGCCGCGCTCGCCGCCTGTCACGCGCGGGCGCGCAAGGCGGAGGAGACCGACTGGGCGCGCATCGCGTCGCTGTATGGCGTGCTGGTGCGGCTGTCGCCCTCGCCCGTGGTGGAGCTCAACCGCGCGGTGGCGCTGTCCATGGCCTATGGCCCCGCGGCGGGGCTGGCGGTGGTGGACACGCTCACGTCGGAGCCCACGCTCGCGCACTACCACCTGCTGCCGAGCGTGCGCGGGGATTTGCTGCGCAAGCTGGGGCGCTTCGACGAGGCGCGCAAGGAGTTCGAGCGGGCGGCCTCGCTCACCCGGAACGCCCGCGAGCAGGCGCTGCTCCTCGAGCGCGCCCAGGACTGCACCCGCGGCAGGGCGTGAACGGGCGGAGCCAGTCCCGCGGGAATCTTCCGCGCTCCATGCAGCGCAAGCGTCGACCAGCGAGCGTCCGTGCTCGCGGGGAGGGGGCACCGCGGGCCTGGTGCACGCGTGCGGGGTGGACCTGTGCCGGGATGGTCTACCCTGCGCGCATGTGCCGGAACATCAAGCCCCTCTTCAACTTCACCCCGCCCTCCACGGATGACGACATCCGCGCGGCGGCGCTCCAATTCGTCCGGAAGATCGCCGGGACTCGCAAGCCGTCGAAGCAGAACACGGACGCGTTCGACGTCGCCGTCGAGGAGATCTACCAGAGCTCGAAGCGGATGCTGGACGGGCTGGTGGCCACGACACCGCCGAGAGACAGGGTGCGGTTCGAGGCACTCAAGCGCCTGCGCTACAAGAAGGCCGCCGACGCGGGCTGAGGCCCCGGGCGCCCCGACGCGCTGACCGACTGTTCCCACGCAGTGCACACACGGCGCGCGGTGCCGAGGTGGCCCGTCGTGCCCTGGAGGTCGTCCGATGAAGCGGTCCCCGTGGTGGTCCGTCGTTGGCTGTCTCTCCTCCGTCCTGTCCTTCGGCGCGGGCTGTGGCGCCGAAGCCCCCCAGGACACCCAGGCCCCGGAGCAATCCACCGCGGCCCTGGCGTGCTCCACGCGCATCACCTACGGCGACCGCTGGATTCATCCCGCCAACCACCCGAACCCGTACGACGTGGCCTCGGACCTGGTGACGTGGGATGGCGTCTGCGTCAACGAGGGCACCAACTCCTACGCGGTGCTCTCCAACGGCTGGAAGCCGTACTTCACCGGCAACAACGCCTGTGTGCTCGCGCTGGACACGGACTGTCCCGGGGCCTCCGCGTGCGCGACGCGCGTCACCTACGGCGCGGCGTGGATCCACCCGGCGAACCACCCCGCGCAGCACGACGACACCGGCGGGCGCGTGTTCTGGGATCGCGCGTGTGTGAATGCGCCGCCCAACTCCTACGCGGTGCTGTCGAACGGGTGGGGGCCGTACTTCACCGGCGCCAACGCCTGCGGCATCTCCTTGCGCTACACGGGCTGCGGCGGGCTCTACCAGAACCCCGTCGTCCCCACGGACTGCGCGGATCCGGGCGTCATCCACGACGGCACGCGCTACGTGGCGGCGTGCACCTCCGGCGGCGCGGCCAGCGCCTTCCCGCTGCGCGTCTCCACCGATTTGGTGACGTGGACGAGCGCGGGTTCCATCTTCCCCTCGGGCACGCGTCCGTCCTGGGCCACCGGTGACTTCTGGGCGCCCGAAATCCACCGCGTGGGCGGCCGCTTCATCGCGTACTACACGGCGCGACACTCGAGCGGGAAGCTGGCCATCGGCGCGGCCACGGCCTCGAGCGCGCTCGGTCCCTTCACCGACTTGGGCCGGCCCCTCATCCTGGACGCCGGCATGGGGATGATCGACGCGACGTTCTTCGCGGACGCCGCGGGCACGGGCTACCTGGTGTGGAAGGCGGACGGCAACGCGGTGGGCCAGCCCACGCCCATCTACGGGCAGGCGCTCTCCGCGGATGGTCTGTCGCTGGTCGGCACGCGCCGCACGCTCATCACCAACGACCTGGGCTGGGAGGGCGGCGTGGTGGAGGCGCCGTGGGTCGTCGCCCGCGGCGGTTACTACTACCTCTTCTACAGTGGTAACGCGTACTACAACAGCACCTATGCCGTGGGAGTGGCCCGCGCGACGAGCCCCCTGGGGCCGTACACCAAGGCGGGCGCGCCGATTCTGGCGACGGGGGGAGGCTGGGTGGGACCGGGCCACAACTCGGTGGTCAACGGGCCGGGCGGAGACACGTACATGGTCTACCACGCCTGGAACGCGGCCCACACCGCGCGGGTCATGCTGGTGGACGCCATCACCTGGCCCAACGGCTGGCCCGCGGTGCCGGAGGCGCCCTCGGCGGGCTCACGTCCCCAGCCGTAGCGGAGGAGGTCCTCGGGGGGCACGGTGCTCGTCCGTGCCCCCGGCGGACGTCAGGGCGTCCCGGTGGATGCCTGGAGCGAGGGCTCCGGAGCGTCGAACTTCTGCGGCCCCAGGGCGGAGCGCTGGAACCAACCGGCGAGCCCGAGCAGCACGAGTCCGGAGGTGCGCAGCGTGCGCAGCAGCTCCGCCCCCAGCGCCTCGTCACCCGGCAGGAGCGCCGCCAGCCACACGCGCGCGTCGTAGAGCAGCCACGTGGCGCCCGACAGGCCCATGGCCCACCACACCCAGGCGAGCTTGCCGCCGCGCAGCATGTACGCGACGCGCAGGATGGGGGCGACCAGGAAGATGGTCGTCATGTCCGCCAGCGTGGAGGCCAGGCTGATGATGGCCGACGGCGCCAGGCTCTGGCCGGACACCAGGTTGCGCACCTCGGTGACCAGTGACGGCACCCCGACGGCCAGCGCCGCCAGCGCCGTCACCGCCCACAGCGCGCGCGAGCGCGGGCTGGACGGAGGCTGCAGACCGGACTGCTGATAGGTCATGGCCAGCAGGACGAGCGCGTACGTGGTGGCGATGTTGGCCAGCACGACGACGACCATCCGGTACGGCAACAGCGGCGATGCCGTGAAGGGCACGTCCGGCACGGTGTGCAGCCAGTAGCTGCGCAGCGCCGCGCTCACCAGCGACAGCGCGGCACCCGCCGTGAGCCCGCCCCAGACCTTGCGCAGGTAGTCCCCGGAGACGAACGCGCTGGCCGCCGCGAGCGTGCCGCCCACCGCGAGCAGCCCGCTCAACCACCCGGCCACGTCGTGCACCAGCCCCAGCTTCGCCGGCTCGGAGCTCGCCACCGCGAACAGGTGCGCGGCCTGGAGCACCACGACGGCGCCGAACCAGGGCGCCACGGACGAGGAACGCGAGGACGCCGTCATCGCGCCTTCTCCAGCGACGTGGCGATCTCCGCCAGGATGACCTTGGCGTGCAGCGCGCCAATGAACGTGTTGAGCATCGGCTTGAGGCCTTCGAGCAGTTGCGGCAGGTCCTGGGGGGTGACCTGCTCGGGCGGACGCTTGAGGGCGCGCAACGCGGCCGTGTGGATGGCCATCTTGGCGGTGAAGCCTCCGAGCAGGGGTTCGAGGTGACGCACGAGAATGTCGTGCCAGCCGGCGGGGGCGGTCTGGGAGGACGGGTTCAGAATCGCGAACGCTCCTGTTGGGGAGGCCCACGCTAGAGCGATTTCTCAAGACATACGAGAGGCCCGTCTGCCCATCACGTCGATTGATACTCGTTCCGCAAGGAATTCCGGGAGCCCCTGTCTTTGTCGAGACGACAGGTGTAGGGGCCGGAGACCGGGCGTGCAGCCTGCCCGGCCGCCGGGCGAACAGGTGCGCCGGCGGCGGGCGTCAGGCGGGTGTCAGGCCTTGATGTAGCGCTCGAACACTGCGCCGAAGTCCTTCACCCAGTACTTCTGCTGGGCGCCGGTGAGCCAGGCGAAGGCGGCCTGGTTGAGCTCCTTGAAGGACTCGACGACGGGCGCGCCGCTGGCCGCGCCGCGGCCGAGCGTGGTGGAGGCGACATCCAGGCTCGTCTTGGCATGGGCGAGCGACAGCTCGTTCTCGTGCTGCATCTCCGCGATGCGGAACAGGGCCTTGTAGAGGTCCTTCACCTGCTCCAGCTGCTTCTTGTGCACGTCGATGGAGTAGTCCCGGTTGCCCAGACGGAACTTGATCTCCACGTCCATGTCGATGGTGCCGGCCGTCTCCAGCATGACGTTGGAGATGGGATTGGCGGCGTACGTGAAGCGGCGCAGCATGCGCTTCTTGCTGGCGGCGCTGGTGCCGTCCAGGTGGATGAGCGCCCTGTTCGTGAAGCAGTACTCGTCGGACTTGGACTTGATGAGGAAGAAGATCTTCTCCTGGTCCTCGTGATTCACATAGTCGTCCGAGTCGACCTTGTCGTAGTCGGCCGGAGCGATGACCGAGCCGACGTCACTGAGGCCGAGTGCGTCCGCGGCGAGCTTCCCGAACATGCTGTGTCTCCCTGTGTGTACCGCCGGGCCCCCAAGGCCCGGCGGGAGCATAGGGGAGAGCCCCTCACAGGTCGAAGCGAATCCCCTGCGCCAGGGGCAGCGCGTCCGAGTAGTTCAGCGTGTTGGTCTGCCGCCGCATATACGCCTTCCACGCGTCGGAGCCGGACTCGCGGCCGCCGCCGGTGTCCTTTTCACCCCCGAAGGCGCCGCCAATCTCCGCGCCGGACGTGCCGATGTTGACGTTGGCGATGCCGCAGTCGGAGCCGGAGGCGGACAGGAAGCGCTCGGCGACCTGCAAGTCCTTGGTGAACACCGACGAGGACAAGCCCTGGGGCACGCCGTTCTGGATGACGATGGCCTCCTCGAGCGTGCGGTAGGGCAGCACGTAGAGGATGGGCGCGAAGGTCTCCTCCTGGACCCACGCGTCGGTGGGCTTCACGTCGGTGACGAGCGTGGGCTGCACGTAGTGGCCGGGGCGCTCCAGCGCCTTGCCGCCGCTCACCACGCGGGCCCCCGCGGCGCGCGCCTGGTCGAGCGTGGCCTCGAAGCGCTTCACCGCGGCCCGGTCGATGAGCGGGCCCATCAGCGTGCCGGCCTCCAGCGGGTCTCCGATGCGCTTCTCCACCTGGGCGTAGGCGCTGGCGAGCTTGCCCAGCACGTCGTCGAGGATGGACGCGTGGACGATGAGCCGGCGCGTGGTGGTGCAGCGCTGGCCCGCGGTGCCCACCGCGCCGAAGACGATGGCGGGGATGGCCAGCTTCAGGTCCGCGGTGGCGTCCACGATGATGGCGTTGTTGCCGCCGAGCTCCAGCAGGCTGCGGCCCAGCCGCTGCGCCACGCGCACGCCCACCTGGCGGCCGACGGCGGACGAGCCGGTGAAGCTCACCAGCGCGACGCGCGCGTCGTCCACCAGCCGCTCGGCGCGCGCGGTGCCCGCGGCGTTGAGCAGGAAGAACACCTCCGGGAAGCCGCCGGCCTTCAGCGCCGCGTTGCAGATGCGCGTGGCGGCGATGGACGTCAGCGGCGTCTTGGGCGAGGGCTTCCAGATGGACACGTCGCCGCACACCGCGGCGATGAACGCGTTCCAGGACCAGACGGCCACCGGGAAGTTGAACGCGCTGATGATGCCGACGAGGCCCAGCGGGTGCCACTGCTCGTACATGCGGTGGCCGGGGCGCTCGGAGTGCATCGTCAGGCCGTAGAGCATGCGCGACTGGCCGACGGCGAAGTCGGCGATGTCGATCATCTCCTGCACCTCGCCGTCGCCCTCCGCCTTCACCTTGCCCATCTCCAGCGACACGAGCGAGCCGAGCGCGTCCTTGTGGCGACGCAGCGCCTCGCCGCACAGGCGGATGGCCTCGCCCCGGCGCGGCGCGGGCAGCGCCCTCCACGCGACGAAGGCCTGGGCGGCCGCGTGCATCAGCCGCTCGTACTCGTCCGCCGTCGCCGACGACACGGTGGCGAGCTTCGCTCCGTTGGAGGGGTTGAAGACCTCCAGCAGGGGCTCGGAGCGGGAGTCCGCCCACTCGCCGTTGCCGAGGTAGCTGCCGGGGTTGTGCTCGCCGAGGCCGAGCGCGTCGAGAATGGGATGGAGCATGGCGTTGGGGTGCTTACAACGTCGGGGCCTTCGTTGCGACCCGCGTCGGGGCGGGGCGTTCAGGCTGGGTCAGCAGCCAGTCCGTGAAGGCGCGTGCCGCGGTGCGCAGTCGGCGGTGGGAGGGGTACACCACGAAGTAGGAGTAGCGCGTGGGCAGCGCGGGGCCGGGCAGTCGCAGGAGGCTGCCGTCGGCGAGGAAGGTCTCGCAGACGCGCTCCCGGGCGAGCGCCGCGCCCAGGCCCCACACGGCGGCCTGCATCGCGTTGGTCGTGTCGCTGAAGGTGTGGCGCACGTCCAGCGCGGCCCCGTGGACGTCCGCGGCGCGCAGCCAGTCCGGCCACGTCTGCCGCGCCAGGTCCTCGATGAGCGGAAGCCGGGGGATGTCCGCGGGGGTGAGGATGTGCTCGACGCCGGGCAGGCGAGGGGAGGCCACCGGGAACATGGCGTCTGGCATCAGCGCATGGGTCGTCATGCCGGGCCAGTGGCCCATCCCATAGCGGATGCCCAGGTCCGGGCCGCCCTCGTCGAAACGGGACAGCGTCATGTCGGAGTCGACGCGCACGCGCAGCCGTGGGTGCTGGGCGTTGAACTCCGCCAGCCGGGGCACCAGCCACGTGTGCGCCAGGGAGTGCATCGTGGTGACGCGGACGAGGTGTCGCTCGCTGCGGGCATCCGACAGCTCCCGCACCACGTCATGGATGTCCGTCAGCGCGCCGCTGGCCGCGTCGGCCAGTTGGCGGCCCTCCACGGTGAGCTCCACGCCGCGCGCATGGCGCTGGAAGAGGGTGACGCCGAGCATCCCCTCCAGCTTGCGCACGTGGTGGCTGACGGCGCTGGCCGTCAGGTGCAGCTCCTGGCCGGCGCGGGCGAAGTTCTGGTGTCGCGCGGCCGCCTCGAAGGCCGCCAGGGCCGGCAGCCATGCCGTGGGAAGCGTCATGGGAGCCTCAAATCATACGCGTGGCTGACCTCAAAACCATGCGATTGCTTCAGCGCGGGTCGGGGCGCAGAAGGGGAGAGACCGGAGTCAGATTCGTGCCTTGGTCCACCTGGTGAACCGCCCATGACCACCCCTTCGCTTGTTCGTCCCGTCGTCCCGACGCTGTCCGGTGCCTGGCTGACCCTCCTGGAGATGGGTTTCCTGGGGGCGCTCTGGGGCTCGTCCTTCATGTTCATGCGCATCGCGGCGCCGGACTTCGGGCCCGTGCCGCTCGTCGCGGTGCGACTGGTGCTGGGCGCGATGGTGCTCCTGCCCTTGTTGTGGCGCGCCCGCGCGGCCATCACCCCATCGCACTGGCCCAAGCTGGCGCTGGTGGGGACGCTCAACGCGGCGGTGCCCTTCGTGCTCTTCGCCTGGGCGGCGCAGCGTGTGCCCGCGGGCATCAGCGCCATCGGCAACAGCATGACGGTGCTCTTCACCGCGCTGGTGGCCTTCCTCTTCTACGGCGAGCGCATCGGCCCGCGCCGTGGGGTGGCGCTCGTGGTGGGCTTCGCGGGCGTGGTGGTGCTCGCCAGCGGGAAGATCGAGGGCGCAAGCCCCGGCCTGGGCGTGGCCGCCGCGGTGACGGCCGCGTTCTTCTACGGCATCTCCGCGAACCTGGTGCGCAGGCACATGCAAGGGGTGCCCGCGGGCGCCGTCGCGGCGGCCACGCTGGGGTGCGCGGCGCTCCTGACGCTGCCCTTCGCCATCGCGAGCTGGCCGGCGCAGCCCATCCGGAGCGTGTCCTGGTTCTCGGCCGCGACGCTCGGGATGCTCTGCACCGGGCTGGGCTACGCGCTGTACTACCGGCTCATCCAGCGCGTCGGCGCGTCCCGTGCCGTCACCGTCACGTACCTGGTGCCCCTGTTCGGCGTGGCCTGGGCGTGGCTGCTGCTCGGCGAGCCCCTGACGCTGTCCATGGCCGTCGCCGGCTCGCTCATCCTGGGCAGCGTCGCCTTGGGCCAGCGGCAGTCCGCGTGAGCGCGCGCGGACCGCCGAGCGAAGGCTCATGGACAGCCGGAGCTGACCTGGAGCGCGTCGTAGGCCATCCAGCCGTTGCGCTTGGTGCCGGTGGCCGCGATGACGTAGCCGTAGAGGAACTTCATCTCCCCCGACTGCTGGCGGTAGCGGCCCGCGCTGTCCTGGACCCAGAGGGGGATGTCGATGGAGGGGACGCCGTGCTCGGTGGGCACGTCCAGGCGCTGGAACTTGGTGCCCGCGGGGAAGTGGTCCACCGCGGGGCCGCCCAGCGCCATGCCGGGCACGTTGAAGACCAGGTTGACGGAGCGCTGGCCGTTGGCGCGCACCAGCGGCAGGTAGTCTCCGGCGCGCTCGTGGGTGGCGTCGCTGTCGTAGACGACCTTCTTGAGCTCGAGCACCGGGTCATGCGAGTTGCGCACGGCGTAGCAGCCCAGCTTCGCCAGCCCCGCGCCCAGGGCGGAGACATGGCCCACCTTCTGCTCGAAGGACGTGCGCCCCAGGATGCTGGAGATGGGCAGCCACCCCGCGCTCGAGTTGGACGTGGAGACGGCGAAGGCGTGCAGCTCCCCGGCGAACGTGCGCGTCTGGCCATGGTTGAAGGCGGCGCTCGTGCGTGTGTTGGTGCCCACCACGGTGCCGTTGCCGTCGCGGATGGACACGCCCGTCACCAGCCCCCAGTTGTCGTCCGCCGGGTCGTTCGTGGGGACGCGGTTGCCGCCGCTCACCTGCAGCTTGCAGTTGTACGCGCTCACCAGGCAGTACTCGCCGTTGACGCCCGAGAAGGCCGCCTGCTCCCGCGTCTGGAGCGCGCCGTCGTCGGGCTTGAGGCCCCCTCCGCACGCGGTGACGAGCAGGCTCAGGGACGCAATCGAGATGGTCGTGATTTTCATGATTAATATGAGAAAGCGTTGAGCCCGGAGCCGTCAACGCGGGCGTCGACGAGCGGCCGGTGGGCGAGCGGGGGATGTTGAGCCCTGGTCAAAGGGGCGCATGCCGCGAGCGCGCCAACGCACCGCGTCCTGGGGCGCGGCGTCGAGGTACGCTGCCGGCGCGATGTCCCGCCTCCCCGACGCCTTGCCCTCGCCGCGCCGCTTCCACGACGAGCCGCTCATCCTCATCCTCCGCCACCTGAAGGCGGGGCTCGCGCAGGCGGGCCGGGTGCGCATCGAGGTGCCGGACCCGGACCTGGGCGCCGGGCGTTATCCGGGCGAGCGGGTGGGCCCGGAGGAGGGCCTGGTGCACCGTCCCCTGCGCCACTGGTGTGACCTGGCGGAGGGGCTGGGCTGCCGGCTGCTCACGCCGCGCGTCGTGGAGGCCACGCATGTGGCGCTGACCTTCGAGGCCTTGGGGGCCGAGGCGTCCTGGCACGCGGGGAGCGCGAGGCCGGAGGTGGAGGTGCCCGCGGAGGAGCGGTATGGGGCGGACTCCGCCTTCGCGCGCGTGCGCAAGCTGGAGGACGCGGGCTTTCTGTTGCCGTGGTTGGAGGCGCTGGGGCGCGTGCGGTTGCCCGCGGTCGCGAGGGTGCTGGACCTGGGCGTCAACCGTGGGGACGAACTGGACGCGTTCTCCTGGTTGGAGACGGTGCCTGACGTCTCCTTCGTGGGCGTGGACCACAGCGCCACCGCGATTGCCCAGGCGCGCGCCCGCTTCCCCGACTCGCGTCATGCCTTCCATGTGGCGGACCTCAACGCGCTGCCCGCCGCGCTGGGGCGCTTCCACCTGGTGGTGTCGGTGGGCACGTTGCAGAGCCCCGGTGTGGATGACCACGCGTTGTTGCGGACGCTGGTGCAGGAGCATCTGGAGTCCGAATCGACGCTCGTGCTCGGCTTCCCCAACTCGCGCTTCCGCGACGGCGAGGTCGTCTACGGTGCCCGCGTGCGCAACCTGCGCGAGTCGGACCTGTCGCTGCTCGTGAAGGACTTGTCGTTCTACCGCCGCTACCTGCACCAGCACGGCTTCCGCACGTTCCTCGGTGGGAAGTACGACCTGCTGCTCACGGCGGTGCGCGGTGGGGCTCAGTCCTCCGACTGAACGTCGCCGGGTTGGACGCCCCAGTCCGCGAGCACCTGGGCCTCGTCCTCGGGGCTCTTGGTCTTCTTGAAGCGCGCGTCGGAGACGCCCTTGACGCGGCGCTCGCACGCGGCCCACGTGGCGTGGCGCTTCACGCTGCGGCCCACCTGGCTCAGGTACGAGTGCGCCTTGACCGCGGGCTGACGAGGCTTCTCCTCCGGGAGCGAGGTGTCCTCGGGGATGTCGTGGACGTCCACCTCGTACGTGGACAGCGCGCCCGAGTAGAGCCGCACGCCCTTGCCGCGCGAATAGCCCACGGCGATTTCATCCACCCGCTCGTTGCCGGGCACCCCCACGTGTCCGCGCACGTAGTGCCACTCGACCGCGGCGGCCTCGCCGGAGTGGGTCTGCTTGCGTTGGGCGAGCAGCGCCATCAGCCGCTTCCAATAGGGCGTGTTGGCGACCTCCTTGCCCTCGGCCGTCTTCCAGCCGCGCTTGCTCCAGCCGAACGCCCACTTGGTGATGCCCTGAATCACATAGGTGGAGTCGGTGTGGATGCGCAGCGGGCCGGGCGTGGCCTCCAGGTGGCGCAGCGCCATGCCCACGGCGGTCATCTCCATCCGGTTGTTGGTCGTCTCGCGCTCGTGGCCACCCAGCTCCGTCACCTGTCCGTCCGGCGTGGCGATGATGACGCCCCAGCCCCCGGGGCCCGGATTGCCGGAGCAGGCTCCGTCGGCGAAGACGACCGTGGCGTGGCTCTTCATGCGGCGCACCCTAGGCGGCCTCGGGGCGGGGCGGCCAGGATGACTCGCGGCAGGGGCGTCCTCGGGCTGACATGAAAGTCGTGATTCCACCACGAGCCCGAGTCTTCCTCACTTGGAGGCGTGAGCGTGGTACGTGGCTTGCTCCTGCCGCGAGGGCTCGGGCGGGAGCGCTGGTACCCGAGGGAAAGCCATCCACACCACCATGTCGACCGAGCACTTCAAGTCCTCCCCGAGCGACTCCAGGCCCCTCTCCTCGCGCGGCAGGACCTGGGCCGCCAGGCTCGCGCTGCTGGTGGCGGCGGCCGCCTCGGTGGCCACGTCGCGCAGCGCGCCGGCCGCACGCGTCGAGGAGTCGGCGCCGGGCGTGCTGCGGCTGTCGGCGGACGCGCCCTCGGCCAGCGTGCTGTTGCCGGTGCGGCTGGGGGTTCCGAACGGCTCCACGCAGACGGTGTGGGTGACGATGCGCGCGCCGCTCTCCGCCCGGTGGACGCACGACGAGGGGGGCTCGAGGGCGGAGCCGAGCATCACCGCGACGCTGCGCTTCGGGCCGCATGCGCTCAAGCCGGTGACGCAGGCGCTGGGGGTGTCGGAGGGGACGGCGGTGACGTTCGATGCACACTCGGATGGGGATGTCTGCCGGCTCCAGAAGCCGTGCGAGTGGGAGGCGACGCTCGACGTGGCCATCGCGGCGGGCTCGCCCGTCCCCGGCGTGGTGGAGGTGGATTGGCGGATGGTGGGCGAGGTGAGCTTCGATGAGACGGTGGACGATGAGCCCCAGGGGCTCGAGTTCAACGTGGGGACCCGCTGACGCGTGAGGGCCTCGCGTGCCACCGCGTGCGTGCCGGGTGACACGCTGCTGCATCCGCTGGTGTTCTGCGCGGTGTTGGTGCTCGTGCTGAACGACCATGTGTTCAAGGTGCGTTGGCCGTCCTGGTGGACGGGCAAGCTGTCGGACGTGGCGGGGCTCGCGATGTTCCCGCTGCTCCTGCAGGGCCTCTGGGAGCAGGCGCGGGGACGCAGCGCGCGGGACGACTTCCAGCCGTCGCTCGCGGTGCTGACGACGTGCGTGGTGCTGACGGGGCTGGTGTTCACCGCCATCAAGGTCCTGGAGCCCGCGGCCGACGCCTGGCGCTGGGGGCTCGGGGGACTGCAGTGGCCCGTGCGCGCGGCGTGGGCCGTGGTCTCCAGTCGCGCGGTGCCGTCTGTCGCGCCAGTTGCGCACACGATGGACGTGACGGACCTGCTCGCGTTGCCGGCGCTGGGCGTCTCGTACTGGCTGGGGCGCAAGCGCTGCGCGAGTCACCCCGTTCAGAGTGAGCCGAGGAACGCGAGCAGCGCTTCACGGTCCTCACGGGGCAGCCGCGTGTAGCGCGTCTGCGCGGGGGCCGCCTCGCCGCCATGCCACAGCACGGCCTCCTCGAGGTTCCGCGCACGCCCGTCATGCAGGAAGCGCGTGTGGCCGTTCACCGTCGCCGTCAGGCCGATGCCCCACAGGGGCGGCGTGCGCCACTCCTGGCCGGTGGCGAGGCCGTCTGGCCGTCCATCCGCCAGCGCCTCGCCCATGTCGTGCAGCAGCAGGTCCGAGTACGGGTAGATGACCTGCCGCGACAGCTCCGGGAAGCCCGGCACGTCCCCCGTCTCCATCGCCGTGTCGACATGACACGCGGCACACCCGATGGCGCGGAACACCGCCTTGCCGCGCAGCACCGCGGGCGCATCCCAGTCCCGGCGCTTCGGCACCGCGAGCAGGCGCGTGTAGAACACCAACTGCTCCAGGTCATAGGCCTTCACGTCGACGGCATCCGGCGCCGCCCCGGGCTCTGCCTCCTGCGCGCGCGGATAGAGCTCGTTCGTCAGCCCCATGTCCGCCACCAACGCGTGTGTCACCTGCTGGAGCAGGGTGGGCTGATTCGCCTTCCACCCGAACCGCCCCAGGCGCGTGCCGCGCGTCTTCACATCCTCGACCCGGTTGGCGCGTCCGGAGATGCCATCCTGGTCGCGGTCCTCGGCGTCCTCCCGGGCCAACAGCGTCGCCTCGGGGATGGCCTCCAGGAGCCCCAGTCCGAAGTTCGCCGGCGCCACGCGAGGTGAGAAGGGCGTGCCTTCGCCGAGCGGCCCGTGGGCCAGGTGCTCGAACTGATAGACGGGGCGCGCGAGCACGTAGGGCTCGCCGGAGGAGAAGCGGCCGGAGAGCTCCTCGTGGCGCACCACCACGGTGCCCTCGCCCCGCAGCCCACCGAGCCGGTGCAGGTCGAGCTGCTCCCCATACACGGGATGTGGCCCCGGCCCATGGGGCGAGCCCAACTGGAACGCGATGGAGACGACGGGCTCGGAAGGGGACTCGGGGGGACGTCCGCGCCCGTCCTTCACGTGACACGTCATGCAGGAGTTGGCGCTGAAGAGCGGGCCCAGCCCGGGGCCGTGCGCGGGGTCGCTCCAGTCGCGGTCGAACACCCGCTTTCCGATGTGGAACTGCGGCCAGCGCGAGCGGTCCAGGTTCGGCGGCGAGCGACCGAAGGCGTTGCGCCCCGTGTCCTTCACCGTCGCGTCACCGCCGGACAGCTCCTCGCCGGGCACCGACAGGAGCGGCAGCTCGCCGAGCACGAGGGGAGGGGGCGGTGGAGGCCGGCCAGCCCGGGCCCACACGGCCGTGAGCACCATCGCTCCAAGGGGGATGCCCAGAAGGTACAGCCGCCGTCTCATCGCGCGCGCTCCAGGACCATCGATGAAGACGCCGGGCGGCGAAGGTGCTGCCACGCGCCGCCCGGCGCCAGACCCATGCCTTCACGGCATGGGACTCGGGACTACTTCGCGGCCGGGACGAACGACTCGCTCAGGATGCTGAGGCCCTTGCCCGTCGCCTTCACGTCCATGCCCGTGAAGCCGTTGTACGGGTAGTGGCCGTCGCCAATCTCCTCGACGAACTCGAAGGAGTCACCGGTGACCACCTTGCCGTCCGCCAGCGTCACGGAGAACGTGTTGCCCGGCGTGGTCATCTGCCAGCCGCAGGCGCCGACGTTGCTCGCGGCCGTGGCCTCGCCCGTCTTGGTCCAGATGATGTCCAGCTCGTAGAAGTCGGCGACCGCCACCAGCCAGCGGAAGAAGTCCCGCCAGTTGGTGAAGACGATCATCGCGTTCGGGGTGTGGGTGGACGTGCCCTGCAGCACACCGTCGCGGTAGATGTTCATGCGGAAGTTCGAGCCGCCCGGCGAACCGGTGAACGTCGGCGTCACGAAGGCCGAGTCCACGTCGCGGCCCGGCGTCACGCGCAGCGTGCTGACCACCTGGTCACCCGAGCGCGCCTCGAGCTGCAGCTGGCCGCTGGAGCCCAGCGCCACCGACGTCGTCTGCGACCACCGGGCCGCGCGGCCGAAGGTGCTCGACACGCCGTCCGTGCGCGCGCTGCGCAGGCCCGTCACGTTCAGGCCCTTGTCCGTCGCGGACAGCTGCGCATTGCCCAGCGCGCAGCTGGTGATTCCGTCGAAACGCGTCACGCACTGCGTCTTCGCACCGGCCTCCTGGGCGGCGACATCACCCTCGGTGGACGTGGGCTCCTCGCCCTGGCAGCCCGACAAAACACTCAGGAGCGCGGCCGCCATCAGACGGCTCATCATCTTCAGCTGCATGGAATGACCTACCTCTTCAATAGGGGGAAGGCGTTGCTCCGCCAGAGGCTTGCTGCATCCGGTGCCGGCCCTGCCCGAATGCCCACCATCCGGCGGCGCTCCAGTCCACTGCACCCCGCACGCCAACGGCCTCGGGCGTGTATCACCTCCTCTGTATCAGCAAGCCTTTGCACCGCTCGCGGCCCCCCGTCTGTAGCGCCCACCGTCACAGGCAACGGCGGCATGTATCGCGCCTTGCTACACGCCCACGACTCTCACCGGAGGAGGCATTCACCCAGGGTGATGCGCATTCGCTCCATGTCTGGTCATGCGAATGGCTCGCATTCCTAGAATGGCTGCCAGGGGCGTGGGCCCGGGTTCCCTGGACAGGACGCGTCATCGGGTTTAGTGCGCCCACCCAGTGAGGTCGTTCCAATCCGCCAGCATTCACTACCCAGATTTTATGCTGAGACTGGAAGTGCACCCTGGGTCAGGGCCGCCTGGACAGGAATAATGCGGAACCGGTATAAAACTGTCCGTCAGACTGGAGACACTGGTGATTCCGCCAACCTCATACAAGTCCTGACGCTCTGAGAAGGGGGCATTCTCTATGGCTCGTTCGTCGTGGTCCCGCGGAGTGAGTGGTTGGTTGAACCGCGGCCTTTTCTCGTCTGCTCTGGCGGTTTCCTTGTCGGCGTGTGAGCCGGCTGGACAGGTCGAGCCTCCCAAGCCCTCCCCCGCCGAGAATGAGGAAGTGGCGGTGGATGCGAAGGCCCTGCTGGACAGCATGGCCGTGTTCTCGTTGCGTCCGCTGTCTCATGAGCCGGTGCCGCAGCCCGTGGGCAGCCGCATCATCAACAAGGCCGCGGCCATCCGGCTGGGCAAGGCCTTCTTCTGGGACATCCAGTCGAGCGGTGACGGCGTGACGGCGTGCGCGAGCTGTCACTTCGCCGCCGGCGCGGACGACCGCAAGAACAACACCATCCACCCGGGCTTCGACAACACGTTCGACAGCATCTCGGGGCCCGGCCAGGACTTCACGCTGGCGAAGATCACCAGCGACGACCGCGTGGGCTCCATGGGCCCGTTCCGCGCCGCGTTCCTCGACCTGGACATGGCCAACCTGGACAACCCGGCGGACCAGTGCGTGGTGGTGCCGGCCGAGCCGTTCAACGAGTTCCAGTTGGTGGGCCCGCGCCACACGCCGACCGTGGTGGGCTCCGGCTTCTACCGCAACCAGTTCTGGGGCGGCGAGGCGAACGTCCTCTTCAACGGCGTGAACATCTGGGGTGACTCGGGCAACAACGGCCAGGGCTTCCTGGTGCGCATCGAGGGCGCCTCGCTGGCGTCGCAGGCCACCGGCCCGGTGGGGAACTTCAGCGAGCAGACCTGCTCGGGCCGTCAGATCCTCGGCCCCGACAGCCTGGGCACCAAGCTCATCCCGCGTCAGCCGCTGCGCCACCAGCGCGTGTCCATCAACGACAGCGTGCTGGGCGCCATGGCGAACCCGGACGGCCCGGGCCTGCTCTGCAACGGCGCGCCCTGCACGTACGACCGGATGATTCGCGACGCGTTCGGCGACGCGCTGGCGAACATCGGCGAGAACGCCTTCTCGCTCTTCTGGGGCGAGGCGCTCCAGGCCTACCAGGCCTCGCTCATCCCGGACCAGACGCCGTTCGACCGCTTCCTGGGTGGCAACCTCGCGGCGCTCACGCCCAAGCAGCTCAAGGGCCTGTCCGTGTTCGTGGGCAAGGGCGAGTGCATCAACTGCCACACCGGCGCCATGCTGACCGACGCCACGGTGTCCTGGTATGAGATCGCCGGCCCGCTCAACCGCGACGGCGGCGACACGGGCTTCCACAACATCGGCGTGCGTCCCACCGACGACGACCTGGCGCGCGGTGACCTGGGGGTCTTCGGCGGCGTGCCCAACTCCATCAGCCTCTCCTCGTTCGACATGGGCGCGTTCAAGACGCCCACCCTGCGCAACGTGGGCCTCAACCCGCCTTACTTCCACAACGGCGGCTACCCCACGCTCGAGGACGTGGTGGACTTCTACGAGCGCGGCGGTGACTTCGCCAACCCGGAGAAGTCGCTGGACATCGTCCCGCGCGTCTTCACCGCGAGCGAGCGCTCCGCGCTGGTGGACTTCCTTCGCAACGCCCTCACGGACTGCCGCGTCAAGACCTACCGCGCGCCGTTCGACCACCCGGAGCTGACGTTCCCCAACCGCGAGACGCTGCCCGTCACCGGCCGCTTCGGCATCGGCGCCTGCAACTGACGCAGGTCGCCGCGCTCGCAAGCACGCCAGGCCACCCACGGGAGACTCCTGTCCCCTGGGTGGCCTCGCCCTTTCTGGCACTCCCGGACGCAAGGTTTGCGCGGGAAGCCCTGGCTACCCGGCTGGAGCGCGGATGTCAGGGCTCATGTCAAAATGGGCGCTGTCTCGACTCCCGGGGCTCGCTTGATGCTCCGGGGGCCTCGTGGAAGAGTTCCTGACCTTTGCGTCAGGTCTGAACAACGGGTTTCTCCCCAGGAGCAGTCGCATGAGTCAGGAAGCCGTGCCCATCGACCCGCATGAGACGCTGTATCTGCCCATGCGGCGCCGGTTCATGAGTGAGTACGTGCAGACGGAGGAGGGCACGAACGAGCTGCGCATCTACTACGGGCTCAAGGAGATCAGCATCGAGGAGCCCGAGCTGTACGCCTTCGGCGAGAACCTGCTCAAGCAGGACAGCTTCATGGCGGGCATGGCCACGCGCTGGTCCACCGGTGAGCCGCTGCCGTGGGAGCGGGTGCAGGGGCTGCTCGCGCACCTGCTCTCGGAGAACATCCTGTCGCGCGAGGCGCCCAAGCTCGCCGCGGACACCGACTACCACAAGATGATCATGGCGGCGGAGGCCAAGCGCCCCGCGCCCGACTCCCCCATGTGGTGGAACCCCGACACCGAGGGCGTGCTCAAGCAGCTGGTGGGCCGGCCCATGGAGTTCGGCTTCCTGGAGGCGATGCTGCCGGTGCACCGCGCGGCGCACGCGGCGCTGGACGCCGAGGGCCGCCACATCGGTGAGAACAACGTCTTCCCGGACTCGATGCGCATGCGCATGGAGACCGAGTGGCGCATGTGCCCGTACCCGGGCAGCCGCTTCCGCGACGACGCGCTGATGAACGTCACGGCGCTCAAGTCCATGACCAAGGTCTGGAAGCCCGCGCTGCAGGCGATGCTCATCCTGCGCGACGAGTTCCTCAAGCGCTACCCACTGCTGCCGGACGGCCAGTGGCGCATCGGTGACTTGCACGCGTTCAGCTGCGCGGTGCTCGCGCTGCCGTCGATGATGCTGCTGCGCGGGGAGGACCCCGTCCCCAACGGGACGTTGGACCCGCTGCTGTCGTCGGTGTTCCGCGTCACCGACGGCGTGCGCATGGTGAGCATCTACCTGATGTTCCTGCCCGAGCAGCCCATGCCGTACGAGACGCCCATCAACCCGGCGTCGCTGCTGCACCTGACGGAGCGCGACAACCACTTCCTGTCCACGCGCGGCGTGTGCGCCGGCCCGCCGCACATGGTCGAGGAGTTCTTCGCGACCATGCTGGACGGCAAGCCCATGGCGGGCGAGCCGCTGCCCCAACCGACGTGGCTGGAGGAGATTCCCGCCGCGTTCGACTATGGCCTGCGCGGCCTGCAGCTGTACTCGCTCCAGTTCACGCTCTGGGCGCACATGTGTCACACCTACGAGCGGCTGCGCGACATCATCCTCCAGGCCGAGGCCCCGAAGACGACCGGCTGGGGCCGGCTGCGCGAGCGGCTGGAGAAGGACTGGAAGACCATCCAGCCCACGCGCCAGCACACCGAGGTCCAGCGCGCCTGGGCCAAGGCGCGCTACGTGGAGATGTTCGACCGCGCCCAGCGCGGCCTGCGCGGTTTCTCCGAGGAGAAGCTGCAGCACATCTCGGACGTGTTCGCGCCGGCCAAGGACGCCGTGCACGAGCAGGCGCGCCAGCAGCTGCGCACGCTGTTCCGCGAGCGGGCCCCCGCGCCCGAGGGCGCCGACCCCGAGCTGACGGACCGGCTGGCGGACGTGCTCGCCGACTACATCACCATCGAGCGCTCCGCCGTGGGCACCCTGGACACCGTGCAGCGTGAGGTCAACACGCTGCTCAAGCGCGAGCACCCCCAGCGCCACTTCACCAACCTGGACCTCTCCATCCACCACCGGCTGCGGTTCGCCACCATCGGCGTGCTGCCCTACCTGATGGAGGTGTTCCGCGAGGAGCTCGGGTTGGTCATCCAGGACGACGTCGCGTCCGTCACCATCACCCCCGGCAACCCCCGCGCCGTGGCCGCGTGAGATGACGCGGTGTTTCACTCCCGGGCCTGGAGCCATGATGGAATGTTTCAGGCCCGGGAAGCTTGACTCACATGTTTCACCGACTTATATCGGAGAAGCCAAAAACGTCAGTTAGCTGAACTGTCGCGATTGGTGCTGATGCCTCGAAGTCCTGGAGCAAGCACATGCAGATCAAGACCAAGGTTCGTGGCGGTCCCCGCGGCTGTGGCGGCGGTGTCGTGGTCAAGGCTGTCTGAGCTGTCCCGTAGTTGAGGTCCGCAACCTCTCACCAGGAGCAAGCACATGCAGATCAAGACCAAGGTCCGTGGCGGTCCCCGTGGCTGTGGCGGCGTGATTGCTGTCTGAGCTGTGTTGTTGCTGAACCGCTGAACCCCGTTCCCACTTTTCACCAGGAGAAATCCGATGAAGATCAAGACCAAGGTTCGTGGTGGTCCTCGCGGCTGTGGCCCCGGTGGCATCAGCTACGAAGTGCTGGAGTAGTCGTCGCTCGGAGTCGTCGTTCACGCATCACACACCAGGAGCAAGCACCATGAAGATCAAGACCAAGGTTCGTGGCGGTCCCCGCGGTTGTGGTCCCGGCGGCATCTCCATCTACTACGAGCTGTAATTCCAGCCTCGCACCTCAGGAGCCAACACCATGAAGATCAAGACCAAGGTTCGTGGCGGTCCCCGCGGTTGTGGTCCCGGCGGCATCTCCATCTACTACGAGCTGTGATTCCAGCCTCGCACCTCAGGAGCTAACACCATGAAGATCAAGACCAAGGTTCGTGGCGGTCCCCGTGGTTGTGGTCCGGGTGGCATCAGCATCTGGTACGAAGAAGTCTGATTCAGACCCGTCGCCAGTCCTTCGGCCGTCAGTGGGCTTCCCCCCGCTGGCGGCCGTCGTGTTTCCAGCGTCCGCCCTGGGCGCGAAGTCCCGCCCGTGGGGTTACCGGCCCGCGCGCGGTGACCTCTGGCGCGCGGGCGGCGTTCCCCCCGAGTCCCGTCAGGGATGGGCGATGACGATGAGCGTGGGCGCGCGCTCCTCGACGCACGCCATCACCTTGCGCATGGTCACCGGGTCCAACGCGCCGAAGGCCTCGTCGAGCACGACGACCTGGACGCGCTGGAGCAGGGCGCGCGCGACGAAGATGCGGCTCTGCTCGCCGTGGGACAGTTGCCAGCCGCGCTCGCCCACCATCTGCAGGATTCCGGCGGGCATGCGCTGCAGCAAATCCCCCAGGCCCAGCTCCTCGCACAGCTCGCGCGCCAGCTTCACGTCGTCCTGGGTGTGAGGCCAGGCGCGGCCCAGCAGCAGGTTCATCGCCAGGGTGCCGGAGATGATGTGGTTCTCGTGGAACTGCGGCGCGCCCGCTATCTGCGCGCCCCAGCCCTCCTGCGTCCAGGTGGACATGTCCAGGCCGCGCAGCAGCACCACGCCGGAGCCCTGGCGCCGCAGGCCCGTGAGGATGGAGGCGAGCGTGGACTTGCCGGAGCCGGACGCGCCCTCCAGCAGCACGCGCTCTCCGGGATGGATGACCACGGAGGCGCCCTCGAGCACCGCGCGCGGCGAGGCGGGGTGCTTGAAGTACAGGTCACGCACCTCGAGCAGCGCCTGGCTCTTGGACGGCGCCTCGGTGGCCGCCAGCGGCGTCACCTGGGGCGCGGCATCCTCGTCGTCCTTGCCGCCGCCCACGGCGCCGGAGAGCCGGGCCGCGTCGAGCATGGGGCGCACCGCGGAGAACAGCACCCGCGAGCCGATGAGCGCCAGCGCGCCCACCGCCAGCGACATCACCGCGCGGGCCCCCAGGAGGGCCGCGCCCACGCCCACCGCGATGCTCGCCGTGCTCGCCCCGGCCAGCACGCCGGGGAGAAGGGTGATGATGGCCACGGGCAGCAGGCCCCGGCGCGCGAGCGTCGTCACCCGCGCGGTGCCCGCGTCCCAACGCTCGGAAGCGTCCGAGTAGCGCGCCAGCTCCTGGTCCTCCTCCTCGTGCCAGCGCGAGGGCTGCTCCTGCGCCAGCCGCGTGCGGTGGCCGAGCATCCGCTCGATGAGCGCGTGGGTCATCACCACGCGCGCCTCCGTCCAGCCCCGGAACAGCAGCGACTGGCGCGCCACCAGCACGCCCAACAGGACGCAGTACCCGCCCAGCGCCGCGAGCCCCAGCATGCCGGCGGGGCCCGACAGCGTGACGCTGCCGGCCAGGGACAGGTCCACCACGGCGAGCAGGCTGGTGAAGCTGCCGGCGAGCGCCATCTGCTCCATGCCCGCGCTCTCGAAGGTCCTCCCCACGTACTCGCCGATGCCGCCGCGCTTCGCCTCGTCCACCGGCATGGCCAGCGCGCCCGCCAACAGCCTGCGCCGGAGCAGCGCGGACAGGTCCAACGCCAGCGAGCCCTGCGTCCACGCCAGCGCCGCCTGCAGCGGCACCGCCGTCAGCCCCATCAACGCCCACGCCCACAGCCAGCCGTGGTCCAGCTGCCCCTCGAACGCGCCGCGGCCAATCAGCCACCACGCGCTGAGCACGCACACCTGGATGAGCACCGCCAGCACCAGCACCAGCGCCAGGCGCGGCGCGGTGGACAGGGCCTTGAGGTGGTGGACCAGCCGGGCGCCCGGCGGCAGCCGCAGCGTGCGCGACGCCACCAGGTGCGTGTTGGCCAGCTGCGCGCCCAACAGCGCTCGCCGCGCGAGCAGCCGCTGCGCCTCCGGCATCGCCGCGCGCGACAGCACCCGGTCCACCGTGGGGGCCTGGGTGCCCTCCACCAGGGCCTGCACCCCGGACGTGAGCAGCTCGATGGGCACGTCGCGCTCGGTCTCGTCCGGCGCGATGACGCGCGCGGTGCGGCCGGAGGCGGACACGCTCAGGAGCGCCGCCACCTGGACGCCCTCGTGGGTGACGACGTCCAGCAGGGCAGGGGAGGCGCGCAGGAGCGCCTTCTCCACCTCGCCGTGGCGCGTGTACGCCAGGTCCAGCTCCAGCCCCTGCGCCTGGGCGGCGGCGTCCAGCCACTCGCCCAGCCGGTTCGGGTCCGTGGGCGCCGCGCCGACGACGTTCGCCCGCGTCCGGGGCAGCGGCAGTCCCGCCGCCCGCGCCAGCGACTCCAGCGCCTCCGCGCCGCGCTCCATGGGCCACACCAGCCCCGCGAGCGGCTCGGCGGGCCTGGACACCTTCGCGTCCGAAGCGCGCGTCATGCCGCCCCCCGCTTCGTCTCCGAGGGCTGCTCGGCGAGCTGTCCCTGGTCCAGCATCATCCGCCTCCAGCCGCCCTGGCCCGACAGGGCCCGCCGCATCTGCTCCTCCTCGTCCAACAGCGAGCGGTACACGGAGTCCTCCTGCTTGGCGAGCTCGCGCGGGTTGGCGTCCTCCACCAGCTGGCCGCCCTTGATGACCAGCACCCGGTCGAACGTCAGCGTCTCCGCGATGTCATGCATGATGCACAGCAGCGTGGCGCCCTCCAGCTCCTGCCGGGAGCGCTCCAGCAGCGCGGCGCGCCGGTCCCGCTCCAGGCCGCGGAAGGGCTCGTCGAAGATGGCCAGCCGCACCCCGGGCCTGAGCAGCGCCCGACCCAGGCGCACGCGCTGTCCCTGGCCTCCGGACAGGAGGCTGCCGCCCTCGCCCAGGCGCGTCTGGAGCCCCTGGGGCAGCTTGTCCAGGAACTCGATGAGGTCCGCGGACCGGAGCGCCTGCCCCACGCGCGGCAGCACCTCGCTCGTCTCCACGCCGTAGGCCAGGTTGTCCACCAGCGACTTGTTCCACAGCGTCACCTCGGGCTCCACCCACGCCGTCTGCCGGCGCAGGCGCGCCAGCGTCTGGCCCTGGAGCGGCTCGCCGTCCACCTTCACCTGGCCGGAGGACGGGCGGTGCCAGCCCAGGAGGATGCCCACCAGCGACGACTTGCCCGCGCCCGACGGGCCGACGATGGCCACGTGCTCACCGGGCCGCACCGCCATGTCGATGCCCTGCAGCACCGTGAAGCCCGCGGCCTTGACCTCCACCTGCTCCAACGTGAAGCCCACGCCCTGGGGCTGCGAGGCGAGCGCCGCGGGGGAGGGCTCCTCCACCGTCTCCAGCCCCGCGCCCACCTCGTCGGGCGCGAGCAGCGGCTCCATCAGGCGGCCCGTGAGCGACGACGCGGCGGGGTACTGCCGGAGCGCGTCCGCCAGCTGCTTGCCCACCGTGGCCAGCGCCAGGGCCCAGTACACCAGCAGCAGCACCGCTCCGGGCTGGATGCCCTGGGACACGGCGTGCAGGACGATGGCCACCGAGCCTCCGGTGGCCGCCAGCATGGAGAGGGTGTCGGTGAGGATGCCCCGGCCCAACAGCGTGCGCGCGGCGCCCACGTACTCGTGCAGGGGCTCCTCGTGCGCGCGCCGCAGCGTCAACTCCGCGCGGTGCGCGCGCAGCGCCACGGCGCCCCGCATGGCGTCCAGGTAGAAGCGCGACAGCACGCCGTCGAAGTCGCGCATGCGCCGGTCCGCTTCCAGCAGCGAGCGCTGCGCCAGCAGCGGCACCGCGAGCGCCATGGCCCCGCCCAGCACGATGAGCGGCGCGCTGCCGGGGGCCAGCCACACCAATCCCCCCAGCGTCACCAGCATCTCCGAGGTGGCGCGCAGCACGCCCACCCCCAGCGTGGGCACGCTGCGCACCTGGTGGATGCCGTGGCAGCGCTGCGCCATGTCGGAGACGAGCCGGCTCTTGAAGTAGCGGTCCCCCAGCCTTGGAATCTTGTCGAGGAACGCCAGCCGCAGCCGGACCTCCAGGCGGCGCCCCAGCTTCAGCGTCCCCATGGCCAGGGGCAGCTCCAGCGTGAACAGCACGCCCATCAGCACCAGCAGCGTCACGATGCCCGCCAGCCGCTGCTCCTGGGTGGTGAGGTAGCGGCCCGCGTCGATGATGCCGCGCAGGAGCAGCGCCTCCAGGAAGCCGCCCACCGCGGCCGTCAGGGCGATGGCCGCGAGGATGGAGGGCGCGAGCAGGCCGTCCCGGCGCATCAGCCCGACGAGCTCGCGCAGGGGGCGGGTGGGGGGCTCCAGCAGCGCCGCCTTGAGGTCCGCGGACAGGGGCTCCTCGTCCTCGTCGCGCGTCTGACGCAGGCCCCGGGCGAGGATGCAGACCACGCCGCGCAACGTCACCTCTTCACCGTCCGCGGCGCCCACCGCCGTCCAGTAGGTGGCGGGGATGACCTGCTCGGCGCGGCCCTCCTCCAGGGCCACGCGCACCTCGCTGAGCAACTGCTCCAGGAAGCGCGCGGACGGCTCGCCGTGCTCCACGCCGCCGCCGTCCACCAGCGTCTGGACCATCCGCGTCGTCGCGTCCAGGCACGCCACGCCCTTCCAGCTCGCGTCGGCCAGGGCCTCGTCGAGCAGCTTCGCGGCGAGCGACGTGTCCACGAGCGCCTGCAGCCTCAGGCGCATCCCGGCGAGGAACTCGTCCGTGCCGGCCCAGTCGCGGAAGGCCTCGGCCGGGACGGGCAGGGCGTGGACGTACAGCCGGTCCATCAGCTCCGCCACGGACACCCAGCGCCGTCCCAGCGCGGGGTCCATGATCTGCACCCGGTCGCCGATGCGGCGCCAGACGACGACGAAGTGCAGGTTGCTGTCCGCCAGACGCACCACCATGATGGCCGGCAGCGTCTTCGTCTCAGGCATCAGCACCTGGTCGCGAGGCAGGACGACCTGGGTGGCGTCCAGGCCCAGCTTGCCGGCCAGCTCCTCCAGCACGTCCACGGACGTCCCGTCGATGTCCGTCTGGCAGGCCTCGCGCAGGCGGCCGTAGCTGACCGACACGCCGAAGCCGTCGAAGAGCGCCTTGAGGGCCGCCGGACCGCAGTCCATGGCGGAGGTCTGGATGACTTCGGGGATGAGCAGCCTTCGTGTGCCCGCCATGGCTCAGCTCCCACCCCGCGACATCTCCAGCTCCCCCGACGAGCGCGGCGGCAGCGGGCGCGAGCGCGCCGGCGCCTCCAGCCCCCGCCCCAGCGAGCGCAGCACCAGCCTGAGCGGCGTGGAGTCCTCCACGGCGATGTCCACCGTGCCCGGCAGGCCGTGCTCCAGGGGGATGCCCACCGGCATCTCGTCCACGGACAGCTCCACGCGCACCAGGCCGTCGCGCGCCTCGCTCGCCACCGCGACCACCGTGGCGCGCACCATGCCGAACTCCGTCCAGGCGAAGCCCTCCAGCTTCATGCGCGCCGGCTGGCCCGCGCGCACCCGGCCCAGCGCCGTGGCGGGGGACAGCTGCGCGACGATGCGCACGTCGCCGCCCGCGACGACGGTGGCCATGCGGTCTCCGGCCCTCACCTGCGTGCCCACGCGCACCGGGCTCGTCTCGCCCAGGATGCCGTCGGCGGGCGCCTTCACCACGCGCCGCTCCAGCTCCTCGCGCAGCCGCTCCACGGTGGCCTGCGACACGCTCTCGGCGGCCTCCAGCTCCGCGATGTCCCGCTTGAGCGCCGCGGCCCGGATGCGCCGCTCGGTGGCCAGCATGGTCCCATCCATCTTCACGCGCGCGAGCGCCGCGCGGGAGGCCTGCTCGGACGCCTGGGCACGCTCCAGCTCGGTGCGCACGCGGCTCCACTCGGACTCGCTGATCAACTGGCGCGAGTGCAGCTGCTCCGCGCTCGACTTCTCCTCGAGCGCCCGGCGCGCCAGCGCCTCGGCCTCCACCAGCCGGGCCTTGGCCTCCTCCACGCCCGCCGCGCCGCGCTCCTGCTGGGCCACGAGCGCGCCCTGCTCCACCTCGAGCTCCGCGCGCGCCGCCGTCAGCTGCGGCCCCAGGCCCCGAAGCTGGGCCTCCGCCTCCGCCAGCTGCCGCGCCTCCTGCTCGTGCGCGAGCTCGAAGAGCACCTCGCCCGCGCGCACCTGCCGGTGCAGCTCCACCCGCGTCTTCACCAGCCGCCCGTCCACCGGCGCATCCACCGCATACACCTCGCGGTGGACCTCCAGCCGCGCCTGCACGCTGGGCTCGTAGACGGTGATGCTCGCTCGCAGGAACCACACGCCCCAGACGGCGAACAACCCCACCGGCAACAACCAGAGCGCCGAGCGCCCTCGTCCCCGCAGCAGCGCGCGCACGGTGCGCGGGAACATTCCTTCACCAACTCTCATGAGCGAAGCCTACCTCATCACCGTGGAACAGACGGACTCCCCGCCAGACCTTCCACCCGGGACGCTCCCGGAGGTCGGCGCCCATCCTCGCCCGCCGGACTGACGCGCGGCAAAGCCACGGGGCCACCCGCGGACGCCTTGCGCGCCCCGTCATGGCTCGGGGCCCGGTCCGCGAGGGTCTTCCGCGCGGGGTCGTGAATGGACAATCCATCCAGGCGCGAAGCCACGCACCCGTCCCGGCTCGCGTCGCGGGTCTGTCAAGGGTTGTCCAGGTCAGACCTGTCTCGGAGATAGGGCTTATAAAATCGCTAAAACATGTTTTCAGGCGATTGCGACGCGAGGCGTGATGCGGGCACCCCGTAGCGCCGAGGAGGCGCCCCTCTGTGGCGCTCCAGGATGGGCCGCTGTAACCGGTTTGCGCAT
Source organism: Myxococcus guangdongensis (assembly GCF_024198255.1). Lineage (NCBI taxonomy): Bacteria > Pseudomonadati > Myxococcota > Myxococcia > Myxococcales > Myxococcaceae > Myxococcus > Myxococcus guangdongensis. Next base: position 513,506 of record NZ_JAJVKW010000006.1, read on the forward strand.
CGCGGCAGCGGGTTCAGGTGGATTCATGACCCAGGGGTCTCTCAGGATTCGATAAATTGGGCCGTTTCTCCAAGTCCGCGGATCTATTCCGGATGACGGGTTTTTCCGTTGAAGGCTTGACTCCGAATTTTCATCGATTTTTAATGATTCTACTCCGGGTGTGCATGGGCAACCGTGCCGGCTGGAGCGACCGTGGTTCAACCAGGAGCGACATCATGAAGATCAAGACCAAGGTTCGTGGCGGTCCCCGTGGCTGTGGCCCGGGTGGCATCAGCATCTGGTACGACACCGTTCTGGCGTAGTCGTGCCTGCTGTCGTTGTTTCACCGTAGTGACTCAATCACCAGGAGCAGACACATGAAGATCAAGACCAAGGTTCGTGGCGGTCCCCGTGGTTGCGGCCCCGGCGGCATCAGCATCTGGTACGACCTCGACGTCGCCCAGCAGCTCCCGTAGTTTCGTCCCCGGGCGTTGATTCGCTCGGACGAGACTCGAAATCGCCAGTGAGCGGAGCATCGCTCGCTGGCGATTTTTTATGCCTTCACGAAGCCGGCTGTATTTTCTTCCGATTCGCGAAGTCTGAGATTGGCTGTGGCCTGAGAGGTTACAAAGACTTTCGCCGCATTCTTTGCGTGGTGACTTGACTGGCCGATTACACCCGCCTTTAATGATTCCACTTCCGATGCGAACCGGAAACGGTGAATCGCACGCAATGGCGAATCGGGAGCCGCGTAATGGCTGGGTGGACAGGGAATAGCGGCGGGCAGCGCGGGTTGTGGAGGTGGCTCGGAGAAATCCGGCCGCGGGGGAGGCGGGACAGCGGGTGACCTTGGAGACCCGCGTGTCAGAGGGGTGTGTATAGATTCGCGGGCACCGAAGAACCAGAAGGTGTCGTCGTTCGTAGACTCGTGAGTTTCTGTCAACGCCTTCCAGCCATCCAATCCCATGGGTTGGGTGTCTGGTGTCAACGCAGTACATCCAGGAGCGTACCATGCAGATCAAGACCAAGGTTCGTGGCGGTCCCCGTGGTTGCGGTGGTGGCGTCGTGCTGGCCGGCCAGGTCCGCACCCAGCTGCCGTAGTCGTCGTCCGTCGTACCGGTTGACTCGGCTGTTCATCCAACGCGGTCTTTCACCAGGAGCAGACATCATGCAGATCAAGACCAAGGTTCGTGGCGGTCCCCGTGGCTGCGGCGGCGGCGTCGTGCTGGCCGGCCAGGTCCGCACCCAGCTTCCGTAGTCGACTGGCAGCACCGTCTCATCCATCCGACTCCAGCGATGGAGTCATCCTCACCAGGAGCTCATCATGCAGATCAAGACCAAGGTTCGTGGCGGTCCCCGTGGTTGCGGTGGTGGCGTGTCCCTGCCCGTGCTGAACCAGAACGTCCGCATCCCGTAGTCCACCCGGGTTCCCCTCCGGGAATCCACAAGGAGAACACCATGCAGATCAAGACCAAGGTTCGTGGCGGTCCCCGTGGTTGCGGTGGTGGCGTGCTGACCAACCAGGTTCGCGCGCAGCTGCCGTAGTCGTTCGTCAGCATTCCCGAGCTGACTTCACTCACACCTGATTCCGAGGAGTCCATCATGCAGATCAAGACCAAGGTTCGTGGCGGTCCCCGTGGCTGTGGCGGTGGTGTTGCGATTCCCGTGCGCACCACGGGCGGCGTCATCACGCAGATCCCGTAGTCGTCAGTCTTCCCGACTGACTTCGACCCACGCTGTTCTCGATAGGAGCTCGTCATGCAGATCAAGACCAAGGTTCGTGGTGGTCCCCGTGGCTGTGGTGGCTCTCTCCCGCTGCCCACGCAGCCCGTGCTGGACGCTGCCTACGCGCTGTAGTCCTTGTTCGGGCGCCTAAGGTGCCTGTCTAAGACGCGAGTCGCCAGGGGGCGGAGTTCCACGCCCTCTGGCGGCTGTCATTGCGGGGCCCGGTGCGGCTCGCGCGAATCCCTGTCGTGGGGAGGGCGCGCTAGAGTCCCTGGGATGATCAACCCGGTTCATGTGTACGCCTGGCAGGCGGCCATCGTCGGCAACGCGCGGCTCGAGGGTCGCCCGGCGCGCGCGCTGATGCTCGAGGACCCGTGGGCGGGCGCCTTCGCGCGGAGCCCGGAGCTCTTCCGGGGCTTCGAGGTGGATGGAGGCTTCGAGCCGTCGTTCGACCCGTGGTTCGAGCGGATGAAGGCGCGGGGGCTCTTGGCCATCCGCGCGCTTCGGATCTCCGACCCTTCGATCTGGTTTCTGTACGACCCGCCCGATTCCCCGCCCCGGTTGCCGGAGCTGGCGCTGGTGTTCCCGGACCGGGTGGTCTGGTACCGCTACTTCTTCCCGTGGCCGGGCCCCAATCCCCAGTCGGCCGTGCCGCAGGAGGACGGCTTTCGCGAGGTGGAGGAGACGCGCTCGGCGGCGGCGCCCTCGGTGGAGGACGCGGAGCGGGAGCTGCTCGCGGCGACTCGGGAGTACGTCGCCTTCGTCGGGTCCCAGGCACGCAAGGACCACTCGAGCGACGTGTTCTACGCGGCCATGGGGCAGAAGGCGCTGGAGCTGCTGACGGACACGGAGGCGGGCTTCCAGACGCGACTGGCGGCCCGGCGGGAGGCGGACGTGAAGGAGTACCGCCGGCGCAGCAAGGACTGGTGGCCCGTGCAGCCGGCGACGCGCGCCATGCGGCCCCAAATCTTCGAGAACGCGGCCAGGAGCCTGGAGCGGGACGACTACCTGCGGGTGATGGAGGCGGCGGGGCTGTCCTGGAGGGCCGTCCGGCTGGCCTGCGCCGCCCAGGACATCTGGCCGCTCAACATGCACAACGAGCGCACGTCGGAGGACATGCTCCCGCCGTTCGTCGTGGAGCCGGGGTACGCGGCCGTCGGCAAGCGCTGGGCCGACGCGGCCATCGCCGCCACCAACGCGGCGGTGAACGCTCGCTGAGGCCGCCTGGGGGCGAGCGTCGCCGGGGCCTCGCCCCACCGCGGGCGGGGTCGACGCCTCGGCGAGCGCGCGTCCCTCGCTCGAGGCGCTCCTCCTTGCGCCCTGTCCCGGGCGCGGGTGTCTCTTGCTCCCTGGAGAGGCTCGGGAGGACGCGCTGCCTCAGCCGACCCTGGCGAGCTGCGGCGGGGTCGACGGCGCGAGGACGACGTAGCCGGAGGCGATGAGCGTCTCCTCCACGGCGAGCGAGACGGCGGCCTGCACGGCGCCGGCCTGGGTGGGCTTGCAGTGCACGCCGATGGCGATGACGGGGCCCTGGGCGGTGAACTCCGCCACCTCGACGCTGGGCACGGGCGCGGCCTGGACGCCGGGCACCACCACGGCGCGCTCGCGGAAGGCCTTCATCAGCCCGTGGATGTCCCCGCCGTGCGTCAGCGGCACCTTCACCACGACGCGGCGGTGCGGGTGGTGGCTGTAGTTGACGATGTTGTCGCTGAAGAGGCGGTTGTTGCCGACGGAGTTGCGCAGGTTGTCGCCCGTGTCGATAGTGGTGGCGAACAGGCCAATCTCCTGCACCACGCCCGTGACGCCGGCGGCGGAGATTTCGTCGCCCACGCGGAAGGGCCGCAGCACCAGGAGGAAGATGCCCGCGGCGAAGTTGGAGAGCAGCCCGGACCACGCGGTGCCGATGGCGATGCCCGCGGCGGCGAGCAGCGCGGCGAACGAGGTGGTCTCGAACCCCATCATCCCCAGGATGCCGAGCAGCAGCAGGATGGTGAGGGAGCCGGCGAAGAGCGACTCGATGTACCGGATGAGCGTGGCGTCGAACTGCCGCTTCTGCAGCGTCAGGTTCAACACGCGCCGGAAGGTGCCGATGACGGCGCGACCCACGAACCACAACACGAGCGCGCCCACCGCCTTGAGCAGGAACGGGAACGCCTCCGCGAGAGCCAACGTCTTCAACTGTTCGATGACCGCTTCCATGACGCTCCTGAAGCGGCCGAGAGTCCACGGTCGTGGCGCGCCTGCTTCGTTCCGGCCGCGTGTGCAGGGCACGGGCCAGCCCGGGGGCCTCACGTAAGTCCGCGAACGCGCGACCCGTGGCGCGCCGGGTCGGAGGCGGCGCGGGGGCTTCGGACGCGTCAGCGGGGCGGCCTGACGCGTCAGGTGGAGCTTCGACGTGAGGGCGTGGACACGGTCAGGGCGCGGTGACGAGCCGCAGCCCCCGCTCCCGGACGAGCGCCCCGCGGGCCGCGTCCGAGACCTGGGTCCCTCGGACATCCAGCACGCGCAGCGAGGGGAGGGCGCGCAGCGAGCTCAGCCCCGCGTCGGTGACGCCCGTGCGGGTCAGGTGGAGCGTGTGCAGCGTCCTGGGCAGATGGCTTAGGGCCGCGTCCCCGACGCGCGCCCGGGCGAGGCTGAGCCAGGTGAGCTGGGGGAAGCTTCGCAGGGGCTGGAGGCTCTCGTCGTGGAGCCAGGTGGCGCCCAGGTCCAGTCGCGTGAGGCGCGGCAGCCGCTGGAGGGCCACCAGTCCCGAGCCGCTGATGGGCGTGCCCGCGACGTGAATCGACTCCAGGCCCGACAGCTCGCCCAGCTGGCCCAGCCCCAGGTCGGTGAGCAGGGTGCGCTCGGCGCGCAGGGACTGGAGGTGGGGCAGGGCGCGCAGCGCGGCGAGCCACTCGTCGTTGAAGGCGGTCCGGCTCACGTCCAGCTCTCTCAGGCCCGCGGCCAGATGCCCCAGGGCCCGAGGACCCACCGGCGTGGCGCTCAGGTCCAGCCGAGTCAGTCGCTCCATCCCTCGAAGCGCGGCGAGCGAGTCATCCGTCACGGCCAGTCCGGACAGGCCCAGCCGCTCCATCGCGACGAAGCCCGCGAGAACGTCGAGCCCCCGGGCGGTGATGGCGGTCCTCGACAGGTCCAGCTCCCGCAGGGCCACCAGCCCGCGCACGTGGCCCAGGGCCTCGTCGTCCACGCGGGTGTCATCGAGGTGCAGCAGCTCCAGCGCGCTCAGCGTCGCGAGGTGCCGGAGCCCCGGGCCCCGCAGATGGGTCCTGGTGAGGACCAGGGCTCGCAGCGTCTTCAGGCCGGAGAGGTGGACGAGGCCCGGGTCGGTGAGGCGGGTGTGGCCCAGGTGCAGCGCCTCCAGGTTCCGCAGCGTGCCGAGGTGCGCGAGGCCCGCGTCGGTGAGCCCGGTGCGCGCGAGCCCCAGCCACGTCAGGCCGGGCAGCTGCCGCAGCCGCGCGAGGCCCGCGTCCGTCACGTGGGTTCCGCTCAGCACCAACGTGTGCAGGCGCGCGCCCGTGACCCAGGCGAGGACGCTGTCGTCCACCGCGGTGTCGGAGAGGTCCAGCCACTCGAGCTCCGACTGGGAGGCGAGCGCGGACAGCGCCTTCGGGCTGATGGCCGTGCCCGCGAGGGTGAGGCGTCGCAGCGTCGTCAGCCCGGAGAGGAAGCCGAGGCCCGCGTCGGAGATGGCCGTCTCGTCCAGACGGACGACGGCCAGTCTCCGCATCCCCGTCACGTGCGCGAGCCCCGCGTCCGTCACCCGCGTGCCGTCCAGGTGCAGGGCCTCCAGGGAGGTGTGCTCCTTCAGCGCCTCCAGGTGCGCGTCGCCCAGCGAGGTGCCGGAGGCGCGCAGGCCCACCACGCCCGAGTCGCGCAGCAGCGTCGCGAGGAGCGACGGAGCGGGGAGGGCCGCCGAGTCGAAGCAGAGCTCGGGCACCCGATGCGCCTTCGACGCGATGGCCCGCTGGCGTGCCTCCTCCTCCGTCACGAGCGCGCCGAGCGGCTCCGCGCACCACGCGCCCTCGGCGGGAGGCTGGAAGCCGGTGGCGTCCGTCGTCAGGGGGCGCCAGCGCTCGAGCCCTCCTCCCGGGAGCACGCGGTAGGCGGTGAGCACCGCGGGAGGTGGCTCGATGCGGGGGGGAGGCGTCGGGAGGACCGGCGGCGTGGAGGCGCAGCCCCACAGGAGTCCCACGAGGAGTCGCCACGACCCAGGTCTCATCGGGCCGAGCGTAGCGGTTCCTTCCCCGGCTCAGGAGGACTTCGTCGCCGCCAGGAGCTTCTCCACCGCGACGAGCACGGAGGCCGCGCTGGCCGGGCCCTTGACGAAGGCCGCGGGGCTGAGGTTCGACAGCCGGCCCATCAGCGAGTCCGGCCCGCTCACGTTCACCATCACGATGCGCGAGCCGGGGCGCGCCGCCGTGCTGAGCACATCCAGCGCGGAGCCCGTGTCCACGATGATGATGCGCGCGGGCTTGTCGCTGTCCGTCACCACGCGCAGGCCCTTCTGCTCGAACAGCTCGGTGATGAGCGCCATCAAGCGCGCGTCCGACAGGCGCACCAGCACCGGCACCCGCGTGTCCAGCTCCACCGCGTTGGCGGCCTGGGGCGCGGGCCCCTTGCCCAGCTCCCGCACGTCCTTCTTCAAGAGCTCCATCACGTCCGTCTTCAACACGCCCCGCACGCGCTGGAGCAGCGAGGCGTCCTGGGCCACGAACGCCTTCAATCGCTGCTCACCGTCGGACGCCAGCTGCGTGAAGGCCACGCCCATGCCGTCCTCGCGCGACCACGCCACCTGGCCGAAGGCCCGCAGCGCCTGGCCCGAGTCGGGCAGGGTGATGCGCAGCTCCAGCGTGCTGCCCACCGGAAGCGCGCGCGTCGTACGGATGGCGAGCCCTCCCGTGCCGATGTTCCTGCTGTACGCGCGCACCACGTCGTCCTGGGTGGCGAACGTCAGCTCCAGCACCGCGTCCGCGCGAGCGGGGCGCGCGGGCAACGGACTGCCTTCGGGTGGCAGCGCCCCCAATTCCAGCAGCACGTCCCGGAGCAATTCCAGACGCTGCGCCTCATCGGGGCCGAGCGGTTGGGTGCGCTGCCGCTCCAGCAGCGTCTTGTATTCCTCGAGCGCGTTGACGCGTGGACTTCCCATGATGCCCCCCTGCCTGCCTTTCGCGCCTCCCAGCCTGCCATGTCCTCACGGACAGGCGCGAGAGGTCCACTTCCACCCTGTCCTCATGCATACACCCTGGTATAGGCAAGCGCATGGACGTCCCTCCCTCGCTCCCTACCCGCCCGGGCCTGCTGTCGAGCCTGCTGCGCTGGGGGGTGGCGTGCGCGGCGATGCCCCCCCTGCTCACGCCCGCGCTGCTGCTGGGCCCCGTCAGCCCCGGGGCCTCGGACGCGCTGATGCGGCTGTGGTGTCTGTGGGCCCGGCGCGTCTTCGGCGTGGACGTGGAGGTGGTGGACCACAACCAGGGCCGCTACGACGCTTCCTCGTATCTGTTCCTGCAGCTGAACCAGACGAGCTTGAGCGAGACGTTCGTGACGCCCCCGGCGCTGCCTCGGCCGGTGCGCATCTTCATGAACATCGAGTATGCGGCGCTGCCCTTCGCTGGCTGGGTGCCCTGGGCCCAGGGCTCCACGGTGGTGGTGCGCCAGTGGAGCGCGCAGGCGCGTCGCGCCGTGGACCGCGCCGCGGAGGCCCTGCGCGCGGGCGCCAGCTACTACATGTCCATCGAGGGCCGGCGCAGCGAGGACGGGCGGCTCAACCCCTACCGCAAGGGCGCGGCGGTGCTCGCCATCCACTCCGGCGCCACCCTGGTCCCCCTGGTGTTCCACGGCGCGCGGGACGTGCTGCCCTTCGGGGAGTGGCGCGTCCGGCCGAGGAGGGTGCGCGTGGAGCTGCTGCCCGCCATCCCCACGCAAGGGCTGCGCTACGAGGACCGGGATGCGCTCGTCGAGCGGCTGCGCGCCCTCGCCAGGGCCCAGGGATTGGAATAGCCCGGGCTGGGGGTAGGCTCCGGGCATGTCCTACCAACGCAACCCGGTGAAGGCGCCTCGCGTGTCGGGGCTGGCGCTCAAGGCGTTCGTCAACACCCTGGAGAGCGCCGTCGGCTCGCCCGTGCTGGAGAAGCTGGTGCGCGACAGCGGCATCGACCGGTGGCGGGAGCTGTCCGCCGGCGATGCGCCTCCGCTCCAATATCCGCTGCCGCCGGGCGCGCCCGCCACCGAGCCCCAGTCCCCCACGGAGCAGGCCGCGCGGGCCATCTCCGCCCAGCCCGCGACGCCGGGGCGCGAGACGGTGGGCGCGTACGTGCGGGCCTACCGCGAGGGTGGCTCGGACCCGGTCTCCGTGGCCCGGCGGCTGAACGAGGCCATCGACCGGTTGGAGCGCGGCGAGGCGCGCATGGGGTGGTTCATCGCGCGCAAGCCCGACGAGGTGCTGCGCGCCGCGGAGGCCTCCGCCGAGCGTCTTCGCGAGGGCCGGGCGCTGAGCGTGCTGGACGGCGTGCCGGTGGTGCTCAAGGACGAGGTGGACCTGGCGGGCTTCCCCACCACGCTGGGCACGCGCTTCCGCGACCAGGTGGCCTCGGTGGACTCGACGGTGGCCGCGCGCCTCAAGGCCGCGGGCGCGCTCATCCTGGGCAAGGCCAACATGAACGAGATTGGCATCAACCCCATCGGGTTGAATCCGCACCACGGCGCCGCGCGCAACCCGTGGAACCGGGGCCACATCACCGGAGGCAGCTCCAGCGGCTCGGCCGCCGTCGTCGCCGCGGGGTTGTGTCCGCTGAGCATCGGCGCGGACGGCGGCGGCTCCATCCGCATCCCCGCGGCCCTGTGCGGCATCGTCGGGCTCAAGGCGACGTGGGGTCGAATCCCGGAGACGGGCGTACCGCCCCTGTGCTGGAACGTGGGGCACGTGGGGCCCATGGGCCTCACCGTGGACGACGTCGCGGCGGCGTATGCGCTGCTGGCCGGCCCCGACGGCAAGGACCTGGTCTCCCAGGGGCAGCCCTCGCATCACCTGTCCGGTTACGAGCGCGCGGATTTGACGGGCGTGCGGCTGGGCATCTGCTGGCCTTACTTCGAGGATGCGTCACCGGACGTGGTGGCGCGTTGCAAGGAGGCGGTGCGCGCGCTGACGGACGCGGGCGCCACCGTGGTGGAGGTGCCCGCGCCGGACCTGAACACCGTGCTCTGGACACACAGCTGCATCATCCTCAGCGAGATGGCGGAGTCGATGCTGCCGCACTCTCGCGAGCACGCCTCGGACTTCGGGCTCGACTCGCGCACCAACCTGGCCATCGGCCGACACTTCCGCGCCACGGACCTGGTGCACGCCCTGCGACACCGCCACCGGCTGACACGCGAGCTGCTCGCCGTCATGGTGGGCGTGGATGTCCTCGTCACCCCGTCGACGGCCACCACCGCGCCCCTCATCCCCGAGGGCACGCTGCCCGATGGCGAGTCGAACCTGCCCGTGGTGGACGCGCTGATGCGCTTCGTGCGCGAGGGGAACCTGACGGGCTTCCCGGCCCTGTCCGTCCCCGCGGGCCACGACAGCGCGGGCCTGCCCGTGGGACTGCAGCTCATGGGCCGCCCCTACGAGGAGCATCTGCTATTGCGCCTGGGCCGCGTGGTGGAGCGCTCCACCACGGCGCGCACGCCCACCGTGCACGTCACCGCCCTGCGCTGAACGCGATTCAAAGACAGCCTGAAATTTGCCAAGCCCATGGTTCCTCATGGGCTTGTGTGTATTCACACTGGCAAAGCCAGAAAGACCTGCCAGTATTCCCTCGGCGCGCGGCGTGGACTCTCGGGGCCGCCAAAGGCCCGTGACTCGCTGGACGTCAATTCCTGGCATCCGGTTCCGGGCAGGAGGAATTGTTTCATGCAACTGCGTCAGCAGGTGGGTTGGGTGCCGTTCGTCCTCGCGGCGTCGCTGGTGGCGGCGTGTGGTCCGTCCTCGTCGGAGGCGCAGGGGCCCGCGCCGGAGACGGCAGGATCGCAGACCGCGCCGTTGGCGGAGCTGGTGGTCAACGGGAACTTCAACAGTGGACAGACGGCGCCCTGGTGGAACGGGCCCAACACACAGTCCGTGGTGGAGAACGGCCGGCTGCGCGTCAACGTCACCGGAGGCACGGCGAATCCGTGGGACGCGCCCATGGGGCAGGACAACATCGCGCTGGCGAACGGGCAGGCCTATACGTTGACGTTCACCGCCTCCGCGACGGCGAACGTGACGGTGCGGGCCACGGTGCAGTTGGGCACGGCGCCGTACACCGCGCCGTTGGACCAGAACATCACGCTGGATGGCACGGCGCGCACCTTCAGCTTTCCCTTCACGTCCAACCTCGCGACGGCGGCGGGGCAGGTGACGTTCCAGGTGGGCGGGCGGGGCGCGTTCTCGCTGTTCCTGGACGACATCTCCCTCACCACGTCGGGGGGCGGCAATCCGGGCGGCGGTGGACCGGTGGCGATGACGAGCGGCTTCTACGTGGACCCCAACTCCAACCCCGCCACCTGGGTGCGCAACAACGGTGGGGACTCGCGCGCCTCGCGCATCCAGACGTCCATCGCGAGCAAGCCGGGCGCGCGTTGGTTCGGCAACTGGAGCGGCGACATCACGGCCGCGGTGTCCAGCTTCGTCGGCGCGGCGGACACGGCCGACAAGCTGCCGGTGCTCGTGGCCTACAACATCCCCGGGCGTGACTGTGGCAGCCACTCCGGCGGTGGCGCGGGCAGCCCGGAGGCTTATCGCGCGTGGATCTCCGCCTTCGTCACCGGCCTGGGCAGCCGTCCCGCCATCGTCATCATCGAGCCGGACGCCGTCGCGCAGCTCGACTGTCTGCCCAACGACACCGAGCGCCAGACGCGCCTGGGGCTGTTGCGCTACGCGACGGAGCAGCTCCGGGACAGGGCGCCCAACACCTGGGCCTACCTGGACGGCGGCAACGCGAATTGGATTGGCGCGGACACCATGGCGCAGCGGCTGGAGTCCGCGGGCGTGCGCAACATCCGGGGCTTCGCGCTCAACGTGTCGAACTTCTACACGACGGCGCAGTCGACGACGTACGGCGGCAACGTGAACACCGCGCTCAACTCGCGCTACGGCTACACGAAGCCCTTCGTCGTGGACACCAGCCGCAACGGCAACGGACACAACGGCGAGTGGTGCAACCCCGGTGGCCGCAGGCTGGGCGTGACCTCCCAGGTGGGCGGCGGGGCGGAGTTGCTCCTGTGGGTGAAGGTGCCGGGTGACTCGGACGGCAACTGCGGCATCGCGCCGAACACCCCCGCGGGCACGTTCAGCCCCGACCTGGCCATCCGCCTCATCGACGGTACCTGACGGGCCGCGCTCAGCCTCGCTTGGGCAGGAGCCGGGCCAGCTCGCGGTCCAGCGTCGCGGCGAAGCGCTGGCGGTCCTGGGCATTGAAGCCGCTGGGACCGCCCGTCGTCACGCCGCTCTCGCGCAGCTCCTGCATGAAGTTCCGCACGGAGAGTCGCTCGTCGATGTTCTCCTCGGTGAACAGCTCGCCGCGCGGGTCCAGGGTCACGACGCCGCGCGGCACCAGCAGCGCCGCCAGGGGGATGTCCTGGGTGACGGCCAGGTCTCCCTTCTGGGCGGAGGTGGCGATGTGCTGGTCCGCCACGTCCAGCCCCGCGCCCACCTGCACCGTGGAGACGAGCTCCGAGCGGGGCAGGGACAGGGCCTTGTTGGCCACGAAGACGAGCGGCACCTTCAGGCGCTGCGAGGCGCGCAGGAGGATGTCGCGGACGGGCGTGGGGCAGGCATCGGCGTCGACCCAGATTCGCATGGCGCGCACATCCTGGCGTGGACAGGCGCGAAGATGAAGTCCTTGACGATGTCCAGGCGCGGCGCTCGGATGCGCGCCCATGTCCCAGCTGCTCACCCGCGCCGAAGCCTCGAATCACGCCGAAACCTCGCGTCATTCCGACGTGCTCGCCTTCATCGACGAGCTCTGCCGCCGCACGAAGCTCGCCCGCCGGGTGGACTTCGGCACCAGCGGCGAGGGCCAGCCCCTGGTGTCGCTGGTGGTGAGCGACCGCAACGGCTTCACGCCGGAGCTGGCGCGCAAGCAGAAGAAGGTCGTGGTGATGGTGGAGGCCAACATCCACGCCGGCGAGGTGGAGGGCAAGGAGTCGGTGCTCGCGCTCGCGCGGGATTTGACGCTCACCAGGCTGGGCCAGAAGCTGCTCGACAAGGTGGTGCTGGTGCTCGTCCCCAACTTCAACCCGGACGGCAATGACCGCATCAGTCCCAACAACCGCAAGTTGAACCTCCAGGACCTGGAGGGGCAGGTCAACCCGGCGGGCGGCGTGGGCACGCGCTACACGGGCGAGGGCTGGAACCTCAACCGCGACAGCACCAAGCAGGAGGCGCCGGAGACGCGCGCCATGGCGAAGCTGCACCAGACGTGGTGGCCGGAGCTGTTCATCGACTGCCACACCACCGACGGCAGCATCCACGACTTCGATTTGACCTACGACACGTCGCACTCCAACGAGCCGCTGTTCCAGGGGCTGCGCGACTACAACCGGCAGATGCTGGACCGCGTCTCCCAGGCGGTGCAGAAGCGCCACGGCTTCGACAGCTTCTGGTACGGCAACTACCGCGAGGAGGGCGTGCCCACCTCGGGCTGGCACACGTACCCGGCGCTGCCGCGCTTCGGCAGTCACTACCGGGGACTGCTCGGCCGGCTGGACGTGCTGCTGGAGACGTACAGCTACATCGACTTCCCGCGCCGCTGCGCGGTGATGTACGCGTGGCTGCTGGAGCTGATTCGCGAGGCTGCCCGGAGCGCGAAGACGCTCCGCGCGCTCACCCAGGCGCAGGAGGAGGCCATCATCGCCCGGGGCACCACGCCCGATTTGCAGACGCTGGTGGGCATCAACTACGGCGTCGCCACGCGGGACGGGGAGGGGAAGCTGACGTTCGACTACCCGGCCTACGTGAAGCCCGGCGACCTGGCGCGCATCCAGGCCTTCGACGAGAAGAGCGTCGCGGAGCGGCGCTTCCCGGGCAAGAAGCGCAAGGTCTACCGCGTGCCGCACCACCGCACGTTCATCCCGACGCAAGCGGTGAGCACGCCGGAGGCGTACCTGGTGCCCGCGGCGCTGGCGCCCCGGCTGGAGTCGCAGGGCATCCGCTTCGAGGTGCTCCCCAAGGCGCAGCGCTTCCTGGTGGACAGCTACCGCATCGCCCGGCGCGAGGAGACCTTCAGCCCGGACGTGGCCGCCAACGTGCCGCCGCCCGGACAGGCGGAGGTGCCGCTGAGCCAGAAGCCCAAGCCCGTGCGCTTCGAGACGGTGCTGACGGTCTCTCCCGAGCGCGGCGAGCGCGAGTTCGCCCAGGGCACGCTCCGCGTCCCGACGGCGCAGCGCGCGGGCACGCTGGCCGTCTACCTGCTGGAGCCGCACTCCGATGACGGCTTCTGCCGGTGGCAGTTCCTGGACACCTTGCTGGAGGTGGGCGGGTACTACCCCGTGCACCGCGTGGTGAGCCCCGCCCCCGCGCCGAAGAAGGCGGAGTGACGCGGAAGGGGCCCTGACGTCGGTCGGGGTCCACCCGGACGGCAACGTCACCGCGACGCTGGAGTGCTCGCATGATGGGGAGCGCCGTTCATCCCTGACGCGGAGCGGTTCATCCCAGCGCACGTGGAAGCCCTCCCGGGAGATGGTTAGCCTCTGCGCGCATGCGCGACGCGGAGCCGGTCCATCCCCGAGTGGATGAGGTGGAGCCCCTGCCGTCCTGGGCCGTGTGGCTCGGGGCGTTGGGGTGGTGGCTCGCGGACGCGCTCATCTCCGTCAGCCAGACGCAATTGCTGGTCCGCATTGGCGAGCTGAAGGGGGTGGAAGGGGCGCTGTGGCGGATGTCCCTCGCCAGCTCCCTGCTGTGGGTGCCCATCACCGTGATGTGCTTGCGGCTGTCCGAGCGGGTGCCCCTGGCGCGAGGACACCTGCGCCGGGCGCTGGGCTTCCACGGGGGCGCGCTGCTCGTCGTCGTGCTGGGGCGAGCGACCTTCGTCGTGCTCACCCAGGACCTCATCGGCTGGTACGAGCGGACGCCCCAGGTGCTGGACGTGCTGGCGCAGAGCGTCGTGAACAACCTGCTGCCCTTCGTGTTGCTGACGGCGGGCGCCCATGCGCTGGGCCTGGCGCGCAGGGCGCACGTGCGTCAGCGTCGGGCGGACCAGCTCCAGGCGCAGCTGGCGCAGGCGCGGCTCCAGGCCCTGGCGTCGCAGCTTCGCCCCCACTTCCTCTTCAACGCGCTCAACGCCGTGGCCTCGCTGGTCCACGCGGACCCGGACGCCGCCGAGAAGATGCTGGCGCGCCTGGGGGATTTGCTGCGCCACAGCCTGGAGTCCCATGCGCGGCAGGAGGTGACGCTGCGCGAGGAGCAGGCGGCGCTCGCGCCCTATCTGGACATCGAGCAGACGCGCTTCGGGCCCCGGTTGGAGGTCGCCTGGAAGCTGGGCCCCGACGTGCTGGACGCGCGCGTGCCCTATCTGGCGCTGCAGCCGTTGGTGGAGAACGCCATCCGCCATGGACTGGCGCCGCGCGCGGAGCCCGGGCGCATCGAAATCTCCGCCGAGCGGGAGGGCGACGTGCTGCGCCTGCGGGTGAGCGACGACGGGATGGGGCCTCCCGCGAGCGGCCCTCCGAGAGGCGGCGGCGTGGGGCTGTCGAACCTGCGCGCCCGGCTGGCGACGTTGTACGGGCCCCGGGCCGCGCTGGAGCTGCGCGCGGGGGTTCCTCGCGGCGCGGTGGTGGAGCTGCGGGTTCCGCTCGATGGCGCGCGGGCGGCTGCGTGAGGGCCGCGCGCGCGGGATTGAATCGGGGCCGCGGGCCCCTGGCGGCGCCAGGGCGGGCCAGGTGCCTGGGAGGGGCGAGTGATGATGGGGGGTGGTGAGGTCGTGGAACCGTCCGTGCTTCGCGTGGCGCTCGCGGATGACGAGCCGCTCGCCCGTTCTCGATTGCGCGCGCTGCTCGCGGCGGAGCCGCACGTCGAGCTCGTCTCCGAGGCCGCCAGTGGGGCGGAGGCCGTGCGCGGCGTGCTCCAGTCCTCCCCGGACGTGCTGCTGCTGGACGTCGAGATGCCGGCGGGCGATGGCTTCGAGGTCCTCCGCGCGCTGCCGCCCGAGTCGCTGCCCGTGGTCGTCTTCGTCACCGCGTGGCAGCAGCACGCCGTGCGGGCCTTCGAGGCCCAGGCGTTGGACTTCCTGCTCAAGCCCTATGACAAGGAGCGCTTCCGCGCCGCGCTCGCCCGCGCGCGCCAGCAGGTGCGCCTGGTGCGTCGGGGCGAGGCGGTGGCGCGCCAGGAGGCGCTCCTGTCCGGGCTCGCGTTGTCGGAGGCGCCGCTGCGGCGGCTGCCCGTCAAGGTGGACGGGCGCATCCGCTTCGTCGAGTGCTCCGCCATCTCCCACGTCGAGTCCGAGGCCAACTACGTGCGCGTGCACGTGGGCGGAGCGCAACACGTGCTGCGCGAGACGCTGACGCACCTGGAGGAGCGCCTGGACACGCGGCGCTTCCTGCGCGTGCACCGCTCCGTGCTCGTGAACCTGGACCAGGTGCGCGAGGCGGAGCCGCTGTCCCAGGGCGAATACCTGCTGGTGCTCGGCTCGAGCGGCACCGCCGTGCGCACCGGCCGCAGTCACCGCGCGCGCGTCGAGGCCGCGCTGGGCCTGGGCGGCGACAGCACCCGCTGACGTCGCCGTCCCCGACAGCGCGCCATCCATCCCGCGCCCCCCTCGCTTCATCCCCGCTTCCCGGACAGGCGAGCGGGCACCGCGTACCTCTCAGCCCATGGCGAGAGCGAGCCCGACTCCTCCCGCCACACCCGAGAGGAGCCCACCATGTCGTCGTCCCGTCGCATCCCCACGCTGCTCGCGGCGCTCGCGCTGTCCGTCGCGACGTCCGCCTCCGCCTCCGCGCCTGTCACGCCGGAGGTGCTCGCCCCCGGCTTCATCTCGCTGCCCGAGCAGGAGGAGTGGCGCATCGCCTTCACGCCGGACGGCCGCACCGCGTTCTGGGGCGTGAGCGCGGGCTTCTTCCCCGAGACGCGTCAGGCCACCATCGTCTTCTCCGAGTGGCGCAACGGCCGCTGGACGCAGCCCCGCCCGGCGCCCTTCTCCGGCGTGCACTCGGACATCGACCCGTTCGTCTCCCCCGACGGGCGCCGCCTCTTCTTCTCCTCCATCCGCCCCGTCCACGGCCAGCCGCGCGCGGACGTGGAGATGTGGGTGGTGGAGCGTCGCCGAGACGGCGGCTGGGGCGAGCCGCGCCACCTGGGCGCCGCGGTCCACAGCACCGCCGACGAGCTCTACCCGAGCGTGGACGCGGAGGGCACGCTGTACTTCGGCTCGGACCGCGAGGGGGGCTACGGCGGCTGGGACATCTACCGCTCGCGCCCGCGTCACGACGGCACCTACGGCCCCGCGGAGAACCTGGGGCCCGCCATCAACACGGAGTACTGGGAGTTCAACCCGAACGTCCTCGCGGACGGCAAGACGCTCCTGTTCGCGTCCATCGCCCGTCCGGATGGCCATGGCTATGGGGACCTCTACGTCGCGAACAAGACGTGGCGCGGCTGGCAGCCGGCGCGCAACCTGGGGCCGACGGTGAACACGGACCTGGACGAGTACCACCCGACGCTCTCGCCGGACCGCCGCACGCTCTACTTCGTGCGCCACCAGTACGAGCCGTTCGTCCCCGGTGAGCTCTACCACGTCCGCGTCGGCGGGCTGCTGTCCGAGGACGGCACCTGCGACGTGAGCCACTGAGCCACCGCGCGAGCGCCTCCGCCTGGTGTCATCCCTCGTCCGGGCGGGGGCGTCACGCGCGGCTCAGCGTGACTGCAGACGCAGGTTGTCCAGGGCCACCTCTGCGTGCCCCTCGGGCAGGTCGACGAAGAACGCGACGGGCTGCTCGGTGCCCAGCTGGAAGTTGGCGCGCACCCGCTTCGCCACCGCGTCACACTGCGTGCGCGGCTCCCGCCCATCGGCGGTGATGAAGCCGCACATCATCCCCCGGGTGGCGCGCGAGGTGTCGAAGCCCACCGCCCAGGCGCGCCCCGGAACGAGCGCCTGCCGCGTCACCACCCACCGCTGCCCTCCGCGCAGCAGCGCCGCGAAGCGCGAGGACTCGCCCCGGGTCCACGTGGCCGGCGCGGGCGCGGACGCTCCGGGCTCCAGGATGCCCACCCCCACGCGCTGCGAGCGGTGCTCGAAGCCCTGGGTCAGCGTGTCGGAGACGACGACGAGCTCCGTCACCGCGGCGTCGCTGGAGTCCGCCTCCAGCGAGAGCTTCAGCGCCTGCGTGCCTCCGCTGTTCGAGACGAACGTGGTGGCGACGAGCCCCGCGGCCTCTCCCGGGCGGCTCTGGGGCCTGGCCCCTCGCAGGAGTGTCTGGCCGCCCGGGGTGAGGGTGACTCGCGGCGCCGTGGCCTCCAGCGCGCGGACGCGGACCGACACGCGATAGCTCATGCCGGAGACCCTCTTCGCGGGCGGCAGCGTGAGGGGACGGCTCTTCCCGAGTGGCACCAGCGGCTCGTTGGGGAAGCGCACGCGCTCCCACTCGGAGCAGCTGTCGGCGACGCAGGGCCAGGGCCTGGGAAAGGCCTGGCGGGCGAGCGGGGCGCGCCGCAATAGCCAGACATCGTGCTCGAGCCACAGGTGGAGGTTGGCGAACAGGCCGGGCGATTGGGCATCGCAGACGTCCGAGGCGCTCCTCGGCTCCACCAGCTTCCGTGTGAAGGCCAGGCGCGCGCAGCCCAGCCCCGCGTCTCCCGGACCGCGCGCGGTGCGCTCGGGGTCCTCGCAGAGGAAGTCGTAGTCGTGCGCCGGGAACACCCACGGGGCCCAGACGGCCACGGGGCCCAGCAGCTCCTGCGTGCCCAGCGCCGCGTTGCGCCGGGTGATGCCGGAGCCCGACGAGCCGTGACAGCCATGCAGCTCGGTGAGGCGCGCGTCCGTGCCCGTGGCCGTCAGGCCCAGCGAGACGCGGGGCGGCCAGAGGACCACGGCGTGGAGCGCAGCGGCACCGTTTGGTGGGCGTCGTAGTCGTGGAAGTTGAGCGTGGGCTCGTAGCCAGCGTAGCGCGTGTAATGGCGCCAGAGGTCCGAGCCCCGGTCCCCGGGGATGGTGTAGACCTCGTGCGTCCAGGACATCGAGACGGGGACCGACTCGCCCTCCGACTCGGCCACGCCCAGGGAGTCATGACGACAGCCAGGGCTCGAGTCTCCGCAGTCGAGCAGCGCGCCACCACGCGGCAGCCATAGGACGTCGTGCTGTAGCCCGGCCCCAGCGGTGTCTTGCGATAGCGCGGGAAGGTGCCCGACAGGCTCCGGGCCGTGGTCTCCCAGTCCACCTCCTCGGTGCGCATGGGGTCATACATGCGCACCTCGAGCAGCTGGTTCGCGGGCGACCACACCTGGGTGGAGTCCACGCAATGGGCCGCGGTGATGGCGCGGCGCGGTGAGACGAACGTGACACCCCATGTGTAGCGCAGCGGTGTTCCATCCAGACCCAGGACGGGTGCGTGTGTCCCCGGGCGCAGCATGGGCACGAACACCGTCCCATGACTGAGCAGGCTGCTGGCCAGCGCTCCCGAAGGTGTCAGGTCCACCCAGGTAGTCATCCTGATAGGCCCATTGCACGCGCGGGTCCCTGGATGTTCCCCCCTCGATGACGCAGGCGCGGCCGTCCAGCACCCGCGCGAGTGCTGGTGTCACCAGCACCCCGCATCATGCTGCGCATCTCCCCGCCCAGGGCCCGCACGGCGCGCCCGCGCAGCTGTCGGCCGTCCCACGCTGGAGGTGTTTCACGTCTTCGGAGTGGCACTGCGTCCAAGTCACCCCGTGTGCGGGTTTGCGTGGATTTATGCCAATGAACAATGTATAAACGTGTAATCACGGCATATCTTGCCAAGCCATGATTCCGGCGGTGCCGGAGTTGCTCATCCCTGGCAGGGGGCGCGGCCGTCCGCGCGGGTGTGAGAACGCGAATGCAACGCATGTTTGAAAAGCGCCAGGGCAGCTGGCGCATGGGAGTGGTGTGCGCGCTGTGGGCCTTGGGCTCGGCGTGTGGTGATGCGGTGGTGGAGCCCGAGTCACCGGAGCCCGAGGTGGTGAGCGCGGACCCGGCGCGTCATCCGGAGCGTCGTGGCATCGGGATGTTGCCTTTGCCGCCGAGCGGGCCGTCGGCGATGGCCATCACGGTGGACCCTCGCGCGTCGCTCATCGTCACCGAGGACGCCATCGTGAAGAACTTCACGCTGCTGCGGGTGATGACGCAGCTGGTGACGCAGTCCGGGGTCCCGGGCCTGACGCCGCTGGCGCTCTTCCAGGACTGGTGGAGCACGCAGGCGCCTCCGGGCTGTCTGCCCGTCTTCAACACCTTCCCCTATGAGTGTCCGCGGCCGGAGTCGAACCAGGCGCTGGTCAATCCCTTCATCAACCCGGGCACCAACCCCGACGAGTACATCCCGCTGGCGCTGGTCAACCGCTTCGACCTGGCGCCCGTGTCGGGCAGTGACTGTGGTGAGTACCGCATCGTCTTCGGCAAGCGCTCGGGCATCCCGGGCGGGGGCAATCGCAACCTGCTCATCTTCGAGGCGGTGCTGCCCAATCCCAACCCCGCCGCGGGCCTCAATGGCTGTCAGCCGGTGGCCAACTTCTGGGCCTCCCTGACGGGGATGACCGCCCTGTCGGCCCGGGTCTCCGCGCTGACGGGCTTCTACTTCAACGGTCTGCCGGGCGCGGGCTTCATGCCGGTGGTCCACATGGACAACTACGGCAACCGCGCCGGGGCCGTGGCGACGGGGCAGGTGCGCACCAACCAGTTCATCGGGCGGCCGTGGACGCTGCGTGAGTTCAGCGTGCGGCGGACGATGTGCGGCGGCACCCCCTGCCAGCTGCGCTTCACGCCGGTGACGGTGAAGGTCAACCCGGGTGGGACGCTGTTCAACCCGGCCTCCGGACACCCGCTGGCGGCGACGTTCCAGGGCTCGCTGTTCCCGGGGCAGGTGCCCGCGCTGACCGTGAATGACATCAACCTGTTCAACAACACCATCCCGGACACCTTCAACAGCGGGCAGAGCCACGTGGGCGTGTTCGAGAACCAGTACGTCGCGCAGTTCGGCCCGGGCCCCAGCCCCTTCCACACCAACGTCCAGGCGGCGATTGTCGCGGCGGGCAGCACGCTGACGCCGCAGCAGGTGGTGGCGCGCTCCATGGCGCTGTCGTGCGCCGGGTGTCACGAGAACAGCAACGGCGCCAACCTGGGCGGCGGGCTCGTCTGGCCTCCGTCGGGCGGCTTCGTCCACGTGGGCGAGCAGTTCGACCCGCTTTCGGGGACGTTCGGCCCGCGCTACCGCATCTCCCCGGCGCTCACCAACGTCTTCCTGCCCCACCGCAAGGCGGTGCTGGAGACGTTCCTGAACGCCTCGTGCGGGGATGCGGTGTGCCAGCCGTGGGAGACGACCACCGTCTGCCCGGCTGACTGCCCGTAACCGGAAGGGCACACGAGGCGGGGGTACGGGCGCGGGGGGAGGTCTATACTCCGCGCCCACCATGACGGCGGACTCCCTCAAGCAGCACCTCCGGCGCACGCTCCGGCGGGATTTGTGGCTGACGCTCACTCCCGCGCTGCTCCTCATCGGCGTCGCCTTCGCCGCCGCGTTCCACTTCATCAAGCCCGCGCCGCCCAAGACGCTGGTGCTGGCCATGTCCCAGGACGAGGGCGGCTTCCGCTACTACGCCCGGAAGTACCAGGACTTCCTCGCCAAGCACGACGTCAAGCTGGAGCTGCGCTCGACGAAGGGCTCCATCGAGAACGTGGCGCTGCTGGCGGACGAGTCCTCGGGCGTCGACGTGGCGTTCGTGCAGAGCGGCACGGTGCCGGGTGAGTCCGCGGGGAACGTGGTGTCGTTGGGCAGTCTGTCCTACGTGCCCGTGTGGGTCTTCTACCGGGGCGAGCCGTTGGAGGACGTGCGCCAGCTCAAGGGGCGCAAGGTGGCGGTGGGGCCCGAGGGCAGCGGCACGCGCGCGCTCGCCGTCACGCTCTTGAAGGCCAATGGCATCGACGAGGCGCCCACGGAGCTGTTGCCGCTGGAGCGCGACGCGGCCATCGAGCAGCTCAAGCAGGGGCAGGTGGATGCCATCTTCCTCATCTCTCCGGCGGAGTCGCCCGCCATCCACCGGCTGGCGGCGGTGCCGGGCATCCGGCTCTTGAGCTTCACGCGGGGCTCGGCGTACGCGCGGCGCTTCCCCTATCTGTCGCGGCTGGTGCTTCCCCGGGGCGTGTTCAACCTGGCCTCGGACATCCCGGCCGAGGACGTGGTGGTGATTGCGCCCACGGCGAACCTGGTGGCGCGCGACTCGCTGCACCCGGCGCTGGCGTATCTGTTGATGCGCGCGGCGAGCGAGGTCCACGGCAACGCGGGCCTGCTCGACGGCGCGTCGGAGTTCCCCGCGCCGCGGGAGACGGGCTTCCCGCTCAGCGACGAGGCGAAGCGCTATTACGAGGCGGGTGTCCCCCTCCTGCAGCGCTACCTGCCGTTCTGGGCCGCCAACCTGGTGGACCGGCTGTGGGTGATGCTGGTGCCCATCATCGCGGTGGTGGTGCCGCTGTTCCGGGCGGTGCCCGCGGTGTACCAGTGGCGCATGCGCTCGCGCATCGTCCGTTGGTATGCGCGCTTGAAGGAGATTGAAATCCAGCTCGACGAGAACCCCGGGCGGGAGATGCTCGAGGACATGCTCAAGCGGCTGGAGGAGGCGGAGCGGGAGGTCAATCGCATCCCCATGCCGCTGGCGTACGCGGAGAACCTCTACTTCTTCCGGGAGCACATCGAGGTGGTGCGCCGTCGGCTCATCCGCCGGATCTCCGGTGGGCGAGAAGGGGCGGACGCCCACGCGCACTCGGCCAGCGCGTAGTCGGTTCGAGCCGCGCGCGCGCCGTGGGGGCCCGGGGGGCTGGCTCCCGCTGCGTGCTTCGGTCGGCGCTTGCCGTCAAGGCCACGCGCAACACCTGACAGGCGCGCATCAGGCGCCGCCGCGTGTTGACGTGGGTGAGGCCGAGCTGCACGGCCATGCTGCGCCCGTCCAGCTCCCGCTCGAAGCGCAGCACGCAGGCCTGTCGCAGCGGCTCGGGGAGGCGGGCGACGTGGCGCCACAGGAGCCGGGCCTGCTCGCGCTCGAGCAGGAGGTGTTCGGGGGAGGGGGCGTGGATGACGTCCATGATGGCCTCGGGGCACGTGTCGTCGGTGAGGTCGTCCGCGCGCCGGGCCCGTGCGCGGTGCTGGTCCACGCAGGTGTTGTGGAGGATGCGGGCCAGCCACGCCTCGGGGTTTCGCAGGTGAGGGGACTCGCGGGGCCAGGCCTCCGCGGCCCGGAGCATCGCGGCGCCCAGCGCGTCCTCCGCGTCGGCGTGGTTGCCTCCGAGCTGGCGCACGCTCCTGGCGAGGAGCCTCGGTTGGTGCTGCCGCCACAGCTCCCAGAAGCGGGTCGACGTCGTTTCGTTGAGAGTCTTCACCGTGGGCTCACCCCTGCGTGTGAGGCCCCCTTGAGCAACGGGTATGCCCAGGCGTGTCCCACGGACGGCGGCGCCCGGAGGCATGGACTGGCATGTCAGCGGGATGCGCTGACATGTCAGCCGAAGGCCCGGGGAGGGTGGCGTCAGCCTCGACCCATGCCTCGTCGGTGTAGCCTGGAGGAGAACCCCGGCTCCGGCGCCGAGCGTCCCCCTCATGTCGCAGCGAATCCTCGACGATGTCTCCACCGCCAGCCCCCCTCGGCGTGGCGGTGACTCCCAGTCCGCGCCCCTCGCGCCAGCGCTGACGCTGGTCTCCCATCCGCTCGCGTCGAGGGTGGGGGAGCGCTACGTGATGGAGGCCCTGCTCGCGGGGCGCGAGGTGGCCCTGTCGCGCAACGAGCCGCTCTTCACGCGCGTGGGGGAGGGCGTGGGGCGACCGCTGGCGGACCCGTTCCTGAGCCGACGTCCGCTGCGTTTCCTGCCGCGTCCGGAGGGCGGACTCCGGCTGGAGGTGGACGTGGGGGGCACTTCCGTGGTGGTCGGAGGTGTGCCCGGTGGTGCGTGGGATTTCCGGCCGCAGGTGCTCGAGGCGGGGGTGACGCTGGAGCTGGGCGGGCGTGTGGTG
This sequence comes from Myxococcus guangdongensis, assembly GCF_024198255.1. Taxonomy (NCBI): domain Bacteria; kingdom Pseudomonadati; phylum Myxococcota; class Myxococcia; order Myxococcales; family Myxococcaceae; genus Myxococcus; species Myxococcus guangdongensis. Next base: position 536,387 of record NZ_JAJVKW010000006.1, read on the forward strand.
CTGCTGCTGCACCGCGTGGCGCTGGACGCGGAGCGCTCCGCGGACACCCTGGGCATGGTGGGGCAGAGCCTGGCTTTGGGCCGCGTGCGCACCCGCGTGCGGCAGGTGGCGGACCTGGAGGTGCCGGTGCTCGTGCGAGGGGAGACGGGCTCGGGGAAGGAGCTGGTCGCCCGGGCGCTCCATCAGCGGAGTCCTCGGCGCAGGGGGCCCTTCATCAGCGTCAACGTGGGCACGCTGGCTCGCGAACTGGCGGCCTCGGAGCTGTTCGGCGCGCAGCGCGGGGCCTACACGGGCGCGTCGCAGAGTCGCGAGGGGTTCTTCCGCGCGGCCCATGGCGGCACGCTCTTCCTGGACGAGGTGGGTGAGGCTCCGCCGGAGGTGCAGGTGGCGCTCTTGCGCGTGCTGGAGACGGGGGAGGTGTTCCCGGTGGGCTCACATACGCCCGTCGTCACGGACGTGCGGCTGGTGGCCGCGACGGACGCGCCCTTGGAGGAGCTCATCGAGCAGGGGCGGTTTCGCGCACCGCTGTTGCATCGGCTCTCCGGTTACACCCTTCAGATGCCCGCGCTGCGGGAGCGGCGTGAGGACATCGCGCTGCTCTTCCATCACTTCGCGCGACAGGAGCTGGAGGCGCTGGGCGAGGCGTGGCGGCTGGAGCCCGAGGACCCCTACGCGGAGCCGTGGTTGCCCGCGTCGCTGGCGACGCGTCTGTTGGACTTCGACTGGCCCGGCAACGTGCGCCAGCTTCGCAACGTGGTCCGGCAGCTGGTCATCAGCAGTCGGGGGCAGGCTCGGCTCCAGGTGGATGCGTCCCTGGAGGCGGAGCTGGGCTCCGGCAGGCGCGAGGAGCCCGTGGCGCTGACGCGTCGCAAGCCGGCGGAGGTGTCGGAGCGGGAGCTGCTGGAGGTGCTGCGAGAGTGCTCGTGGGACTTGAAGGGCACGGCGGAGCGGCTCGGCATCACCCGGGCGTCGCTCTACAACCTGGTGGACCGCAGTCCGCACATCCGCACGGTGAAGGACGTGAGCGCGGAGGAGATAGCGCGCTGCTTCCACGAGTGTTCGGGAGATCTGGACGCGATGGTGCGCCGGCTGGAGGTCTCCCGGCGCGCGCTCCAACGGCGGGTCCGTGAGCTGGGGCTCGGGCCCGCCGAGTGATGGCGTCATCCGGCGTGGCGGCCTCTCGCGACCACGCTCCATTCAGTCGAACGACGTGAGGAGGCTCGCGTGATGCAGTGGCACGGAATGCGTTGGCTGGGAGTCGTGATGTGTCTGGGCGCGGGGTGTGCTCCGGAGCAGGCCCCGCCGCAGGAGGTCCTCGAGACGGGCGCGCAAGGACAGGATGTCGACATGTCCAAGATGAGGGAGGTGCCCTGTACCCTGGAGGAGGGACGGTGTTCGAAGGTCGCGCTGGACGAGGTGTGCACCATCACCATCGGCATGGGGGCGGAGCCCGTGTCGCCCGCCAGGTCCTGCATCCGGCGGAAGCAGTGGCTCAAGATCCGGCTGGACCCGGACGTGTCCTACGCCATCATCCACTTCGACGGTGACCCCTCGGGCATCCTCTTCGAAGGGGACCCGACGGACCGCGTCAAGCTGGACCACTGGGGGATGCCTGTGTGGTACGGGAGGGTCTCGGGCACCGCGGGGCGGAAGGGCTATCCCTTCAGCGTGTCCTCGGATACGGGCCAGGGGCAGCCTGGAGAGCTGGAGGTGGTGAGGGATCCAGGCGATCCGGAGGACTGAGGACTGCTCGCTCAGCGCGGTGATGCCGTGAGCAGGGGGGCCCAGGTCCGTCCGAGCCGAGGGCGTGCCACGAGCGCGCGCTCCAGGGCCTCGCGGGCCTGCTCCTGCTCGAGCGGGAGCTGCGTGGGGTAGGCGCGTGCGCGCAGGAGTTCCAGGGCCGCGTGCAGTGCGCGCGCCTCGAGGTCGTCGGGGCGTGTCTTCAGCACCGTGGACGCGTGCGCGAGGCCTCGCTCCAACGCGTCGCCAGGGGAGACCTCCGCGAGATGGCGGGCGAGGGCGTGGTCCATGAGGAGCCGCGCCAGCGCGAGCCGGTCGTCATGGGGCCGCGCGCTGAGAGCGAGCATGGCTTCGTGAGCCTGCGCCGCCTCGGTGAAGGCGGCCTCTTGCTCCGGCGGGAGGGCCGCGGTGACGACACGGGGGCCTCGTGTCCCTTGCCATGTGAGCGCATTCAGGCGTCGTGCCTTCGCCACATAGCGCAGGGCCTCCTCATCCCGGGGGTTGCGCGTCACCGCTTCGCGCAGCGCACGTTCGGCGGCCTCGAGCGTGAGGACCACCGCAAGCGCAGCCCGCGGACTGCGCCGTGCCGCGTCGCGCGCGGCAGCCGCGGGTGAGCGATTCACCTCGAGGTCATCGCTCGGATTGCGTTGTGCCGCGTCGCGCGCGGCAGCCTCGGGTGAGCGATTCACCTCGAGGTCATCGCTCGGATTGCGTCGTGCCGCGTCGCGCGCGGCAGCCTCGCGTGCGTGGCCGACACCCGTCCCGCGCTCCCATGCGTACGTCGCGAGCAGCAGCTCCGCGTGGCCCAGGTTGGCCCAAGCCGTCGACAGCTCCGGCTGGAGCGCGAGCGCCGCCTGGGCCTCGCGCTTCGCGGCCTGGGCGTCCTCGCGCGGGTCCTCCCCGAGCTCCAGCCGATACGCCGCGCGCGCCGCCAGCGCCTCCGACAGGTTGCTGTACGTCAGCCCTTGTTTCGGCGCGAGCGCGCGAGCCCGGACGAAGGCCTCACGGGCCTCGTCGACGGCGGGGAAGGGGGACGCTCCTCGCTGCCACGCATCGCGCGCACGCTCCAGGTGCACCAGTCCCACGCCACCGTGGAGCTGCGGCACCTCGGTGTTGAGCGCGAGCGCGCTTCGATACGAACCGAGCGCCGCGTCCAGCGCGGACCGTGCATCTCCTCCCGAGTCACGCGAGCGCGCCGCCCGGAGCGCGTGCACCTGCGCCTCGTAGAAGTGGCTGACCAGGTTGCGCGGGTTGAGGCTCCGCGCCTTCTCCAGCGCCTCCCGCGCGCGCTCCAAATCCTCCTCCGCCGTGGTGCTGCGCGGATTCGACGCGCGCTTGAACCAGGCACTGCCCAGGTTGATCCACGCGTCCGGCAATGACTCGTCGATGTCGATGGCGGTGCGGTACGCCTCGATGGCGCGCTGCCGGTTGCCGAGCGAGTCCTCGCCCACCGCATCCTCGTGGTCCGCCCAGACCTTGAAGATGAGCCCCAGGTTGGCGTGATAGTCGTAGCCGCGCTCCCGCGGCGCCACCCCTTCGAACGCCTCGATGGACTGACGCAGCAGCGCGCGAGGGTCCTCGCTGCGCGCCTGCCGCAGCCGCGCCTCCTGCCAGAGCACCAACCCGAGCGCCTGCCGCGCCTCGCTGCGATTCGGCTCCACCTCGAGCGCCGCGCGCGCCGCCTTCAGCGCGGCCTCCAGTGGCGCCCGCGCATCCCCACCCTGCCTGCCGCGATACTCCGCGAGCCTGCGATGCAGCAGGGCCTTGCGGACCAGCGAGGGCACGTGCCGAGGCGAGGCGGTGAGCCCCCGCTCCAGCGCCTCCAACGCCCGCTCCAGATGGGGCGTCACGTCCCCCTGGCCATACATCCCCATGCGCAGCGCCACCTGCTCCACGCCCGCGAGCGCCAGGTGCGCCTCCGGCAGACTCTCCGCGAGCGACGCGGCCCGCGCATGCGCCCGTCGCGCCGCGTCCAGGTCCTCCTGCGCGGACTCGCGACGACCCGCATCCCAATGGCTCGTGGCGCGCGCCACCAGCACATCCCCCCGCAGCAGCGGCGCCTCGAAGAACCAGGGCAGCCGCTCACCCAACGCGTCCAGCCGCTCGAGCGCGTCCTCGTAACGCTCCTCGTGGTACGCGAGCAGCGCCGCGACGTACTCGGCCGGGGGCAGGTCCACGTCGCCGCCCTTCCTCAACCACTCCAGCGCCGGCTCCCGGTACTGCGCCACCAGCTCCTTGCGTCGCCCCTGTCGCTCCAGCGCGGGCAGGTGCTCGGACGCGCGCAGCTGCTCCTGGTAGAGCTGCCCCAACGCGAGCGCCAGCGCGCACGCGACACGCGGCGTCCGCGTCCCGTGGCGCCACGCGGCCTCCAGCGCGTCCTTCGCGCGCCCAGGCTCCCCCATCGCCAACCAGCCCCGCCCCAGCGCCTCGTGGCCCGGCCCCAGCGCGTGCTCGCCTCCCGCGCGCATCTCGCGGGCGATGTCCTCCAGGCGCGTCTCCAGCGTGCGCCGCTCCTCCCGCGTGTCGTGCAGCCGCGCCAGGGCGGTGTACCGGGCGCGGGCCTCCACGTGCTCGGCGAGCTCGGAGAAGCGCCGCGCCAGGTGCTCGCGCACGTCCGCCTCGCGACGGGCGAGCACCGCCTGCACACCCGCGAGCAGCACCACCATCCCCACCACCGCCGCCAGCGTCAGCCCCCGCCAGTGCCTGCGCGCCAGCCGCGCCAGCCGGTACCCCGTCCCCGTCGAGCGCGCGAGCACCGGCGCCCCATCGAGGAAGCGCCGCAGGTCCTCCCCCAGCGCCCGCGCCGAGTCGTACCGGGCACCGCGCTCCTTCTCCAGGCACTTGAGGACGATGGCCTCCAGGTCCGCGGGCACCTCGGGCGAGAGCGCGCGCGGAGGCCGGGGCTCCTCCGTGGGGATGCGGCTGAGCACCTCCAGCGCGTTGCTCCCCGGCACCGGAGGTTGCCCCACCAGGAGCGCGTAGAGCGTGGCGCCCAACGCGTACACATCCACGCGCCGGTCCAGCCGGCTCACCTCGCCGCGCGCCTGCTCGGGCGCCATGTAGTGCGGCGTGCCCAGGATGGACCCGGTGGCGGTGACACCTTCGCCCGGCGCCCGCGCCAGCCCGAAGTCCATGACGTAGGGCTTCCACTGTCCGTCGGCCGTGCGCTCCACCAGGATGTTGGAGGGCTTGAGGTCGCGGTGGATGAGGCCGGCACGGTGGGCCGCGTGCACGCCCTCGGCGGCCTGCGCCAGCAGCAGCGCCTTCTGCTCGACGGAGAGCCGCCCCGCGAGCTCGTGGAGCGGCTGCCCGTCCACGTACTGCATCGCGATGTAAGCGCGCCCCTGGACCTGGCCCACCTCGTAGACCTTGCACACGCGCTCGTGCTCCACGCGCGCCTGGGCCTGCGCCTCCGCCACGAAGTGCCTCACGCGCCCGGGCTCGTCGTCCTTCACGAACTTGAGCGCCACGTGCCGCCGCAGCACCAGGTCCTGGACCAGGAAGACGCGCCCCATGCCGCCCTGGCCCAGGAAGCGGATGGGCGCGTAGCGCTCCCACCCAGGGACCGGGAAGGCGGGCTCGGCCTCGGGGGCCTCGGGCTCCAGCGGGCGGGGCGCTCCGACTTGGACCGTGGGCGGGCCCACGAGCGCTCCCTCCAGGGCCGCCCGGGACGCGCTCCGGAGGGAGGCGAGGGTGGCCTCGGACAGTCGCCCCCGGGCGTGGAGGAGCTCCAGGGGGCCTCGCCGCTCGCGCTCGACGGCCGCCCGCAGGGCCTCCACCTCCTCGTCGGCCAGCAGGCCCTCGAGGAGCACCGCTCGCAGCTCCGCCTCGTCGTCCTCGCGCATCGCCGTTCCTCGGGCGCGCGTACGTCCGGGCCCTGCCGGAACGCCGTGCGGGAGGGTTCTACCACCCCCCTCCCGACGACATCCCGTGCAGGCACCGGGCTGGATTGATATGCAGGGAGCGCCGGACGGCGATGGCCGCCGCCCCGCAGCTCCTCGGAGGCACCATGAACGCCGACAATCATCTTGCCGCGGTGGGAGTCCCGTTCCCCCGGAGGACGTCGGCCTGAGCAGGTCGACGTGAAGGTCCGTCACAGCGCGGTCCTCGCTCCGGGTGCCCTGACGAATCCAGGTGCGCCGCAGGCACCGCTCTGTCCGGAGTCTTTCCCCGTGTCTCTCGAAACTTTTGGTTGGGGCCCCGAGCTGGCCCAGGCTTTCTCCCGCGTCGTCGAATCCTCCCCACTTCCCCTCGTCCCCGGCCGCGTGGTGCGCCAGGCCCGAGGGCTCCTCACCGTTCAGGCCGCGGAGCGCACCCTGCTGGCGCGCACCGCCGGCCGGCTGCTCCACCAGTCCGCCACCGCCGAGTCCCTGCCCACCGTCGGAGACTGGGTGACGCTCCAACTGCCCCCGGGCCAGGGGGAGGGGATGCTCCACGCGGTGCTCCCCCGCAAGAGCCTCCTCGTGCGCCGCGATGCGGGACGGGAGCGGGAGGGGCAGCTCATCGCCGCCAACCTGGACGTGGTGCTGCTCGTCGCCGGGCTGGACGGGAACTTCAACCCCCGCCGCATCGAGCGCGCCCTCACCCTGGCCTGGACGAGCGGCGCCTCCCCGGCGGTGCTGCTCACCAAGGCGGACCTCCATGACGACGCGGACGCCGTCGTCGAGGAGGTCTCCGCGCTGGCCCCCGGCGTCCCCGTGCTCGCCCTGAGCTCCAAGACGGGCGAGGGGCTGGACGCCGTGCGGGCCCTCATCCCCGAGCACCGCACCGGCGCCCTGCTGGGCTCCTCCGGCGTGGGCAAGTCCACCCTCGTCAACCGCCTGCTGGGTGAGGCGCGCCTGGCCACGCAGGAGGTGCGCTTCGACGACGACCGGGGCCGCCACACCACCACCCACCGCGAGCTGTTCCGCCTCCCCCACGGCGGCCTGCTCATCGACGGCCCCGGCATGCGCGAGCTGGGGCTCCTGGGCGAGGAGGAGAAGGCCATCGAGCAGACCTTCGCCGACATCCTCGAGCTCGCCGAGGGCTGCCGCTTCCGCGACTGCACCCACCAGCGTGAGCCGGGCTGCGCCGTGCGCGTCGCCGTCCAGTCCGGGGCCCTCTCCGAGGAGCGCCTCTCGAGCTTCGAGAAGCTCCAGAAGGAGAAGGCCTTCCAGGCGCGCCAGTCCAATGCCGCGCTGCAGAAAGACCAACGGCGCTTCGAGAAGAGCCGCTCCCTGCAGGGTTGGGAGACCACTCGGGCCAAGCGCCGGCGGGACTGAAAGCCGGACCGAAAATTCGCCGTAAATCCTCCACTCAAGGATTCCGACGGGCCGCGTTTGGATATTTCGAAAGGTAGGGACACCCGGGCAGAGCCTGGATGTCCGCGGGCCTCGGGCGCTGAGCGTCCGGGCAGGTGGGTGGGGGGAGTGTCCGGGGGAATCACCGGCACTCAGGTTTTCGAACGTTCGACGTTCGAGGGGGAAGAGGCGCGCCGGGGGGCTCGTCTCGGACCTTTGAGGGGGCGCCCCTGGGGAGGGGCGTGGCTTCCGGAGGGTGCGCCGAGGGGCGCGCTCACGCTGGACCGGAAGTACGAATTCTCGCAGTCCTTCATACGGCGGGGAGCGCGTCGAGGGGGCGCGCTCCCCGCGGTTCTTTTCAGGGTCCTTCGGACCCGCCCGCGTCGTGGACTACTTCGAGTCCGACGAGGGCATCATCTTGATGCGCTGGCCCTGGTCATCCGTCACCACGGAGCCCTGGGCCTTCTGCTGCTCGGTGGGCTGACCGACGGCGAAGCTGGCCACCTTCGTCAGGGGCACGCCCTGGAAGATGCCGCTCACCGTCACGACCAGGTGCGAGCGTCCGGCGCCCGGCGTGAAGGCCACGTCCAGGTTCGTCAGGGCCGACTTCTCCACGCTGACGCCCGTCACGGGCGAGGGGCTGCTGGTCACCTGCAGCCCGTCGGCGCCGGAGACCTCCACCCGGACATCCTCGCCGGGGACCTGGAAGCGCAGCGAGACGGTGGCCGTGGTGTCGGACACCTTCGCGCCCACGTCCACGGGCGCGCTGAGCTTGGCGGTGTCCGCCGGGGTGGTGCTGGAGGGGCTGGTCTTCGCCGGAGAGGTGCAGGCCACGGGCGCCAGCAGCGCCAGGAGGCCGGAGAGGACCGCGGGGGCAATGCGATTCATGAGTGCTCCTGGGAACGAGGGAGGAAGACGAGGTCCGCTCATTGGCTGGTGATGGAGACGCTGTAGCTGTAGGTGCCCGAGCCCTCGTCGTCCCAGCCCGTCACGATGAGGACATAGCGGCGGTCGCTCTGGCTGTTGAAGTCGAAGGTCTCCGTGCCCGTGATGAGGCGGTCGGCCTCGCCCGCGGTGGCGCCCTGTTGCAGGGCGAGGATGCTCACGTCCTCGGCGGAGTTGGCGGAGATGGTCATCCTGCGGCCGGTGCCGGTGAAGACGTAGTACCGGTTCTGCTGCCGCTGGTTGAAGGGCTCTCCCCGGGTGAAGGTGGCGTTGTCCGTGAAGGGCACCGTCACGAAGTTGTACATGCCGTACAACCCCGAGTCCCCCTCGCCCCACTCGGAGCGGATGGAGCCGATGTTGTAGTGCGCCGCGAGCCGGTCCACCGCCGCGGCGTCGACACCCGGCTGGGCCTTGAGGCCGGTGATGAACGAGCCGACGGTGGTCAGCGCCGGCGTGGTGCGCTGCGGCCCCACCAGCACGTCGTAGAGAGTCCCGAGGCTGAGGGACACCTGGTCGAACGAGGCCTCCGCCAGCGTCGACTCGTCGTGCAGGTCGTAGAGGAAGCGCATGATGCTGAACTCGGAGAAGACGCCCGGGTTCGGGTCGTCCGTGGACGCGGGCGGCGTCTCCAGGTCGAAGCCGAACGCGCCCAGGCGGGTGCCGCTCCAGAGCGTGTCCACGTAGATGGAGCTGGGCAGGAGGATGCCGGACAGCGCGTTGCCGTAGCCCTCGCCGAAGGCGATGCGCGGGTCCAGCACGTCACCGGCGGAGTGCGGGCCACCGGGGTTGTCGGCGCGCGACAGGTTGGCCTCGAAGAAGTGCCCCCACTCGTGGACGATGACGTGGCTGTCGAACTCGTCGGTGTCCGCGCCCGCGAGGCCCAGCACGTAGACCTCGTTCTCGGTGGGAGAGAAGTGCGAGGTGCCAATCTGGCCCCGCGCCTTGTCGCCGCTCTGCGGGGCGTTGTCCGGGCTCCAGTTCACCTTGAGCGCCGGGAAGGGCACGGGCCGCTCCGCCAGGAAGGCGTGCGACGCGGTGTACATGGCGTCCAGGATGGCGAAGGGCGCCGCGACGCGCTGGTTGGCGGTGTAGCCCGCGCCGTTCCAACCGTGGCCCGCGTGCAGGTCCTTGCTCGTGGTGCCGCCCTTGATTTGCGTCACCACCGCCCAGATGGCGTTGCCGTCGGTGTTGTCCTCCACCTGGATGGCGGGGGTGGTCGTCTTGGCGAGCGTGGCCAGCGTCACGTTGGCCTGGTCGCCCGCGGTGAAGGTGAGCTGGTAGCGGCCGTCCTCGTCGGTGGTCGCCGCGGCGAGCACGTTGCTGCCCCGGAGCACCTGCACCGTGGCGTTGCGCACGGGCTTGATGCTCACCTGGTTGAAGGCGAGCGAGCCCTGGCGCGTCGTCGGCGTGTAGACGGCCGGGACGGAGTCGAACGTCACCCGACCCGTGAGGGTGGCCGTGACGGGCGTCCCCTCGTCCTGGTCGCCGTCACCCTCCTTGTCGGAACAACCGAGCACGGTGAGACCGAGCGCGAGTGCCAGCGTCGCGCCTGTGCGGGCCCACGCTGATTTGCGAGATACGTACATTCCGTCCTCCCCCTTCCTTTCGTCGCCTGAGATGGGTGGCGCGTCATTCTCGACGGGTCGTCCGGGAACTTCAAACACGGAGGACCCGGAGAAGGCGTGGGATGAGGCTTGCTTGTCGTGGGCCCGTGTGCGGGACAGCGTCCGGGCGGGCGTGCCCGTCTTCCGGGGCTTGGTGGGTTGGCCGACCTGGGGGTGGCGCGGAGGTCGGGTTGGCGAGGCCCTGGAGCGCGCCAATCATTGAGGGGGGCGTCACGCGCGGAGGGCGGGCGACCCCACGGCCCATCGCCTCCTCGCCATGCCCCACCCGACCGACAGCGCGTCTTCCCCTCCCGAGGCGTCCCAGGACCTCACCGGCGTCGAGCGGGCCCTGCGCGAGAGCGAGGAGAAGTACCGCACGCTCTACAACAACACGCCGGTGATGATGCACTCCATCGACCGGGAGGGCCGGCTGGTGAGTGTTAGCGACTGCTGGCTGGCCACGCTGGGCTACACGCGCGAGGAGGTCCTCGGCCACGACTCCACGGAGTTCCTCACCGCGGAGTCGGCCCGCAGGGCGCGTGAGGACGTGCTGCCGGACTTCCTCAGAACGGGCTTCTGCAAGGACGTGCCCTACCAGGTGGTGAAGAAGGACGGGACGCGGCTGGACGTGCTGCTGTCCGCCATCATGGAGCGTGACACCACGGGCGCCTGCGTGCGCTCCCTGGCGGTGCTGTTGGACGTCACCGAGCGAAAGCGCGCGCAGGAGGCGCTGCAGCAGAGCGAGCAGCAGCTGCGCGCCATCCTGGACAACGCCACCTCCGTCTTCTTCCTGCTCGACACCCAAGGGCGCTACATCTTCGTGAACCGGCAGTGGGAGCGGATGTTCCACCTCACGCGCGAGGAGGTCGCCGGCAAGACGGCGCGCACCATCTTCCCGGAGGACACCGCGCGGGAGTTCCAGGCGCTGAACAGGCAGGTGCTGGAGCAGCGCCTGCCCGTCGTCCGCGAGGAGCGCGTCCCGAGGGAGGACGGCGTCCACACGCACATCACCCAGAAGTTCCCGCTGCTGGACGCGTCGGGCGTGCCCTACGCCGTCTGCGGCATCTCCACCGACATCACCGAGCGCAAGCGCCTGGAGGAGTCCCAGCGTTTCCTCGCGGAGGCGGGGCGGGAGCTGGGCACGTCGCTCGACTACGAGACGACGCTCCAGCGCGTCGCGGAGCTGACGGTGCCCCGCTTGGGGGACGTGTGCATCGTCTTCATGCCCGACGGCAGCCACGGGCTGCACCCGGTGGCGGTGGCGGCCCGCTCGCCCGAGATGGCGCGTGAGGTGCGGGAGCTGCTCGAGACCCATCCGCTCCTCCCCGACGTGACGTACGGCCCGGTGGGGGTCATGGCGTCGGGGCGCTCGGAGTGTTCGCCGGTGCCCCACGGAATCCTGCGCGACGGAGGGCTGGGCTCACCGCGCTGGCGCCAGGTGCGCGCGTGGGGCGGCAAGCCGTCGCTCAGCGTGCCCCTGCAGGCGCGCGGGCGCGGCCTGGGCGTGCTGACGCTCGTGTCCCGGCAGTCCGGGCGGGCCTTCGGCGCGGACGAGGTGGCGCTGGCGGAGGAGCTCGGGCGGCGCGCCGGGTACGCCATCGACAACGCGCAGCTCTACCGCAAGTCCCAGGAGGCCATCCGCGTGCGCGACGAGTTCCTCTCCATCGCCTCGCACGAACTGAAGACGCCGCTGACGTCCATGAAGCTGCGCATGCAGCAGATGAGCGCCCTGCTGTCGCGGCCCCGGACGGACTCGAGCCTGCGCGCGAAGCTGTCCGGCATGCTGACGGTGTGCGAGAGCCAGCTGTCGCGGCTGTCCCGGCTGGTGGAGCACCTGCTGGACGTCTCGCGCATCCACGAGTCGCGGCTGTCGCTGCGTCTGGAGGACATGGACCTGTCCGCCGTCACGCGCGACGTGGTGGGCCACCTGCGCGAGCAGCTGGAGAAGGCGGGCTGCGCGCTGGAGCTGGACATCCCCGAGTCCCTGCCGGGCCGGTGGGACCGGCTGCGGCTGGAGCAGGTGTTGATGAACCTGCTGACGAACGCGGTGAAGTACGGCGCGGGCCAGCCCATCCGGCTGGGGCTGTCCGCCCACCACGACGAGCGGGTGTGGCTGAGCGTGGAGGACCACGGGATGGGCATCCCCCGCGAGTCGCAGGGGCGCATCTTCGAGCGCTTCGAGCGCGCCGCCTCACCCAACTACGGCGGCCTGGGCCTGGGCCTCTTCATCACCCGTCAAATCGCCCAGGCCCATGGCGGAGAGGTGTGGGTGGAGAGCGAGCCGGGGCGGGGCGCCCGCTTCGTCGTCGAGCTGCCCCGCTGGACTCAAGTCAGCGGGCCCTCCACCAGCCGCAGCACGTCCGCCAACACGCCGGACGCCGTCACCGCCGCGCCCGCGCCGTAGCCCCGGATGACCAGCGGCGTGGGGCTGTAGCGCTCCGACAGGAAGCTCAGCGCGTTCTCTCCGCCCTTCACCGCGGCCAGGGGGTTGGCGAGCGGCACGGCCTTGAGCCCCACCGAGCAGCCCTCGGGGCCGACGCTGCCCACGTACCGCAGCACCTGTCCCTCGGCGCGCAGCGCCTCCACGCGGCGCTGGAGGCCCTCGTCGAGCGACGGCAGCCGCGCGAGGAACGCGTCGAGCGGACCGGACGCGTCGAAGTCCTCGGGCAGGAGCGACTGGAGCGCGACCTCCTCCAGCTCCACCGGGCGGCCCAGCTCGCGCGCGAGGATGAGCACCTTGCGCGCCACGTCCGTGCCCTGCACGTCGTCGCGCGGGTCCGGCTCCGTGAAGCGCTTCTCCATGGCGGAGCCCACCGCGCGCGACAGCGGCACGCCTTCCTCCAGCAGGCCCAGGATGTACGACAGCGAGCCGGAGAGGATGCCTTCGATGCGGTGCACCTGGTCGCCGGTGCGCAGCATGTTCTTGAGCGTGTCGATGACGGGCAGGGCGGCGCCCACGTTCGTTTCGTACAGGAAGCGGCGCTGGTGACGCGACGCCGTCTCGCGGATGGCGCGGTGGTGGGCCATGCGCCCCGCGTTGGCCTTCTTGTTCGCGGTGACGACGTGCAGCCCCGCGGCCAGGAGGGACGGGTAGGCGAGCGCCACGTCCTCGCTGCTGGTGCAGTCCACGAAGATGGGCCGGCCGGGCCGCTTCGCCCGCACCTGCTCCCGGAAGGACTCCAGCGACGCGGGGGCGCGGCTCGCCTCCAGCCGCTCCTTCCACTCGCCCAGGGGGACGCCGCCCGGCTCGATGAGCGCGTGCCGGCTGTTGGCGATGGCGCACACCCGCAGGTCCACGCCCTGCGCGCGCAGGTGCGGGGCCTGCTGACGAATCTGCCGCATCAGCTCTCCGCCCACGCTGCCCACGCCCGCGACGAACAGCTCCACCACCTCCGTGGTGCCGAAGTAGCGGTGGTGCACGTGCGCCATGGCGCGGGGGCCGTCGGCTTCGGTGATGACGGCGGAGATGCTCCGCTCGCTGGAGCCCTGGGCAATCGCGGCGATGCTGCAGCCCACGTCGGCCAGCCCGCTGAAGAAGGTGCCCGCCACGCCCACGCGGTGGCGCATGCCGTCGCCGACGATGCTGAGCACGGCCAGCTGGCCCTGGCGCTCGATGGTGTCGACCTTGCCAGCCTCGCGCTCCACCTCGAACTCGGACTCCAGCGCGCGCACGGCGGAGTCCGCCTCCGACTGCTGCACGCAGAAGCTGATGGAGCACTCGCTGGAGCCCTGGGTGATGAGCACCACGGAGATGCCCGTGCGGGCCATGGCCTCGAAGACGCGCGCGGCGGTGCCGGGCACCCCCTTGAGCCCCGCGCCGGCGATGTTGACCAGCGCCACGTCCTTGAGGAACGACAGCCCGCGCACCGGATGCTCGGGCGGCGCGGCCCTGTCGGTGACGAGGGTGCCGGGGTGCTCGGGCTTGAAGCTGTTGCACACGCGCACGGGGATGCCGCGCTCGCGCGCCGGGGCAATCGTCTTCGGGTGCAGCACCTTGGCGCCGAAGTACGCCAGCTCCATCGCCTCCTCGAAGCTCACCTCCGACAGCGGGAAGGCCTCGGGGACCAGGCGCGGGTCGGCGCTGTAGATGCCGTCCACGTCCGTCCAGATTTCCAGCAGCGCCGCGTCCAGCGCCGCCGCCGCCAGCGCCGCCGAGTAGTCCGAGCCGCCGCGTCCCAGCGACATCGTCTTGCCGCGCTCGTCACCGCCGAAGAAGCCCGGCATCAGCAGGAGCCCCGGCCCCGCCGCGTCGCGCAGCGGCGCGAACCTGGCGCGAATCTCGTCCATGCGCGGCGTGGCCTGGAGCGGGTCTCCCGAGCAGATGAGCGCCTGCCGTGGGTCCACCAGGTGCGGCGACAGCTTGCGCCCGGACAGGAGCGCCTCCAGCACCAGGCACGACGCGCGCTCGCCCAGGCCCGACAGGTGCGCGAGCACCGAGGGCGAGCACTCGCGCAGGAGCCCCACGCCCTGCAAGAGCCCGCGCAGCTCGGTGGAGATGGCGGCGAGCCCCAGCTCCAGCGGGGCCAGCGCCTCCAGCTCCCCGCCCAGCTCCCGGGCGATGCCCAGGTGCGTCTGCTCGAAGCGCGACAGGGACTCCTCCACCGAGTGCCCCTCCTGCGCGAGCCGGGCCGTGTCCACCAGGAGGTTGGTGATGCCGGAGACGGCCGAGGCCACCACGCACACCCGCGTCTCCTGTCGTGCCCGGGCGACCAGGTCCACCACGCGCCGCATCTGCGCGGTGCCGCCCACGCTGGTTCCGCCGAATTTCATCACCCGCATGACGGCACCTCGCGCTGGAGCAGGCGGCCGAGGGACACGGGCGGGCGGGGCGTCGTCGTCGGGGTCTGGGTCTGCATGGGGTTCCTGGTGGGTGGGGGAAACGAAAAAAGCCCCGCGCCGGGGAGCGCGGGGCCAGGTCGGAAGGACAGCGATTCCGAGCTAGACCTCCCGCGCTCCGCGGGTCGTCGTGTGCGTCGTCGTCGTCGTCGAGGTGAAGGTCGCCGCGCGCGCGGAGGTCCGGGACGTCCATCCCGAGGTCCACGCGATGTCGAGGCCGATGCCGTTCACGAACCCGAACGCTGACCGATGAGCCCGGTGCGAGTCAAGCCGCCCTCCCGGACAGGAGGGCGACGGCTCACCCACCCGCCACGTCCCACTCCACGCGGTGCAGCGTCAGCGCCTCCTGCTTGCCCTTCACGTGGGTGGGGGGCAGCGGCGTCAACGCCCAGCGCGACTCGCGCAGCCGCGCGCGCGTGGCCTCGGACAGCACCACCTGGCCCGCCTTCGCCACGCCGCACACCCGGCTGGCCACGTTGGTGACGTCCCCGAGCGTGGCGTACTGGAGGTAGTGCTCGGAGCCGATGTTGCCGGCGGCGGCCGGGCCGCTGTTGAGGCCCACGTGGATGCGCAGCTCCGGCTGTCCCCGGGCGCGGAAGCGCGCGTTGAGGCCCTCCAGCTCGCGCTGCATGTCCACCGCCGCGCGCACGGCCCGGTCCGCGTCGTCCTCGCGCGAGAAGGGCGCGCCCCACACCGCCATCAGCGCGTCGCCGATGTACTTCTCCAGCGTCCCCTCGTGACGGAAGACCACGTCCGCCATCACCGGGAAGTACGCGTTGAGCATGTCCACCACGTCCCGGGGACCGCGCGAGGAGGACAGGGGCGTGAAGTCGGAGATGTCCGCGAAGAGCACCGTCACCTCCGTCTCCACCACCTCCAGCGCGGTGCCGGGCGAGGCGTGCAGCCTTCGCACGACGGCGGGCGGGAAGAAGCGCAGGTACGTGTTGCGCAGCACCGCCTCCTCCTCCAGCCGCCGCGTCAGCCGCGCGTTGTCGAGCGCCACCGCCGCCTGGTTGGCGAAGGCGGTGAGGAACTCCAGGTCGGCCTCCGTGAACAGGCCCCCGTGCGAGCGGTTGTCCACGTACAGCACGCCCAGCCACGTGTCCCGGGGCTTGAGCGGCACGCACATGGCGGAGTGGATGGACTGCGCGCGGATGGAGACGGAGCTGTCCAGCCGCACGTCCTCTTGGGCGTGGGCGAAGAGCGCCGCCAGCCCGCTCTTGCGCACGGAGTCGACGATGCGCTGGCTGTAGAAGCGCTCCGGCGGGGGCTCGCCGGCGGCGGCGCGCGCCACGCGGGGACGCAGCTCTCCGGTGGCCTCGTCCACGAGCAGCAGCGCGGCCCGGTCCACGCCGAGCACGCGGAAGACGAGCTGGAGGATGCGCTCCAGGAGCGAGTCGAGCGAGCCGGGCGACGACAACAGCTGCGCCACCGCGAGCAACACCTGGAGCCGCTCGCGCGTCGCGTCGCCCTCCGGCTCCGGGCGCACCCTGAGGCGCGGCGCATCCAGGGACAGCGCTCCGGGCGCGGGGGAGAAGCGCGTGTCCAGGGTGCGCGTGTGCAGCGGGCTCAGCCCGGTGTCCGCGTCGGGGTCCCCCGCGAGGAGCTGGAACCCCACCTCGCCGCAGCGGAACGTGTCCCCCGCGGAGAGCTCGTGGCGCTCCACGCGCAGCTCGCGGACGAAGGTGCCGTTCTTGCTGCCCTGGTCCACCAGCACCACGCGCGAGCCGTCGCGCTCCAGGCGCGCGTGCCTTCGCGACAGGCTCTTGTGGAGCACGCAGACGGAGCTCTCCTCCGTCCTGCCGATGGTGGTGACGCCTTCGGGGAGCAGCAGCTCCTGCTCGCCCTCCCGCCCGGGGTTGAGGATGAGGCGCATGGCGCCCGGGATGCTACACCCGCCCGCGGGCCTCTCGAAGGAAGTGGCCGGCGCGGGCGGGGAGGGTGGTGGGCACTCAGCCCACCATGCGGACGACGAGCTGAGTCATGCCGTAGATGAGCAGCGCCATCAGCGCGGAGGCGGGGATGGTGAACACCCAGGCCCAGATGATGCGGCCCGCCACGCCCCACTTCACCGCGCGCCAGCCGCGCGTGGAGCCCACGCCGACGATGGCGCCGGTGATGGTGTGGGTGGTGGACACGGGGATGCCCAGCTCCGCCAGCGCGATGATGGTGACGCCGCCGCCCGTCTCCGCGCTGAACCCGCCGATGGGCGCCAGCTTCGTCAGGCTGTGGCCCATGGTGCGGATGATGCGCCAGCCGCCGAAGAACGTCCCCATCGCGATGGCCGCGTGACAGGAGATGATCATCCACCAGTCGATGTGGAACGGACGGTCCGCCCAGATGGTGCCGAAGAGCACCACGGCGATGATGCCCATCACCTTCTGCGCGTCGTTGGTGCCGTGGCTGTAGGAGAAGATGGCGGACGAGACGAGCTGGAGCCGGCGGAACCAGACGTCCACCACGCGCGGCGTCTGCTTGTGCACCACCCACGTGCTCACCAGCATCAGCGTCATGCCCAGCGTGGTGCCGATGAGCGGCGAGAGCACGATGAAGGCGGCGATCTTCGCGATGCCCGCGCCCATCAAGCCCTTCAGCCCCAACACCGGCAGCGTCGCGCCAATCATGCCGCCCGCCAGCGCGTGCGAGGACGACGACGGCAGCCCCCACCACCACGTGAGCAGGTTCCAGGCGATGGCGCCCATCAGCGCCGCGAAGATGACCGACAGCACCGCGGTGGGGCCCGTGGCGCGCAGCATCTCGAAGTTGATGATGCCCTTGCCCATGGTGTTGGCGACATGGACACCGCCACCGAAGGCGGCGACGAAGTTGAAGAAGGCGGCCCACGCCACGGCCAGGTTCGGTGACAACACCCGGGTGGACACCACGGTGGCGATGGAGTTCGCCGCGTCGTGGAAGCCGTTGATGAAATCGAAGATGAGCGCCACTCCGACGATGAGGATGACGGCCGCGAGTAGCATCTCAGGAGTGCTCCAGCACCACGCCCTCGATGACGTTCGCCACACCCTGGCACTTGTCCGTGGCGGTCTCGATGAGGTCGTAGATCTCCTTCCACTTGATGATGGTCAGAGTGTCGACCCCGCTCTTGAACAGCCGGCCCAGGCCCGAGCGAAGCACTTCGTCCGCCTGCGTCTCCAGGCGTTTGATCTCCTTGCAGCCGGCGAGGATCTGCTCCGGCTTCTTGATGAGCCGCAGCGCCGCCACCACCTCCTGCACCTTCTGGGCGGACAGCACCAGCAGGCGCGCCAGCTCCGTCGCGTCCGGCAGGCTGCTCTGGATTTCGTAGTAGTGCAGCCGTGACGCGGCCGCGTTCGCCAGGTCCAGCACGTCGTCGATGCGCGACAGCAGCGAGTGGATCTGCGTCCGGTCGAACGGGGTGATGAACTGCTTGTGCAGACGGTTGAAGGCGGTGTGGGTGACCTCGTCACCCTGGTGCTCCACGTCCTTGAGCGCCTGGACCCGCCTGGGCACGTCCGTGTAGTCGCTGAGCAGTTCGTGAAGCATCTTCGCGCCCTGCACTGTGGCGGCGCACTGTTTGTCGAAGTCGTCGAAGAACTCGTCCGACTTGGGCATCAGCCTTTCGAGCATTGCTCCCTCCCGGATGGGGGCATGCCTCGGGTGTCACCTCCGCGTGACACGGCCGTGGCGCGCCCGTGACTACCTCACCTGGGGAGAATCACCAGCCTTCCTTTTTGACTTGCAACGGAATTCCGGGCTCCGGGGCCCCGGGTCTCGCTGTCTCGAGCCATTAGGCCGCCAGCGAGGAGGGGCCTTGGTGTCTACAGGTGGGGAAGCAGCGCCTGTTCCAGCTTCGCCCGGGGCATCGCGCCCAGGAGCTGCTGGACGACCTGGCCGTCCTTGAAGAGCAGCAGGGCGGGGACGGAGCGGATGTTGTAGCGCTGGGCCGTCACCTGGTTCGCGTCCACGTCGAGCTTCGCCACCTTGAGGCGGCCCCGGTATTCGGTGGCGAGCGCGGCCAGGGTGGGGGCGATGGCGCGGCACGGCGGGCACCAGGTGGCGGTGAAGTCCACCAGCACCGGTTCCTTCGACTCCAGCACCTCCTGGTGGAACCGCGTGTCGCCCAACTCGATGACGTCGGTGGCCATGTCCTGTGCTCCTGGGTGGAGGCGCGGCGTCGGGGCCGTGCCTCGGTTCGAGGAGGACATGTAGTGGCCGGGGCGCCCGGGGACGAGCGTCCCTGGCGGAACGCGAGGTTGCGTGAAGAGCCCTCAACGTCTCCGGGGGAGGGATGTCTCCGCCTCCCAGGGCAGCGAGGCGCCGCGCTCCGAGAGCAGCGTGAGGAAGGCGCGCAGCTTGGGTGGGAGCTGGCGGCTGCTCGGGTAGACGGCGAACACGGGGATGCCCGGGGGCGTCGCGGCCTCCAGCACGGGGACGAGCAGTCCGCTCCTCACGTCGTCGACGACGAGGGAGGCGGGCAGTCGGACCACGCCCAGGCCCGCGCGGGCGGCGGCCTGGCCCGCGCGCACGCTGGGGACACGGAGACGGCCGGTGACGGGGTGGCTGAGCGCGTCGCGTCCCTCGCCGAAGAACCAGACCTCGTCGGTGCCGGGCTCGGCGAGCACGACGCAGGCATGGCCCTGGAGGTCGGCGGGGGTGCGCGGGGTGCCCTGGCGGGAGAGGTACGCGGGGCTGGCGTAGTAGCCGGTGCGCAGGCGCCCGAGCTTCCGGGCCACCAGCGACGAATCGGCGAGCGGGCCGGTGCGCAGGGCCACGTCGTACTCCTCGGCGATGAGGTCGACGTGGGCCTCGGCGAGCGCGAGTTCCACGCGCAGCAGCGGGTGGTGCAGGAGCAGCTCCGCGATGAGCGGGGTGAGCAGCTCGCCCAGGAGCGACAGGGTGGCGATGCGCAGGGTGCCTTGGGGCGTGGCGCGGGACTCGCCCAGGGCGCGGTTCACCTCGCGGGCCTCGGAGACCAGCCGCGCGCAGTGGGCATGGTAGTCGCGCCCCGCCTCGGTGAGGCGCAGGTGGCGCGCGTTGCGCTCCAGCAGGCGGACCCCGAGCCGCTCCTCGAGCGCGGAGAGCCGGCGGCTCACGGTGGACTTGCGCAGGCCCAGCCGCTGGGCGGCGGCGGTGAGCCCTCCGGAGGTGACCACCTCCGTGAAGAGCAGCATGTCATCCAGGAGGGGTGGGCTCGGTGGCACGGGGGTGGAGCCTAGCCGGGGAGGTCGTCCGGCTCCTTGCTCTTTGGGCCTCCGGGCGTCACTGGGGGGTGGGCAGGGGAGGAAAAGCCGGGTAGATGCAGGGCGTTTCCCAGGTCCCGCCCATGATGCCCTTGAGCCCCATGCCGTTGTGTGTCGCGCCGATGATGGATTGGACGGACCGGAACTGCCGGTACTTCCACCGTCAAATCAGTCGGCACACGCTCCTGTACACGGAGATGTTGACCACGGGCGCCGTGCTGCACGGCGACCGCGAGCGGCTGTTGGGCTACGAGGCGGCCGAGCATCCGGTGGCCATCCAGTTGGGTGGTTCGGAGCCGGAGGCGTTGGCGGAGTCGGCGCGCATCGCCGAGTCGTGGGGCTACGACGAGGTGAACCTCAACGTCGGCTGCCCCAGCGACAGGGTGCAGTCGGGCCGCTTCGGCGCGTGTCTGATGGCGGAGCCGGAGCTGGTGGCGCGGCTGGTGGGCGCGATGCGCTCGGCGGTGAGCATCCCGGTGACGGTGAAGTCGCGCATCGCCATCGACGAACTGGAGGAGTGGCCCACGCTGGAGCGCTTCGTGCGGCTGATTGCGGCCGAGGGCTGCACGCGCTTCATCGTGCATGCGCGCAAGGCGTGGCTCCAGGGGCTGAGCCCCAAGGAGAACCGCGACGTGCCGCCCCTGCGTTACGACCTGGTGCACCGGCTCAAGCAGGAGCTGCCGCACCTGGACATCAGCATCAACGGCGGCATCAAGACGCTGGACGCGGCGGCCGAGCACCTGAAGCACGTGGACGGGGTGATGATTGGCCGCGCCGTCTACGAGAACCCGTACCTCCTGGCGGAGGCGGACCGCCGCTTCTTCGGGGCGACGGAGGCGCCGCGCGAGCGCCACGAGGTCGTGGAGGCGATGCTGCCGTACATCGAGCGCAGCCGTCAGCGGGGCGCGCCGCTGAGCGCGGTGACGCGGCACATGCTGGGATTGTTCCAGGGCCTGCCCGGCGCGCGCGCGTGGCGGCGGCACCTGAGCGAGAACGCGCACAAGCCCGGAGCGGGACCCGAAGTGGTGGTGGCCGCGCTCGCCAAGGTGCGCCGCGAGCCCGACGCCGTCGTGGCGGCCTGAGGGCCCGAAGCACTTCGTCCCTCGCGTCGACGACAGAGACGACGAAGCCCGGGCCCTCACCTCGAGGACCCGGGCTCGCGGGGGTGAAACCGTGCTGGCTCAGCCGATGACGAGTTCGCCCGACAGGGGCTTCTTGCCCTCGTCCATGAAGAGCCCGAAGTAGCTCTCCGCCAGCCTGTACTCGTTGTACGCCGGCGAGCACGCCATGTTGCGCACCGCCATCAGCGGATCATTCGGCTTGCCGTCGTAGTCGGTGAGCAGGACGTTGATGCCCATGTGCCCGCCGTTCTGCGCCTGGACGCCGGAGCGGCGCTGCATCTCCTCGATGTCGTCGGCCGTCAGGTTGAGGGTGATGGGCCGGTCGTGCTCGCGCGCGGCCTTCGCCTTGTCCGCGTCACCGGTGAACGAGTACACGAGCAGCTCGCGCGCGTTGTCGTCCTTCGTGTCGAACTTCATCGCGAACTTCTCGGAGCCGGGGACGAGCTTGCCGTCCTTGCCGTACTTCTGCTCGAGGGTGATGTCCGGGTGGTCACCACCGTAGGTGATGTCGGACGTCAGCGACTTCGTCCCGTCCGGGTGGTGCGTGATGAGGTAGTCGCCGGTGTTGGTGGTGCCGTCGGTCTCGATGCTGAACGGCCCCACGTCGATGCCAATCTTGCCGCCCGTCGACTCGTAGTTGATCTTGTCGAAGCGCAGCGTGTTGGCCACGCCCGGGCCTTCCTTCTCCGGCATCCGGCCGTCCTTGGCGAAGGCCTCGAAGGCCTTCTGGCCCTCGGGGTTGCCCAGGTCGAACTCGGCCGTGCGCAGCTTGTACTCCTTGAGCGTGTCCTCGCGGCCCATGCTCACGGACACGGGGCCCGCGCCCAGCGTCACCTTGCCGTTGTTCTCGATGAACTCCGTGGGGCCCGTCGTCATCGACAGCTTGTCGCCCGTGCGGCTCACCTCGATGGACATGCCCTTGCCACTCTTGACGTCGCCGGAGATGCCCAGCTCCACCGCGTGATAGGACAGGCCCACATCCAGCCCGTAGCCGGCGAACTGGCTCTGCTCCATCTTGATGGACGTGCCGTCCGGAATCGTCTCCGGGTTGAGCGGATGCGGCGGCGCGATTTCACCGCGCTTGAGCTTCTCGAAGTCCGCCTCCGTCATCTTCACTTCGTACGTCATGCTCTTGCCGGCCTCGACGCTGCCCTCCACGGACGCGCCCACGCCGACCTTGGCCTTCTTGAACTCCACCGAGCCCGACGCGGACACCGACGTCTCCGCGCTGATGGACACGGTGACGAAGCCGTCCTCCTTCTTCACGTCCTTCTCGAGCGAGTCGCTGAACTCGACGGACACGGGGCCCGCCTGGCCCGGGATGGTCGTCTCGTGCGGCTGCACGTTGGCCGCGTCCGGCACGCTGCCCACGTCCGCCGGGTAGTCGGCCACCATCATCTGCTGCAGCTCGGGGGACACGTTCGCGTCCGCCAGCGCCTGGGCGCGCTCGGGCGTGCCCGCCTCGGTGCCGAACACCTTGGCCGCCGTGGTGCCGGGGATGGAGCCCGCCTCGCTGTAGTGCGAGTTGCCCTGGAGGTAGGACTTCATGTCGTCCCAGCTCTGGCCGTTGCTGGGGTCCAGCACGCGCTCGCCCTGGCGCACGACGACGTGGCCCGACTGGCCCTCGGCGCCCGCGCGCGAGTCCTTCAGGAACACCAGATCCGAGCGGCCCTGCAGCTCGGGCGAGGACTTGTTGATGAAGTCCGCGGCCTTGTCCAGGCAGTTGACCTTGGCGTCCTTGCTGTTCTCCGTGAAGAGCGACGTCGACGGGGCGCCCTGGCCATCCAGCTTCAGCTGGTTCTTCGCGCCCGCGGGCTCGAAGGTGGACACGTCCTTCTTCTGCGCGGCCAGCTTCTTGGCGGCCTCCGCGGCCTTCTTCGCGGCCGCGGCAGCTGCCTGACGAGCCGCCTCCGCCGCCCTGCGCGCCGCCTCCGCTGCCCTGCGTGCCGCCTCTGCTGCTCCACCATCACCAACGCGTCCAGCTCCCATGGGGTGTGGGCTCCTAGCTGTCGAACGAGATTCCCAATTCTCGGGAGTCGACGCGCCGGGTTGCGGAAGGTGAGAAAATTCCCGGTGTCTCCTCCGAATCCGGCCCGGGAGTGAAGCCCCGGCGCTCATCTCGTATGGATGTGGGGGCTTCAGCGCCGGGGCGGGGTGGCTCGGAAGCGCTGGAGCTTGGTGCGGTTGCCGCACACGGCCATGGAGCACCACCGACCGGAGCGGTTCTTGGAGGTGTCGTAGAAGGCCTCCTGGCACGCGCCCGCGGCGCACACCTTCATCCGGGGCCAGTGGCCGTCGCGCTGGGTGGAGACGATGGCGGCGAACAGCGCGCCCAGGGCCTTCCAGCCGCCAGTGGCCGAGGGGCGCAGCGCCACGCCGTCCTGGCTGAAGCTCACGGTGAGGGGGCTGGAGGAGGCGACGCGCTCCAGCGTCTTCAAATCAGCGGGGGCCAGGGGCTCGCCGGTGTGGGAGAGGAGCACGGCGCGCAGGGCCTCGCGGGCCTCGATGGCGGCGCGGAAGGCGTCCGGGGTGAAGGTGTCCGAGGACGACACGAGGCCCCGTGCGCGGCACCAGGTGTCGAGCGCGCCCGGCGTGGGCACGGCATCGACGAGCTTCTCCACGTCGAGCGTGTTGACGAACTCGAGGAGCAGGACGACGTCCGTGGGGAGTCCGGGGCTGCGCGCATCGGCCATGCGGTGGGCCTATCGTGTCCTGCGCGTGGGCACCAGGGCCCCCAGTCCGTGGGTGAGTGCCTCCACCAGCGCGCGGGCCGCATCGCGCCGGGGGTCCAGGCTCGGGTCATAGATGGTGACGTCCATGCCCACCGCCAGCCCCGAGTCGACGAGCCGGGCGACCAGGTCGCCGAGCTCCGCCACGCGGAGGCCGTCGGGTTGACGCGAGTCGACGGCGGGCATCACCGCGTCGTCCAGGACGTCCGCGTCCAGGTGCATCCAGAAGCCGCGCACGCCGCGCTCCTTGAAGCGGGTGAGAACGCGCTTTGCTCCCGCGGCGATTCCCTCCTCTCGCAGGACGTCCAGGTCCAGCCAGGCCATGGCGGTGTCGCGAGCGTCCTCGGCGCCGACCTTCGCGCCTTGGCGTTCCGGGTCCCTGACCCCGAGCACGGCCACGTCCGCGTCGAGCACGAGCGGGCCGCGGTTCTCCAGGTTCGACAGCAGGGCGGGGCCCCGGCCGGTGGAGAGCCAGAGGTCCATGCCCGCGGCGCCGCCGAGCTCGGAGGCCTCGGGCGGCCAGAAGTCGGTGTGTCCATCCATGAAGGCGAGCCCCGAGTGCGCGCCGGTGCGCTTCAGCCCCAACAGGCAGCCGAGCAGGATGCTGCAGTCGCCGCCCAGGACGAGCGGGAAGCGCTGGGCGCGCACGATGGCCTCGACGGCGTCCGCGAGCTGGAGGCTCAGCTCGGCGATGCCGTGGGGGTTGAGGATGCGCGTCTGGGCGTCTCGCTCCAGCACGTAGTCCCGGGGCGTCACGGTGTGCTCCACCTGCGCCTGGAGCCGGAGCCCCAATCCGGCCTCCATCAGGGCCGTGGGGAGCAGGTCCACGCGGGGAATCCGTCCGTCCGGACGACTCAGGCCCAGACCGGAGGGCACGGCGACGACGGCGATGGGCGATGACATGGGCGCTCCCGGGCTGCAGGTGGAAACCGCTGAATCAGCTTCAGTGGTTTCGTCGAAGCTATGGCGGGAGCTGCGCGGATGCAACCGTCAAAGTCGAATAGGTGGTTCCCGCAGTGATACATGTTTCATTCCCGAATTCGTCGGGTTCTGCGCAAAGACTGTCCAGTCCCGGTGGAATCGGGACGCTCGATGGGGCGGCTCGGGGTGAAACAGAAACATTGTGACGCGGAGCGTCGAGTTTGCTCGCTTCTCTCTGTGAGGGCCGTAACATTCCTGAGACATGACCCTGCAACGCTCGATTCTCTCCCTGATGGTTGTCTCCCTCGTTGCTGTCTGCGCACTCTCCGCCTGTGATTCTGATGACAAGCCGTCGACACCCGAGGTGGGTGACGACGCGGGGACCCAGCCGGACGCCGGCGCCGTGCCCGATTCCGGCGCGGAACCCGACGCGGGCGCGGTGCCCGACGCCGGAACCGAGCCCGACGCCGGAATTGAGCCTGACGCGGGCACGACGCCCGACGCGGGCGTGACACCTGACCCGTTCACCATTTGCGAGGGGGCCTGCCGTGAGACCTCGACCACCATCCGCATGGGTGACAACTCGCGCGTCCTGACCAATGCGTACTTCGGCTACACGGAGCCCGAGAGCCCGGACGGGGCGTGGACGGTGTGGATCGAGCTGAACAATGGGACTCCGGGCGAGTGCCCGTCGCCGGATTCGTCGGTGCCGGCTCAGCTCGTCAACGTCTACGACGTGAAGGTGCCGGTGGACGCGACGCCGCAGAGCGGTACCACCATTGAGGGTGAGCCGCGAACGACCCTGGTCGACTTCGATGGCTCGCTCAGCGTCAACTGGTTCGACCACAGCACGAGCATGACCTTCACGCCCGTGGCGGCCTCCCTCTGTGCCACCTGCGCCAAGACCGGCGAGTTCCCCGCGTCGCACTTCGTGGCGTTCGACGTGGAGGCTGTCATGGAGGACGGCGCCTTCACCGGGCATGGGTATGCCACCTACTGCCCGGCGCTCACCGATCTGGTCGAGGAGTGACCTCAGGCCGGCTCACGGCGGCGTGAGTCGCTCCCGCCCGGGCACCCCGAACTGGGTGCCTGGGCGGTGGTTCCGTCCTCAGTGAGGCTTGGGAGGAACGGTGTCGAACCGGGGCGTCCCCTCCTCGATGTCGTAATAGTCGCCCTTGTTGGCCATGTAGATGTGGAGCGCCACGCGCGTCTGCGTGGGCGTGTCGAACGCGCCCATGGCGATTCCAATCCAGTCGCGCTGGAGCGGCTCCCAGAACAGCGACGAGCCGCAGACCGAGCAGAACCCGCGGCGCACCTTCTCCGAGGACTGGAACCAGCGGACCTGGTCCTCGCCCTCGACGGTGAGGGCCGAGCGGGGGACGTCGGTCGACACGAAGTAGTGTCCCGAGTGCTTGCGGCACTTGGTGCAATGGCAGGCGTCGGGCGCGCGCAGCTCGCCCTCCACGGTGAAGCGGACCGCGCCGCACAAACAGGAACCCCGCTGCATGGATGTCCTCGTCCAAAGGGTGGGGCGGGGAGCCTGCTGCGTCCGCCACGGACAGACAAGCGCAACCGGCGCCGTGCACGAGCCCTGTCCTGGAGCGGAGCCGTGGGGCTCGACTCCGCGCCCGTGAGGGCCGTGGTCGCGCGAGCAAGTAGCGCGACCACGGTTCAGCTCAAGCGAGGCTCAGCAGTTCTGCTTGCAGGGCGGCGGCGGGCCGACGGGCGGCGGGCTGCCAGCGGGCGGCGTGCTGATGCTGCTGTGGCAGGTGTAGAGCTGGAGGTCATAACAGTACTGGCGGTAGTACTGGGCCGTCGGCCCGGAGCCGGCCATGTACTGGGAGCAGTTCCAGAAGCTCCACTTGTACGGCGTCCCGGCCGGGCAGCTCCCATCCAGCCACCCGCCGCTGCCGTAGTCGCGACACGAGCCCTGGAACGTCCCGACGCTGCACACGTTCTGCTCCACCTGGTCCAGGTTCTCCGTCTCCGGGGCCGCCTCGTCCAGCGGCGCGCCACCACAGGCGATGGCGCCCACGCACAGCGCTCCCACGAACAACGGCCGCATGACTTGCTTCAACATGGATTGACCTCTTGGATTGTCAGCCCGCCGTGGCCGGGACCTTCCCGTCGGCGAGTGGCGGCCACCCTACGTTCCTCCCTGATTAACCAGGATTAAGCGCGATTAAATGTGGCGGAGGCCGGGTGTCAGCCCACCATCTTGGGAGCACGCGGGGCGGGGGCGTCGTCCCAGTAGGACAGCTCGGGGTAGACATCGCGCAGTTGGTAGCGGCTGTTCCGGAAGTGCCAGTAGAGATAGCTCTTCAAGGAGCGGTCGACCTGGGTCCGCAGCTCGTCGGGCAGGGAGGACGCGGCCGCCTGGATGGAGTGGTAGCTCTTGAGCACCTCGTCGACCGTCTCCAGGAAGACCTCCGGGTAGGGGCGCTTCGTCGTCATCGCCCGCCTGAAGATGTAGCTGCTCTCGAAGTCGGCTCCGTCCAGGGCCTCTTTGTAGAAAGAGAAGGCGTCATTGCCCAGGTTGATGAATGCGTTCGAGGCCTCCATGGTGTTCACCCAGAACATCGGGTTGCGCGAGAAGCTCAGGCGCTCGTCGAGGAATTGGAGCGAGATGTGCCAGAACTCGAAGAACCCATTGTTGTCGCGGATGTAGCGGACGCTGGGTGAGGTCCGTTGGGCCTGGTGCTGAGCCACCAGGACCTCGAAGAGGGTCCCGATGGCGTTGCGGTAGAACAAGCTCTTGTAGATGGCCAGGAACTCCGCGCTGCAGAATCGGCCCACCTCTTCGAAGGCATGGTCGATGTACTGCGTCAGCGGGGAAGGGGGATGGGCGACGCCATGGCCATGCTTGAGGGTGAGGAGGCTGGTGGCCTGCTCGTAGTCGGAGTGGGGCTCGCTCGCCAGGATGATGCTCCAGATGCGAGTGATGGCCAGTCCCAATTCGGGGCGCTCGACGGGAATCATGATGTGGCGCATGAACGCGATGGTCTGGGTGGCGGCCTCCGGGACGTCGACGCCTCGGGCCACGGCTTCCTCGCGGACGATGCGGGCTTCGTGGTCGACCGCCGACCGGTCGAACGTCGGCTCGAAGGTGGGGAGGTCCTGCTCGGTCGGGTCTCCTGGGATGGGGCCGATCGGCCGTATCAGTTTGCGCAAGGCCCCGGAGCGGACCGCGTCCTCCGCCGCCTGACGGTACTCCGGGACTGTGATTCGGCTCAGCCTTGGGTGCAGCTCCGCCTCGAGCATGTGTGACCTCTGAAGTCGTGTGCTTTGGATGCGGAATGTAAGCAGGGTCCATTTGACTGCATTCGAGCCAGTCCCTGGTCTGTGATTGGGTGGGCGGAGGTGTTGATTCCGCGCCACTGCCATTGTCCCCGGAGCGAGGCGCCGTCGTCCTGCGGGCTCGGGTGCGGGGCGTATGTGAATACCCGCAGGATGAAAAGTGTTTCAGGTCGCGTCGAGCGCTCGGAGCGCCGCGCTCAGTGCGTCCGGCAATGCGTCCGGGTCTCCCCGGCGCAAGGCGGCGAGGCCCGCCTGGAAGTCCGCGCGCGCGCCGTCGACATCGCCGAGCCGTACGCGGAGCTGGCCGCGCTCATGGAGCAGTTCGGGGTCGATGTCCGCGCCCTGTTGCAGGGCGAGTGCGGTGGACAAGTCCTCCAGGGCCTCCGCGTGCATTCCCAGACGGGCGCGCGCGGCGGCACGCTGCTGGAGCAGCCAGGGGTTGTCCTGGTCCTCGGCCAGCGCGAGCGTCCAGTCCTGCTCCGCCCGCGCATCCTGCCCGAGCGCCTCCAGGGACTCGGCGCGCTTCATGTGCAGCACCAGCGCCTTGCGATAGCCGCCGTCCACCAGCGCGTCGAAGTCCGCCACGGCCTCCGCATGGCGACCCAGTCGGGCGAGGCACAGCGCGCGGTGCAGCCGCGTCGTCCGGTGTCCCGGAGCCAGCTCCAGGACGCGCTCGAACCAGGGGAGCGCCTCAACCGGAGCACCGCCCCAGATGCCGAGCGTCATCGCCAGCTCCATCAGGACGATGCCCAGTCTCGGATGCGCCTCGGCGAGCGCGCGCACCTGTGCGAGCGCGGACGTGTACCGGCCCGTCCTGCGCAGCCGGTCGACCTGGCGGAGCTGCTCCGCCACTTCGGGAGGGCAAGGCTCTCGCCCGTTCCTCGTGGTGCCTCCGGTTCGCGCCGAACTCCCCGCGTCGCGCCTCGTTGCGGGCTCCGCGTTCACGCTGGCGGCGTGCTCCTCGGAGGCGGTTCGCGTCGTCGCAGGCTCTGCCTTCATGCCGGAGGCGTGCCCGTCGGAGGCGGTTCGCGTCGTCGCGGGGCTCTCGGCCCCGAGCGCGCCTGCTCTGTCGTCCCGCCCCGCCATGGCCTCGCTCAGCCTCCCTGGGGGAAGGTGCGGCAGGCGGCGTCGTAGTCGCGCCACCACGCCTCGAGCACCTTCATGTCCGTGGCGCGCGGCTCGTCACCCGGGCCCGCCATGTCCAGGTACGCGTGCAAGAGCGGCCGGAAGTAGGGGTGGGCGCACTGGTCGATGATGTCCGTGGCCCGGCGCCGGGGCGAGCGGATGTCCATGTTGCGCGCGTAGCCGTGCTCGGTCACGACGCACTTGATGTCGTGCTCCGTGTGGTCGATGTGCCGCACGTATGGCATCACGCAGCTCACCGTCCGCCCGTCCTTGAGCTTCCTCACCGACGGCGTGTGCACGATGCTCAGGTACGCGTTGCGGAAGAAATCCCCCGAGCCACCCAGCCCGTTGACGATTCGCGAGCCGTCGATGTGCGTCGAATTCACGTGTCCGTAGATGTCCACCTCGATGGGCGTGTTCATCGCGATGACGAACAGCCGCGAGATGATTTCAGGGCTGTTCGACAGCCACATCGGCCGCAGCACCAGCCGCTCCTTGCACCGCTCGAACATCTGCTGGAACCGCTGACGCCCCTCGGCCGAGAAGGACACCGCCGTGGCGGACGCGTACTCGAACTTCGCGTCGTCCTCCACGTAGCGCAGCATCCCGTCCTGGAACACCTCGGTCCAGAATCGAATCTTCTGGAACGGCGACTCGTACAGCTCGCCGATGATGGCGTTGGCCACGTTTCCCACGCCGGACTGGATGGGCGGCAGCCGCTTGCCCCATCCGAACTCCTCGCGGCAGCTCAACAGGAAGTCCACCACGTTGCGCGCGATGCGCTTGTCCGTGTCGTCCGCGGCCTTGAAGGGCACCGGGTGGTCCGGCGTCCTCGACTCCACCACCGCCACCACCTTGCCCAGGTCGAACTCCACGTACGGCGTGCCGATGCGGTCCCTCACGTTCAACAGCGGCAACGGCCACCCCACGTGCGGATGCACCGTGGGCACGACGATGTCGTGGAAGCCCGTGTAGTCCGGCGAGGACGTGTTCACCTCGAGGATGATCTTCTTCGCCTTCGCCAACGCCTCCGCGCTGATGCCCACCGAGGACGTCAGGATGACGCTGCCGTTGGGGCGGATGCGCGACACCTCCACCACCGCCACGTCGATGTCGCCGTAGAACCCGTACATCAGGTTGCGCGCGAAGGCGGACAGGTGCACGTCCGTGAAGTCCATCTCCCCCGCGTGGATGCGCCGCCGCGACGCCGACGAGGACATGTACGGCCCGCGCTTGCGGATGAAGGGCGCCATGGGGCCCTCCACGTCCTCCGACAGCGAGGCCCCCGACAACAGCGTGAGCTGCGTCTGGGGCGCCGTGCGCGCCAGGTGGAAGGCCAGCGCGGGGAAGAACGTCTTGGGCTCGCCCGACTTGGTGAAGCCGCTGATGGCCACCGTGTTCCCATCGGTGACGTGCTTCACGGCCTCCTCGACGGGGACGACCCGGGCCAGGAGGTCGGCGTTCTGGATGCGGTCCTTCAGCGTGCTCGGAGCGGTCATGTTCAAGTGGGGAACCCCCGCGGAAGGCGGCGTGTCCGCGCCGAAGATGTCACACCCCGCGCCCGGGGCGGAGCACGACGCACGCCCCGCTGTTCGCCCCGTGTCCTGCCATCCATCAGCTCCGCTAGAGAAAGCCCGGCGGCCGCCGCTTCCCGCTGTCCCCGGGGGCCTCCTCGGCCTTGAGCCGCGCGCCGGGCGACACCTCGAAGACGAGCCCGAACTGCCACTGGCTCAGCCGCTCCAGGAAGAGGATGTTGTACGAGTCCTGGCCGTACACGTAGCGCGTGAACACGCCGAAGCCCGCGCCCCAGTAGGGCAGCGCCGCGAACTCCCCGCTCACGGTGGCGCGCCGGTGGGGCGTCTCCCCGAAGGGCGCGGTCACCGTCCCCTCCAGCCGGAAGCGGTGTTGATGCCAGACGCGCTCGCCCAGCAGGCTCACGCCCCAGTTGCCCTTGCCATAGACCCGCCGCTGCTCCTCGGTGATGCCGCCCGGGCCAATGGCCGTGTTCAGCTCCAGGAACGAGCCGCCTCCCACGAGCCATGCGCTGTCCAGGCCCGGGTCCACGCCGAAGGCCACGCGCACGTGCAGCTCCCCGCGCGCGAAGTTGGTGGAGAAGCTGCCCGTCAGCTCGTTGAGCGGCAGCTCGCCCTGGGCCGGCGTGCAGTCGGGGTCCGTGCCCTCCTGGTTCGCGAAGAAGCAGCCGTCCTGGCCATTGGAGTAGTGGCCCACCGTGAGGTTCGCCGCGAGCGCGAGCCCGCGCATCGGCTGCTCTTCGCCCCGCGAGCCCGGCAGCACGCGCAGGTGCGCCACCTGGAGGGTGATCTTCGGGACGTACGAGGGCGGGATGACGGGGCTGCTGTCCGTGTTCAACATCCGCAGCCGGATGTACGGCGTGAGCAGCGCGGTGAGGAACCACTCGCCGTGCTTGCTCCGGAAGTGGCCCGAGTGCAGCTGGGGCAGGAAGAGGTGGGGCGCGATCTGCGTCTCGAACAGGAGCGGCGCCGGGGAGTCGGGGTCCCCCTGGCGGCGGATGCGATTGGGCGAGCCGAAGATGTAGCTGCGGTCCAGGAAGAGCGGCGCGGGGGAGTCGTACTCCACCTTCCAGTCCGCCCGGGCTCCGCTCGCCGCGAGCAGGAGCGCCAGCGCGACACCCCGCGGGGCACGGCCCCTGGACGGGTCGAGGACGGTTCGCATCCGGCGGGTGTCTCCTGACGATGGGCCTCGAGGAGCGAGGCCCGGACGCCTCCTCTAGCCGGCCCGGGGCCCGCCCTCATCCGACCCGCCGGGCGTTTGTCCGGGAGAAGGGAACAGGTGGACGGGTGAGCGTGTTGGGCGCCGCGATTCCGTGCTTTGGTGCACAACCCACCCCATCCTCGGGAGACCTACACTTTCATGCGCAACCTCCTCATCGTCAGCGCCGGCGTGGCCGCGCTCGCCTCCACCGGATGCGCGACCTCCAAGGACGCCCGTCCCGAGGACGCCACCTCCACCGCGGCCCCGGCCGCCCCTGCTCCCGAGGCTCCCGTGGCTCCCGCCAACCCCCTGCTGGCGAAGTGGAGCGGCCCCCACGGCGGCGTGCCCCCGTTCGACCAGGTGAAGGTGGAGCTGTTCAAGCCCGCCATCGAGGCGGCCATGGACACCTTCCGCAAGGAGCTGGCGACCATCGCGTCGAACCCGGAGGCGCCCACCTTCGAGAACACGCTCGCCGCGCTGGAGGACGCGGGCCGCGGCTTGAGCAACGTGGAGACGCTCTACGGCATCTGGGGCTCGTCCCTCAGCAGCCCCGAGTACCAGGCCGTGGAGCGCGAGCTCGCGCCGAAGTTCGCCGCGTTCGAGGATGAAATCTTCCAGAACGAGGCCCTCTTCCGCCGCATCGAGGCCGTCTACAACTCGCCCGACAAGGCGAAGCTGACGCCCGAGCAGCAGCGGCTCGCGTGGCTGCACCACACGCGCTTCGTGCGCTCCGGCGCCAAGCTGGACGGCGCCGCCAAGCAGCGCCTGGGCGCCATCAACCAGCGCCTGGCCTCGCTCTACACGTCATTCAGCCAGCACGTGCTCGGCGACGAGGAGGGCTACACCGTCGTCCTGGAGTCCGAGGCGGACCTGGCGGGCCTGCCGGACTCCGTGCGCGCGGGCGCCGCCGCCGCGGCCGAGGCCCGGGGCCAGAAGGGCAAGTGGGTCATCACCAACACGCGCTCCTCCATGGAGCCGTTCCTCACGTACTCGTCCCGGCGCGACTTGCGCGAGAAGGTCTGGCGCAACTACGTCAACCGCGGCGACAACGGCGACGAGCGCGACAACAACGCCATCATCTCGGAGGTGCTCAAGCTGCGCGCCGAGCGCGCGAAGCTGTTGGGCTACGCCACGCACGCGCACTGGCGGCTGGAGAACGCCATGGCCCGCACGCCCGAGCGCGCGATGGAGCTGATGGAGGCGGTGTGGAAGCCCGCCGTGGCC
Source organism: Myxococcus guangdongensis (assembly GCF_024198255.1). NCBI lineage: Bacteria > Pseudomonadati > Myxococcota > Myxococcia > Myxococcales > Myxococcaceae > Myxococcus > Myxococcus guangdongensis. The sequence continues at coordinate 569,160 of NZ_JAJVKW010000006.1, forward strand.
CGCGTCCGCGAGGAGGTCGCGGACATGCAGAAGGTGGCCGACAAGGAGCGCGCGAAGCTGAAGATTGAACCCTGGGACTACCGCTTCTACGCGGAGAAGGTCCGCAAGGCGAAGTACGACCTGGACCAGAACGAGGTGAAGCCCTACCTGCAGCTGGAGAAGCTGCGCGAGGGCATGTTCTGGGTGGCCGGCGAGCTGTTCGGCTTCAGCTTCGAGCCGGTGACGGACGTGCCCGTCTTCCACGCCGATGTGCGCGTGTGGGAGGTGAAGGACAAGACGAGCGGCAAGCACGTGGGCCTGTGGTACTTCGACCCGTACGCGCGCAAGGGCAAGCGCTCGGGCGCGTGGATGAACGCGTACCGGGGCCAGGAGCGCTTCCGGGGCGAGGTGACGACCATCGTCTCCAACAACTCCAACTTCGTGAAGGCGGCGCCCGGCGAGGCGGTGCTCATCTCGTGGGAGGACGCGAGCACGCTGTTCCACGAGTTCGGCCACGCGCTGCACGGCCTGAGCTCGTCGGTGTCGTACCCGTCGCTGGCGGGCACCAGCGTGGCGCGGGACTACGTGGAGTTCCCGTCGCAGCTGCTCGAGCACTGGCTGTCCACGCCCGAGGTGCTCAACACCTTCGCGCTGCACTACCAGACGGGCAAGCCCATCCCCCCGGCGCTGCTGGCGCGCATCGAGAAGGCGGCGACGTTCAACCAGGGCTTCGCCACGGTGGAGTACCTGTCCTCCGCGCTCATCGACATGAAGCTGCACCTGGCCGGCGACACGAGCATCGACGCGGACGCGTTCGAGCGCGACACGCTCCAGGCGCTGGGCATGCCGAAGGAAATCGTCATGCGCCACCGCACGCCGCAGTTCGGCCACGTGTTCGCGGGCGACGGCTACTCGGCGGGCTACTACAGCTACCTGTGGTCCGACACGCTCACGGCGGACGCGTACGAGACCTTCACCGAGGGCAAGGGCGCCTACGACAAGGCCGTGGCGGAGAAGCTGCGCAAGAGCGTGTTCTCCGTGGGCAACACCGTGGACCCGGCCGACGGCTACCGCGCCTTCCGCGGCCGCGACGCCGGCATCAACGCGCTGATGCGCAAGCGGGGCTTCCCGGTGCCCGCGCAGGCCAGGCAGTCCAAGTCCACGCCGTAACCGGCGGGTGACGTCCGGGTGCGCGAGGGGACGACTCCTCGCGCACCTGGGGCTTCACGGGTCCAGGAAGGCGCGCTTCACCTCGAGCAGCAGCTCGTCCTTCTTGCCCGCGGGCTGGTTGGGGCGGTGGCCCTGGTTGATGGTCCAGATGATGGTGCCGCCCAGCTCCTCGTCGCGCGCCCACTGGCCCTTCACCGCGACGGACTGCCCGTCCTCGTACGAGACGTAGTTGCAGTGGCCCGCGCCGGTGACGTCGGAGGCGGACAGGTAGGTCGCGGCCGCGCGCTCGTCCCAGTGCCGCTTCATCAGCGGGTCCTGGAGGTACTTGTCCATGATGTTGGCGTAGCTCATGGCGTTGTCGCTCTGGCCCTCGTTGACGTCGGGCCGGCCGTCCAGGGGGATGCGCGGCTCCGTCACGCCCTGCCAGCACGTGCCGAAGAAGCCGATGCCCACTCCCAGCCGCCCGCGCGGCACGCCCGCCCGGATGTAGCCCGCCACGGAGTTGGCGACGGAGCTGGGGCGGTTCTGCGCCTCGTCCCGCAGGGGGCTGGAGTGCCAGCTCTCCCAGCCTCCCCAGTGGCCGCTCATCTTGTAGGACATGATGTTGAGCTGGTCGACGCGCGAGCCCAGCTCCTTCATGAACTTCGCCTCGTGCTCGGGCATCCCGAAGTTGGAGTTGAGCCAGTTCACCGGCACCGTGAGGATGATGTCCGGACGGGCCGCGCGCAGCTCGTCGATGAGCGCCAGCAACAGCTCCCCGTCGTTGCCCGCGGGCGGCAGGTTGATGGGCTCCCAGTCCAGGTCGAGCCCCACGTAGCCCAGCTCGTCCATCGTCTTGAGCAGCTCCCGCACGAAGACGATGCGGCTCTCCCCCGTGGACGCGAGCACGAAGCCGTCGTGCTCGCCGAAGCCGCCAATCATCAGCAGGGGAATCTTCCCCGCGGCCTTCGCCCGCGACGACAGCGTCTTGGCGATGGCCGGGCCCTCGAGGTCGGAGACGTCGAAGTCCGTGAACAGCGTCCCGTCGAAGCGGGGGCGCACGCGGCCCACCATGATGTGCGTCATGCCCGAGAAGTCCACCGTCTCGGGCGGGTAGTAGCGGTGCTGGTAGCCCACGTAGTAGCCGGACACCCAGCTCGCCGGCGCGCCGCCGGGCTTGGGCGTCACCGGGCCGATGTGCGCGGACGGGCCCTCGCCCACGTCGTTGACGGCCCTCACCGTGAGGGTGTGCGGCTTGCCGTTGGCCAGGCCCGGGACGGTCGCGCTCCCGGCCTTCACGTCCACCATCACCGAGTGGCCGCCGGGCTCGGCGGTGACGATGAAGTGCTTGAGCGCGCGTCCGCCGAAGCTCGCCGGCGCCAGCCAGCTGACGAACACCGCGCCGTTGCCCGGCGTGGCCCTCACCGCGCGCGGCTGCCCCGGCGTCGTGGGGTTGGGGATGGACAGGCCCGGCTGCGGCACCACCGGCACGGACGGCAGCGAGGCGTCCCCCTCGCCGCGCGAGTTCACCCCAGAGACCTTGAACAGGTACTTGAGGCCGTTGTTGAGCCCCAGCACCGTGGCCTGGCGCTCGCTCGCGCTGACGATGGCGCCGCCGCACGCCGGGTCGCACCGCACCACGTAGTACAGCAAGGGGTGGCCGCCATCGCTCGTCGGCGGCGTCCACGTCACCAGCGCCTGGGCGTCCGCCGCCTGCGCCTCCACGCTCGAGGGCGCCCCGGGAAGCCCCGGCCCCTCCTCACCCTTTCCGCATCCCCCGAGCAGCACCCCCGCTACCAGCAGGCACCACCACTGCGTCACGAGTCGAGTCTTCACCTGCGCACCTCTTCGAACTGGCACAGATAATACGGGGAAGTCTGACATCCCTTTGTTGAAAGAATGTGGCAGTACTGCATCTGCTTGGCGCGCGACAAGGCCGCCACGTTTGTCTTGGGTTCTGGGAAAACGATAGGGGTGGGCCGTCCCCGCGTCGGCGGAGGCGGCCTTTGCTACGGTGGCCGCTTCCATCCATGAAACGACTGCTCCTGTCCATGGCCCTCGGGGCCAGTGTCCTCGTCCTGGTGTTGGTGGTCCGGACGTTGTCCTTCACCTCGCGGCAGGTGGCGCCGGCGGCGATGGAACCCCTGACGGTGGACGCGGACGCCGCGGCGGCGCGGCTGGCGGGGGCGCTGAGACTCAAGACGGTGGCGGCCTCGGAGGGCGCGCCCGCGGAGGACGCCGCCTTCGCGGGGCTGCATGCCTACCTGTCGGAGCACTTCCCGCGCGTGCACGCGGCGCTGAAGCGCGAGGCGGTGGGGCCGCACTCGCTGCTCTACACGTGGCCGGGGACGGACGCGTCGCTTCCGCCCATGCTGCTCGTGGGGCACCTGGACGTGGTGCCGGTGGCGCCGGGGACGGAGGCGTCCTGGGTGCATCCGCCGTTCGCCGGCGTGGTGGCGGACGGGTTCGTGTGGGGGCGCGGCGCGCTGGATGACAAGAGCAGCGTGCTGGCGCAGCTGGAGGCGGTGGAGGCGCTGCTCGCCGCGGGGGAGAAGCCCCGGCGCACGGTGATGCTGGCCTTCGGCGGGGACGAGGAGGTGGGAGGGCTGACGGGGGCGGTGGCCATCGCGCAGCGCCTGAAGGAGCGCGGCGTGCGGCTGGAGTCCGTGCTCGACGAGGGCGGCGTCATCATGTCCGGCACCGTGCCCGGGGTGAGCGCCCCGGTGGCGCTGGTGGGCACGTCCGAGAAGGGCTTCGCCAGCGTGGAGCTGAAGGTGAAGGGGGAGGGTGGGCACTCGTCCATGCCGCCGCCGCACAGCGCCGTGGGCGTGCTGGCCCGCGCGGTGGCGAAGGTGGAGGACTCGCCCATGCCCACCCGGCTCGAGGGCGGCAGCCGCGAGCTGTTCCTGCGCGTGGGGCCGGAGATGCCCTTCGGCATGCGGCTGCTCTTCGCCAACCTGTGGCTCACCGAGCCGCTCGTGGTGCGCCAGCTCTCCGCGAAGCCCAGCACCAACGCGGCGGTGCGCACCACCACCGCGGTGACGATGTTCCAGGGCGGCGTGCGCGACAACGTGCTGCCCACCAGCGCCCGCGCGGTGGTGAACTTCCGCATCCTCCCCGGCGACAGCGTGGACGGCGTGCTCGCGCACGTGCGCTCGGTGGTGGATGACTCGCGCGTGGAGCTGGGCACGCTGTCGTTCCAGAGCGAGCCGTCCCCCGTGTCGCGCACGGACACAGAGGCCTTCGGCCACCTGGAGCGCGCGCTGCGGCAGGTGTTCCCGGAGGTGGTGGTGTCCTCCTACCTCAACGTCGCCGCCACCGACTCACGCCACTACGTGGGCTTGAGCGACAACGTCTTCCGCTTCTTCCCCGTGCACCTGCGCGCCGAGGACCTGGCGCGCGTGCATGGCAAGGACGAGCGCATCGCCGTGGCGGCGCATGCCCAGGCCGTGCGCTTCTACGCGCAATACCTCCGCAACGCCGCGCGCTGAGACATGGCTGAGACAGGTCCCGCCCCCGGTGGAGGCCTGTATCGCCACATGGACGCGGATGTGTGTCCGAGACACGAAATCAGGCGATTCAGTCCGCTCTTCCTTCACATCTGCGCAATTCCTGCATTTTCACGCGGTGTGCGGGAGCGAGAAATCGCAACTGCGTTGACACGCACCGCGCGCACTTCCAGCATCGGGGGTCATGGCGACCGTCCCCTCTGCTGGAAAGCGGCTCGCGAGTCTCGTACTCGCCTCTCTTCTCTTCTCGTTGATCGCATCCTCATGTGGAGGCGGTGGTGATGGTAACGGCAAGCCGGATGGTGGCGGCGGCGGCGGTGAGGGCGATGGCGGTCCCATCAGTCAGTGTGATGGCGGTACGTGCCCCGTCGACAACTGCGGCAACGGCACGCTCCAGTCCGGAGAGACGTGCGACGACGGCAACAAGGTGAGCGCCGATGGGTGCTCGGCCACGTGCCTCGTCGAGGAAGGCTGGCAATGCAACACGCCGGGCGAGCCGTGCGTGAAGGTGGTCGGTTGCGGCAACGGCCGGGTCGAGGCGGGCGAGCAGTGTGATGATCGCAACGTCTCCAACGGCGACGGCTGCAGCGCGACGTGCACCGTGGAGCCGGGTTGGAACTGCCCGTCGGCGGGTGGCCGCTGCTTCGCCGCGCAGTGCAACGACGGCATCAAGGTGGGCGATGAGGAGTGCGAGGACGGCAACACCACCAACGGGGATGGTTGCTCCGCGGAGTGCCGCCTGGAGGAGGGCTGGAAGTGCCCGACGGTGGGCGCGGCCTGCACGAAGACCACGTGTGGTGACGGCATCGTCGAGGGCACCGAGGAGTGCGACGACGGCAACAAGGACATGGGCGATGGCTGCTCGGCGGCGTGCAAGCGCGAGCCGCGCTGCGAGAATGGCCAGTGCCAGGCGACGTGCGGCGACGGCATCATCCTGCCCAACGACACCTCCGAGGAGTGCGACGACGGCAACGCCCGCTCGGGCGACGGCTGCTCCGCCACCTGCAAGCTGGAGCCGGGCTACGTGTGCCAGGTGGTCCAGACGGATCCTCCGGCCGCGCTCGACCTGTCGGCCGTCTTCCGCGACTTCCGCGGGTGGGACCTGCAGGCGGACGGCGCGCTGCCGCGCGGTCACATCGACTTCGAGAACGGCAACGCGGGCGAGCGCGGCATCGTGAAGTCGCAGCTGGCCAAGACGCTGGACGGCATTCCGGGCAAGACGTTCCCGGGCGGCAAGCCCGAGTACGCGAAGACGGGTCAGTCCTCCGCCACCACCCACGGCGCGGCGGCCTTCCACCAGTGGTACACGGACCACGCGAACATCAACAAGACCATCGTCGGGACGCTCAAGCTCAACCGCCAGTCCAATGGCTCGTACGTGTTCGACAGCGACCGGTTCTTCCCGCTGACGAACCACCCGGACAGCTGGGTGGCCGCGGGCAAGGAGCCGCTGCGTGGCGACAACGGCAACCCGTCCCAGCAGCACAACTTCAGCTTCACCAGCGAGGTCCGGTACTGGTTCCAGTACAAGGGCACCGAGGTGCTGCTGTTCCGCGGTGACGACGACGTCTGGGTGTTCATCAACGGCAAGCTCGCGCTGGACCTGGGCGGCGTCCACGGTCCGGAGAACGGCACCGTGACGGTGTCCCAGCAGGCCGCCGCCCTGGGCCTGACGGTGGGTGGCATCTACGAGGCCGTGGTGTTCCAGGCCGAGCGTCACACCTCGGGCTCGTCGTACCGGCTGACGCTCAACAACTTCGAGACCCGTCGCACGGTGTGCAACGCCACGTGCGGCAACGGCGTGGTGGACGAGGGCGAGGAGTGCGACGACTTCGTCAACGCCGGTGGCTACGGCAAGTGCGCGCCCGGCTGCGTCTGGGGCCCGCGCTGCGGCGACGGGAAGACCCAGACGGAGCCTCCGGCGAACGAGGAGTGCGACGACGGCAACACGGTGGACAACGACGGCTGCAGCTCCACGTGCAAGGCGGAGATCGGCTGAGTCGTCCGGCGTGACGGGCCGCTCCGGGCGTGACTGCCCCGGAGCGGCTCACCGGCCTCGCGGAAGCTCCCGCGAGGCCCCCGACGCAGGGTGTGCGCCGTCCTGAGCCCCTGGGGCCGGGATGACCGCGCCGCCCGGTGGGGAAGCAGGCAGGCCCGTGCTCCCAAGTGGGATGCTCACGCGAGGCCGTCTGGTATCTTCGCGCCCGACTTCATGGCGCCCTCCGTCCTCCCCCGTCTGTTGCTGATGCTGTCGCTGGTGCTGGCCGTCCCGGCCGGGGCCGCGAGCACGCGGAGCACGCCGCCCCCCGCCGACGAGGTGATGGGCATGCTGCGGCGGGTGGAGACGGCGCGGGTGCGTGGGACGCTGCGCGTGCTCGACAGCGAGTTCGAGGAGCTGACGCGCGCCCAGCCCCAAAGCGTGATGCCGCGCGTGTACCGCGCCTGGCTCGCGTTCCCCGCGGACACCAGCTGGAACGAACTCAAGGCCCTGTCCTCGTTGGAGCCAGAGAACCCCTGGCCGCACCTGGGCATGGGGCTCATCTACATCCGCTGGGGGCTCCTGTCGGAGGCGCGCGGTCCGCTGGCCACCGCCCGGCGCGTGTCCCCCGACTTCGCGCCCGCCCTGTGGGGTGAGGGGTTGCTCCTGCAGGCGGAGGGCAAGTCCGCGGAGGCCGAGGCCCGGCTGCGCGAGTCCCTCTCCAAGCTGGACGCCCCCCAGGCGCGCACGGCGCTGGGGCTCTTGCTCGCGTCGAGCCCGGGCCGGGAGGCCGAGGCCCGCGCGGAGCTGACGCGCTCGGTGGAGGCGTGGCCGGAGCAGCCCGAGGCCCTGCGCAAGCTCGCCTCGCTGGCCCAGGCGGCCAAGGACGTGCGCGCCGCGGCGACGGCGGGGGAGAAGCTGGTCGCGCTCAAGCCCGCGGACCGCGAGGCGCACCGGCTCCAGGCGGAGCTGTGGCTGTCCGCGTCGGAGAAGGACAAGGCCGCGCGCTCGCTGGAGCGCTACGTGGAGCTGGGCGGCGCGGACCCGGTGCCCCTGGCGCTGCGCGCGCGCCTCTACGCGGAGCTGGGGCGCGCGGCGGACGAGGAGAAGGCGCTCGCGCGGCTCATCGAGGTGGAGCTCAAGGACCCCGAGCCCCTGCTGCGCCTGTCCGAGCTGACCGAGGCGCGAGGCGACGCGGCCGCGAGCGAGGCCTTCCTGGTGGGCGCCTCGGAGCGCGCGCCGGCGCGCTCGGACATCCACGTGCGCCGCGCGCGGCTGTGTCTCAAGCAGGAGCGCTGGCGGGAGGCCCTGGTGTCCTACCGCGCCGCGCTCGCCGCGCCGGAGCGCAAGGTGCCCGAGGCGGAGGCGGAGACGGCGGAGCTGGTGCGGCGCTTCCGGCTGCCCGCGACGCCCGCCAAGGGGGTGCCGGACAAGATCTACGCCCGCGTGTCCCTGGGCCTGGTCGCCATCTACATGGAGCGGCTCAAGGAGGCGCCGGAGCTCAAGGGCAACCTGAAGCTCCAGGTGCAGGTGGACGAGACGGGCAAGGCCACGCAGGTGAAGGTCCTCTACGACAGCCTGGAGGACCCGCTCGTCGCCGGCCACGCGTACTTCGCCTTCCTGGACGCGCAGTACCCGCCCGCGAAGGACGAGCCCATCTTCCAGTACGTCTTCCGGCCGCCGAAGTAGCCGCCGGAAGACGTGGCTGGAATCAGGGCGTCACTCACTTCGAGTCGTCGTGATTCGCGCCGCTGCCGCCGTAGCCCTGGGAGGAGCCGCGGGCCTTCTCGAAGTCGGCGCGGGCCTGACGCTCCTCACCCAGGCGCACGTCCACCAGGCGCTGGGCCTCCTCCGTCTTGCGCTGGGCCTCGGCCACCGCGCTGGTGAACTCGGCGTCGGACATCTCCTTGGCGCGCACGTCATCGCTGTTCTTCAGCGCCTGCAGCTCCGCCTGGCGCAGGTGCGCCTCGGACAGCTGGAGCTCCGCCTGGCGCAAGTCCTTGCGGGCCTTCTGCGTCTCCACGGCGCGCTGGCGCCACGCCGTCTGGGCGCGGGCCGCCTGGTACTTCGAATCGGTGGTCCGCAGGTCCTTCTGGGCCTGGGTGATGTTGGATTGCTGACCGGTGGCGCGGGCGGCCTCGAGCGCCGTCTGGTTCGCCTCGTGGGAGAGCTTGGCCGCCTCCTCGTTGCGCTTGGAGACCTCCACCGCGCGCTCGGCGTCCTTCACCGCCACGTCCGCGCGGGTGACTTCGTCCTGCGCCTTGACGCGCTCGGACTGGGCGTTGCGGACCTCGCCGAGCTGGCTCTCGGGGACGCGCGCCAGCCAGGACTCGTCCACCTGCTTCTTCGCGGACTTGGATGAGCTGCACCCGCCGAGCACCAGGGCCGCTCCCAGCACCACACCCGCCAACACCCGATGCTTCCTCGTCGACTGGAACATGATTCCTCCTGACCGTGCGTATCGTCGCTTGCTCGACACGGTAGGCACTCGGCGACGGCGAGGCAGGAGGCAGGGTGCGACACTCGACGCCACGCTTGACGCGCCCGCTCGGGGGACGGGCGTGGAGGAGGGCGGCTCGTGCGCCCGCCTGCTCAGTGCTTCTCGAGGATGACGGCGTAGAACTCGATGCCCACGCCCTCGCGGTCCTCCTCGGTGATGTGGCCCACGGGCAGGCCCAGGAACTCCCTCACCGTCATCACCCCGCCAGGGCCGGGTGACCAGGGGCCGCACAGGTCCAGGTACTCGCGCAGGGAGTAGAGCTGGAAGGACTCGCCCATCTTCTGGAACATGCCGACGAACTGCTCCCACTTCGGCGTGCTCAGCCCGGGGGCCTTCGTCTCGAAGGTGGCGAAGAGCTTCGAGCCGGGCGCGGCCCAGTCATACAAATCCTTGAAGAACTTCCGGTTCTCCTCCGAGGAGAGGAACACGGTGATGGCATTGGCGCCGAAGGCCACGCGCCGCTCGCCGTCCAGGAACGCGCGCACGTCGGGCCGTCGCAGGAAGTCGCCCGCGGAGCGGATGTCGCATTCCATGTAGCGCGTGCGCGGATTGTCGCCGAGCAGGTGCTTGCCGGTGGCGATGGTGAGCGGGTTGATGTCGGTGTAGAGCACCTTGGCGTTGGGCAGCACCGAGTGGATGTGGTCGCTCGTCGGCAGTCCGGAGGCGAAGTCCACCCAGTGGTCGAAGCCGTCGGCGGACAGGCGCAGCGCGGCGGTGCGCAGGCAGCTTCGGAGCATGCGCAGCCACTTCCGGGTGGAGGGCACCAGCGAGAACATGAACTCGGCGGCCTGTCGGTCCACTTCGAAGTGGTGGGTGCCGCCCAGCGTGTAGTCGTAGATGCGGGCCGCGTCGGGCACGTGGGGGTTGACGCCCGGGATGCGGGTCAGCTCCTGGTTGTCCATCCTTCGCTCGCTCCTCGTGAGGTATGGGGTTGCGGATGTCTCAGGGGCGCCAGACCTCGGAGGTCGTCTCCGGCAGGCTGTCCGGCGCGGCGCGCGTGGTGCCCACCACCAGGTACGCGTCGTCGCCCAGGGGCACGACGCGGTGGCCCGCGCGGCCGTGCGCCAGCGGGGGACCGGGGCTCCACAGGCCCGTGGCCGGGTCCCAGAGCTCCACGTCGGTGGTGGCCCCGTACGTCGTGGACTCCAGGCCTCCAGACACGGCGGCGCGCCCGTCCCAAAGCGCCGTGAGCGCGAAGCTGGAGCGGCCCAGGGCGAGCGGCGCGGTGGCGCTCCACTGCTCGGTGGCGGGGTCGAAGCGCTCGGCGCTCGTGAGCAGCGTGCCCTGGTGCCAGCCGCCCACGACGAGGATTCCGCCATCGGCGAGCGTGACACCGGCGGCATCGTCGCGCGACGCGGTGAGCGGATGGGGCGCGGCCCTCCACGTGCGGGTGGCCGGCTCGTAGACCTCGGTGCTCATGTCGAGCGGCGGGGCCAGGTGCTGGCCCTCGATGATGGCGAAGCCGAAGCCGTTGTCGCGTCCCCCGGCGATGACGACGCGGCCCCGGCTCACGCAGACCGGGCCGAGGTGGAAGATGCGGACCGTCTGGCCCGCGGGCTCCCACTCGGACGCGCCGGGCCGCAGCAGCTCCGCGCGCGTGCCCCGCTCGATGTCATCGTCATGGTCCGAGCCCAGCACCAGCACCGCTCCGTCCTCCAGCACCAGCGCGACGGGATGTGAGCGCGAAGCCCGCATGGGAGGGCCGGGGACGAAGCGCAGCGAAGCCGGCTCCCAGAACACGGTGCTGGCCAGGTCCGGCTGTGCGTTGTCTCGGCCGCCCACGAGCAGCACGCGCCCGTCCGGCAGCGCCACCGCCGCGTGGTCATGACGGGGCTCCGGCAGGGGCGCCGTCTCCCGCCACTCCTCGCGGACGGCGTCCCAGAGGAAGGCGCTCGCCGACGTCCTGGGCGTGGAGCCGCCCCCCTGCGCATGCCAACCCTGTCCACCGGTGAGCAGCGCGCCGCCGGCGACAGGCGTCAGGCCGAAGCCCTCCAGCCAGAGGCCGGGAGCGGGAACACGTCGAGTCGCCGGGGACGGAGGCCTGCGCGTCATGCCGCCATCGTATGCCGTCCACGCCGCGGCGCGCCTCCCACCGGGGAGGTCCACGGTGACCTGGAGACAGTCCTGGTCGGGGCGCCCGTCCTGGGAATGACAACCTGGGAGGGTGGCCGGGACGAGGGTGTCCTGGGCAATGGCTTGTTCCGCATGCGTGTCTGGTGATTCTCTGGGGCCCGCGTCGTTCCGAGGGGGGGAAGACATGCACCGTGCGCCACGGGTTTCCGCCGAGGCCGTCTTGTCCTGGCGGGGCACGTCCGTGTCGGGACGGGGCCCATGACAGGCATTGCGTGAGACGTCGTCTGCGACAGGGGGAGTCATGCAACACATCGGGAGAAGTGTGTCGAGCTGGATGGCGGGGTGTGCCTTGCTGTGCGTGGCGCTCCTGGGCGCCTGCACCGAGCGGGGCGCGGCGAACGCGGAGGGGCGCCTGGGCGCCAGCGCTCAGGCCGTGGAAGGGGTCGCCCGACAGGGGACGGTGCTGGCGGGGCGGCATCACACGCTGGCGATGCGCTCGGACGGCACGGTGTGGGCGTGGGGTGGGAACACCTTCGGCCAACTCGGCAACGGCACCACGCGCGCGCGGTCGACGCCCGTGCGGGTGTGGCGGCTGTCCAGCATCAGCGCGATTGGCGCCGGTGAGCAGCACTCGCTCGCGCTGAAGGCGGACGGCACGGTGTGGGCGTGGGGTTGGAACAACAACGGCCAGCTCGGCGATGGGACGACGACGTCGCGCTCGGTGCCCGCGCAAATCACCGGCCTGACGAACGTGGTGGCCATCGCGGCGGGCTTCTCGCACTCGATGGTGCTCAAGTCGGATGGCACCGTGTGGGCGTGGGGGCTGAACGCGACGGGGCAGCTCGGCGACGGGACGACGGTGCGCAGGCTCACGCCCGTGCAGGTGCAGGGGCTGACGGGCGCGGTGGCCATCGCCGCGGGCAACGTGCACTCGCTGGCGCTGACGGCGGATGGGCGGCTGTGGACGTGGGGCGGCAACGCGGACGGGCAGCTCGGCACGGGGACGCTCGTGGGGCGCTCGCTCCCGGGCGCGCTGTCGGGCATGGCCGGCGTGTCCGCGCTGTCGGGCGGAGGCTCGCACTCGGTGGTGCTGAAGACGGACGGCACCGTGTGGGCGTGGGGGAAGAACGACGAGGGCCAGCTGGGCCTGGGGAACACCACCACGAGCCTCTCACCGTCGCAGGTGCCCGGCCTGACGGGCGTGGCGGCGGTGGTGGGGGGAGGCCAGCACTCGGTGGCGTTGAAGGTGGACGGCACGGTGTGGGCGTGGGGCAGCAACATCCGCGCGCAGCTGGGCGACGGGACGCAGACGCAGCGGCTGTCGCCGTTCCAGGTGCCGGGCCTGACGCAGGTGCGAGGTGTCTCGGCGGGAGGCGGGCAGCACTCGGTGGCGGTGAAGGCGAGCGGCGAGGTGTGGACGTGGGGCTCCAACACCGACGGCCAATGCGGCGACGGGACGTACTTGATGAAGCTGGTGCCCACGCTGGCGCGCGCGCTGCTGGAGCGCACGGAGGTCTCCGCGCACTTCAGCCACTCGCTGGCGACGAAGGCGGACGGCACGGTGTGGGGCTGGGGGGACAACGGCACCAGTCAGCTGGGGGACGGCACGACGACGCCCCGGTGGGCGCCGGTGCAGGCGGTGGGGCTGACGCAGGTGGGCGCGCTCGCCGCGGGCTACACGCACACCCTGGCGCTGAAGGAGAACGGCCAGGTGTGGTCCTGGGGCGCCAACGGGCAGGGCTCGCTGGGGACGGGGACGACGACGCCCCGGAGCACGCCCGGCGTGGTGCCAGGCTCCCTGCTGGCCTGGTCCGTGGCGGCGGGGGGCGGTCACTCGGTGGCGGTGAAGACGGACGGCACCGTGTGGGCCTGGGGGGACAACGCCTTCGGTCAGTTGGGGGATGGGACCCAGCTGACGCGCACCTCGCCGGTGCGGGTGGACGGCGTGGAGAACGTGGTGGCCGTCGTCGCGGGCACCGCGCACACGCTCGCGCTGAAGGCCGACGGCACCGTCTGGCAGTGGGGTTACAACGACACGCGTGAGCTGGACGACGTCACCGGCACGGAGCTGCTGGTGCCCACGCAGGTGGCGGGCCTGTCGGACATCGTGGCGCTGGCGGCGGGGCTCTGTCACTCGGTGGCGCTGAAGGCCGATGGCACCGTCTGGGCGTGGGGGAACAACGACGCGGGCCAGCTCGGCGATGGCTCCTTCACGGGGCGGCTGACGGCGGCGCAGGTGCCGGCGCTGTCGGGCGTCGTGGCGCTGGGCGGCGGGGGGATGCAGTCGGGCGTGCTGTTCGCGGACGGCGTCGCGCGGCTCTGGGGCGCCAACAATGGAGGTCAGCTCGGAGGGGGGCGCTCGGGGCCGCAGACGGGGCCCTTGTTCGTCGCGGGGCTCACCGCCGCGCGCGCGCTGGCCATGGGCGGCAGCCACACGCTGGCCATCAAGGACGACGGCACCGCGTGGGCCTGGGGCACCAACCTCACGGGGCAGATTGGCGACGGGAACATGAACCGGTCGCTCCTGCCCGCGCGCTCCACCGTCAGTGATTCGCGCGCGATTTCGGCGGGCGCGTACCACTCGCTGAGCGTGACGCTGGACGGGCGGGTCAAGGCCTGGGGCGCCAATGGCGCCGGGCAGCTCGGTGATGGCACGACGGCGTCCCGGCCCGTGCCTGTCCTCCTGTCGGCCTTCACGGGGGTCACGGGCGTCGCCGCGGGCGAGGGCCACTCGTTGGCGGTGAAGTCCGAAGGGACGGTGTGGGCCTGGGGAGGAAACAGCTTCGGCAAGCTCGGCGATGGCACGACGACGTCGCGGCTCGCGCCCGTCCAGGTGCCGGGGCTGGGCGGCATGCTGGCCGTGGCGGCGGGCAAGAACCACTCGTTGTCCCTCCAGGGGGACGGGACGGTGTGGGCGTGGGGGGCGAACGGCTCGGGACAGCTGGGTGACGGCAGCTTCGTCCACCGCGCGTCGCCGGTGCAGGTGTCGGGCGTGACGGACGCGGTCGCCATCGCGGCCGGCGCGGACTTCTCGCTCGCGCTGGATGTCTACGGGATGGTGTACGCGTGGGGGAACAATTCGTGGGGGCAGCTCGGGGACGGTTCCATCTCCCACCGCAACTACGCCGACTACGTCCAGGAGCTCTACATGGTCACGCGCATCGCGGCGGGGGACACGCATGCGCTGGCGGTGCGGACGGATGGCGCGGTGCACTCCTGGGGCACCAACACCTTCGGCGAGGCGGGGACGGGCTCCGTGGGTGGCTACAACGAGTGGCCCGTGATGGTGCGGACGCAGGCGGCCGCGGTGACGGTGGCGGCGGGCAGGAACTTCAGCGTCGCGGTGCTCGCGGGAGGCTCGGTCTGGTCCTGGGGACGCAACGACTTCGGCCAGCTGGGGGATGGGAGCACGGTGGCGCAGCGGACGTTGCCGGTGAACGTCCCCATGATTGCCGCGTCGGCCGTGGCCGCGGGGGCAGGGCACGCGCATTCGCTGCGGGCGGGAAGTGTGTGGGCCTGGGGTGACAGCGCGTCAGGACAGCTGGGCACGGGGCTGTCGACGATTCGGGCCTCGCCCGTGAAGGTCTGGTAGCGCGCCGCGCCTCACGCGACACGGGAGGGCGACTTGCGCCCTCTCACGAGAACTCCGCGCCCGGGTGGGCCCGGATGCAGCGAGTACGTCGTCGGGCAGTCTGAACCGGGGGTGTCCCATGGAACGTGTCGCGAGGCGTGTGTCTGGAGTCCTGCTGTGCCTGTTGTGGTGGGCGGGCTGTGCCGAGCCCGGTGCGTCCTCCTTCTCCGGCGAGCTCGGCACCCTGCGCGCCAGGGAGGGCGCGTCCCGGCAGGGCTCGGTGCTGGCGGGGCGGCACCACACGCTGGTGCTGAGGTCGGATGGCACCGTGTGGGCGTGGGGCGGCAACACCTTCGGCCAGCTCGGCAACAACTCGACCCGCCCCAACCCGATGCCCACGCGCGTCTGGCGCCTGTCGAGCATCCGCGCGATTGGCGTGGGGGAGCAGCACTCGCTCGCGCTGGGCGGGGACGGCACGGTGTGGGCGTGGGGTTGGAACAACAACGGGCAGCTGGGCGACGGGACGACGACGTCCCGCTCGGTGCCCACGCGAATCCCGAACCTGACGAACGTGATCGCCATCGCCGCCGGATTCACCCACTCGATGGTGCTCAAGTCGGACGGCACCGTCTGGGCGTGGGGCCTGAACGCGACGGGACAGCTCGGCGATGGAACGACGACGCGCAGGCTCGTCCCCGTGCAGGTGCAGGGGCTGACGAGCGCGGCGGCCATCGCCGCGGGCAACTCGCACTCGTTGGCGCTGACGACGGATGGGCGACTGTTGACCTGGGGGAGCAACGCCGATGGTCAGCTCGGCACCGGCAACCAGACGCACCGCTCGCTCCCGGGCGCGTTGGTGGGCATGACGAACGTGTCCGCGCTGTCGGGCGGAGGCTCGCACTCGATGGTGCTGAAGACGGACGGCACCGTGTGGGTCTGGGGGAAGAACGATGATGGCCAGCTGGGCCTGGGCAACACCACCGCGAGCCTGGTGCCGGTGCAGGTGCCGGGTCTCACGAGCGTCGCGGCGGTGGTGGGGGGCGGGCAGCACTCGGTGGCGCTGAAGGCGGACGGCACGGTGTGGGCGTGGGGCAGCAACATCCGCGCGCAACTGGGCGACGGGACACAGACGCAGCGGCTGGCGCCGTTCCAGGTGCCGGGCCTGACGGGCGTGCTGGGCGTGTCCGCGGGAGGCGGGCAGCACTCGGTGGCGGTGAAGGCGAGCGGCGAGGTGTGGACGTGGGGCTCCAACTCCGACGGCCAATGTGGCGACGGGACGTACTTGATGAAGCTGGTGCCCACGCTGACGCGCGGCCTGCTGGAGCGCGCGGGGGCGTCCGCGGGGGAGGGCTCCTCGCTGGCCATCAAGGAGGACGGCACCGCGTGGGGGTGGGGGATGAACGCCCAGTCCCAGCTCGGCGACGGCACGAATGTGTCGCGTCGGTTGCCGGTGCGGGTGGGGACGCTCACGCAGGTGGCGTCGGTCGCCTCCGGGGCGTTCCACTCACTGGCGCTGAAGGAGGACGGCGCGGTGTTCGGCTGGGGCGCGAACGGCTGGGGCGCCGTCGGGGACGGGAGCCTGGTCAATCGCACGCAACCGGTGCGGGTGGGGCAGGGCACCCTGGTGGCCTCGGCGGTGGCGGTGGGGGCGTACCATTCGCTGGCGCTGGGCGTGGATGGGACCGTCTTCGCGTGGGGGGACAACAGCGTGGGGCAGCTGGGCGACGGGAGCGACGTCACGCCCACGCAGACCACGCCCACCCGGGTGCCGGACCTGGACCGCGTCGTCTCCGTGGCCGCGGGCCTGGAGCACTCGCTCGCCTTGAAGGCGGACGGCACCGTCTGGGTGTGGGGCCGACAGGACACGTGCGAGGACGTGGGGGGCGAGGCGGTGGCGGTGCGCACGCCGCGCCAGGTGCCGGGGTTGACGGACGTGGTGGCGGTGGGCGCGGGGCTCTGTCATTCGATGGCCCTGCGCGCGGATGGCACCGTCTGGGCCTGGGGAAGCAATGACCAGGGACAGCTGGGGGATGGGGGCCTCACCGCGCGGATGACGCCCGCCCAGGTGACGGGGCTCACCGGCGTGGTGTCCCTCTCCGTGGGCCCGCGCCAGGCCCTGGTGCTCAAGCAGGATGGCGGTGTGTGGGGGTGGGGGAGCAATCCCCTGGGCCAGCTGGGGGCGGGCCTGTCCGCCCCGCGCCTGGCGCCCGCGCTGGTGCCCGCGCTGACGGGCGTGAGGTCGCTGTCCTCGGGGGCCACGCACACGCTGGCGCTCAAGGAGGACGGCACGCTCTGGGCCTGGGGCGGCAATGGCGATGGGCAGCTGGGCATCGGCGCGGTGGACTGGCAGCTGACGCCGACCCGCTCGGGCCTCGTGGCCTCGCGAGGCGTGGCCGCCGCGTCCCGGCACTCGCTCGTCGTCGCGCTGGACGGCAGCGTGCAGGGCACGGGGGCCAACGACTCCGGGCAGTTGGGTGACGGCAGCCTGGTGACGCGCGCGGACCCGGTGGCCGTGACGGGGCTGACGGAGATTCGCGCCGTCGCCGGAGGCCCCGGGCACACGCTCGCCCTGAAGACGGATGGCCGCGTCTACTCCTGGGGCGCGAACCTGGAGGGCGAGCTGGGGGATGGCACGACGACGCCCCGGACGCAGGCCACGCAGTTGCCGACGCTCGCGGGCGTGTTGTCCATCGCGGTGGGCAGCCGTCACTCGCTGGCGCTGCAGGGCGACGGCACCGTGGTGGCCTGGGGCGCGAACCTCCAGGGGCAGTTGGGCGACGGGACGACGGTGTCCCGGAGGGCCCCCGTGCGCGTGCTGAACCTGTCGGGCGTGGCGGCCATCGCCGCGGGAGATGGCTTCTCGCTGGCGCTCAAGCACGACGGCACGGTGTGGTCCTGGGGCGGCAACTCCCTGGGACAGCTCGGCGACAACTCCACCCAGCGCAGGCTGGAGCCGGTGGCGGTTGCCGGCCTCACGGGCGTCACGGCGGTGGCGGCCGGGCGCACGCATGCGCTCGCGCTCAAGGGGGACGCGACGCTCTGGGCGTGGGGCTCCAACACCTATGGCGAGTTGGGAGACAACACCCAGACGCGGAGGCTCGCGCCCGTCCTGGTGAACACCCTGGCGGGCGTCACCACGTTGAGCGCCGGTGAGCATCACAGCCTCGCGGTGACCACCGGAGGCAAGGTCTGGGGCTGGGGCCGCAACCAGCACGCCCAGGTGGGCAACGGGGTGAAGTCCAACTGGCAGAAGCTGCCCGTGCAGGTGCCCGGGCTCACCGGCGCGGTGGCGGTGTCGGGCGGCGGGGAGCACTCGCTCGCCGTGCTCTCGGACCGCGGCGTCTGGGCCTGGGGCAACAGCATCCAGGGCCAGCTGGGCACCGGCATGGTGGGCTTCCGCGTGGCGCCCGTGCAGGTCTGGTAGCGGCCCACACGGACGACGGCCCGCTCGCGTGAGTCCATCGCGAGCGGGCCGGGTGGGACGTGCGAGTGGGAGGGGACTACTTCGCCTTGCCGAACTCGCGGCTGGCGATGACACCCTGCACCTCGGCGAGGGCGCGAGCGCCGGAGGCGGACTCGAGCGCCTTCTCCGCGATGGCCTGCACCTGGCGCTTGGCCTCGGCCAGCTCCGTCTGGAGCACCTGGAGGGCCTGGGCCTGCTTCGTGCTGGTCTCCTTGAGCGAGGCAATCTCCATGCTGGCCACCTTCTGCGCCGTCTCCGCGTCCTTGTTGGCGAGCGTCAGCTTCAGCTCCCAGTCCGCCTTGACGCGATTGCCCACGATGGCCGCGGCCGTGTCGGCCTCCTTCTTCAGCTGCGCGGGGAACTCGGACACCTGCTTGCGCAAATCCTCCAGCTCCTTCTCCCTCGACTTCAGCTGCTCCTCGCGGCCGGCCCAGTCCTTCTCCAGCTTCTCCTTGCGGTCTCTCTCCGTGGCCGCCTGCACGCGCAGCCCTTCGGCGAACGCGTCCTGCTCCTTCTTGCGCTGCACCGTCACGTCGTAGGCGTACTGCTCCTCGGCGCGCGCGCGAGCCAGCGCCGCCGCCGCCTTCTCCGTGGCCGCCTCCGAGGCCGCCCGCTCACGCGTCTCCTCGATGTCCTTCTGGAGCAGCTCCATCTCCTCCTGGAGCTGGGCCTTGCGCACGTCGTACTCCGCCACCAGCACGTCCACGGCGCTGGCCGCCACGTCCTTGCCATGCAGCTCCGTCAGCTCCTCCGTCTTCAGGCGGATGGCCTCGTCCAGCTGCTTCATCTCCTCCACCAGCGCGATGACCTGCTCGTTGATGCCCGCCAGCGTCTTGCCGATGGTGAGCCCCGCCTCGGTGACCTTCTTCACCGCGGACTCGGCCGACAGGTTGGACACGTCCGCGAGCACGTCGCGCGCGTGCGCGTCACGGGCCTCCTGCTCCTTGGCCGGGACGACGGGCTTGTTGCGCGCCTTGCGAGCCAGGTCCTCGAAGGCCGCCTTGGTGGACTCCGAGGAGCGGTTGCGGGAGACGGACTTGCGGGACTTGGACTTGGTGGAAGCCATGTGACTCTCCAGGTAGGGCACGGCCAGGCGGGCCGCGTTGGCTCGCGAATGGCGTGAGGGTTTCGTGGGATTCGTGGTCCCCTTCTCGGGCGACCATGTGAAAAGAGTACCTGGAGGGTCTGACACGGTTGGCTGGGTTCCAGGCGTGCCTCCGGGGGCCGGGAAAGGGCTCCTGGGAGCCCCAAGAAGCCACGCCGGGCTTGTCCTCGGGGCCGGGGGGCGGCTAACTCCCGGCCCAGACTCCGCTCAAGGGAGAGCGTCAATGCAGGTCGTCAGTGTGAAGCAGGTCCTCGCCGGCGCGGTGGAGGCAGGGACGAAGGTGGAGGTCCGTGGCTGGGTGCGCACCCGGCGCGACTCGAAGGCGGGCATCAGCTTCGTCAATGTGAGCGATGGCTCGGTGTTCGACCCCCTCCAGGTGGTCGCCCCCAACTCGCTGCCCAACTACGAGAAGGAGATCCTCCGCCTCACCGCGGGCGCCTCTGTCGTCTGCCGCGGCACGCTGGTGAAGTCCCAGGGCAAGGGGCAGGCCTTCGAGGTCCAGGCGGACGAGGTCCAGGTGCTGGGCCTGGTGGACGACCCGGACACCTATCCCATCCAGCCCAAGCAGCACACGCTGGAGTTCCTGCGCGACGTGGCGCACCTGCGCGTGCGCACCAACACGTTCAGCTCGATTACGCGCGTGCGCCACCGCGCGGCGCAGGCGGTGCACCGCTTCTTCGACCAGGAGGGGTTCTTCTGGGTCAACACGCCCATCATCACCGCGAGCGACGCGGAGGGCGCCGGGCAGATGTTCCGCGTGTCCACGCTGGACGCGGTCAATCCGCCGCGCACGCCCGAGGGCAAGATTGACTGGCACAAGGACTTCTTCGGCAAGGAGGCGTACCTCACCGTCTCCGGCCAGCTCAACGTGGAGGCCTACGCCATGGCCATGTCGAAGGTGTACACCTTCGGCCCCACGTTCCGCGCGGAGAACTCCAACACCACGCGCCACCTGGCTGAGTTCTGGATGATTGAGCCGGAGATCGCCTTCGCGGACCTCAACGCGGACGCGGACCTGGCCGAGCGCTTCCTCAAGTATGTCTTCAAGGCGGTGCTGGAGGACTGCGGCCCCGACTTCAAGTTCTTCGAGGAGCGCGTGCAGAAGGGCGTCACGGAGCGGCTGGAGAAGTTCATCCACTCGAGCTTCGAGCGCATCGACTACACGGATGCGATTGAAATCCTCAAGAAGGCGAAGAAGAAGTTCGAGTACGCGCCGGAGTGGGGCAAGGATTTGCAGACGGAGCACGAGCGCTACCTGTCCGAGGAGCACGTGGGCCGGCCCGTCGTCGTGATGAACTACCCGGAGGCCATCAAGGCCTTCTACATGCGCATCAACGAGGACGGGAAGACGGTGGCGGCCATGGACGTGCTGGCCCCGGGCATCGGCGAAATCATCGGCGGCAGCCAGCGCGAGGAGCGGCTGGATGTGCTGGATGAGCGCATGAAGCGCTTCGGCCTGGAGCCGTCGCATTACGAGTGGTACCGCGACCTGCGTCGCTACGGCACGGTGCCGCACGCGGGCTTCGGGCTCGGGTTCGAGCGGCTCATCGTCTACATGTGCGGCCTGCAGAACATCCGCGACGCCATTCCGTACCCGCGCGTGCCGGGCTCGGCGCAGTTCTAGGCGCGGGCGTGTCTCCGGTGGGCGGAGTCGCTCCGCCCACCGTTTCCACTCACGGCAGCTGGGACTGGAGCGCGGGCCAGCGGGTGCGGACCCACTGGCGCACGTACTCCAGCTCCTGCTCGTAGGTGTTGAAGTCGGTGCGCTGGTACCAGTTGGGGAAGTTGCCGGCGCCCACGCTGCCGGGGGCGCCCAGGGCGCGGTACTCCAGCTCCCACTTCGCCCAGTCGCGCTTCGCCACGGCGGACGTCTCGCGCTCGTAGACGTCGATGAGGGCGAGCACCGTCTCCAGCTTCACCTCGTTCTTCAGCAGCGAGCGGTAGCGCTCGTGCATGGGCCCGGAGAACGTCGGGTCCGCGAGCAGGCGCGCGAAGATGCGATTGGTGTTGGCGAAGTTGGAGCGCGTCGTCGGCGAGGTGCGCGTGGTGTCGAAGTTCTGGCCGAAGCTCGCGTCCAGGTCCCACGGGATGAAGCGCCAGGGGCCCTTCGTGTTCGGGTCATACGCGTGATAGGCGTTCTTCGAGTGCGAGTCGGTGCCGTGGATGAGCGTGTTGAAGATCCACCAGTTCTCGTAGTCCTTCAGGCTGGCGCGCTGGGGGAACTGGGTGCGGAAGGTGGTGTCATCCGAGTCCGCGACGAAGCCGATGAAGGCCTCCAGGGTGTCCCAGGCGTGGGGCTGGCCCATCTCGGGCTCGCCGACCTTCTTCTCGAAGCCCTCGCGCAGTGAGGCCTTGGGCGTGCCGTCGCGGCGGGTGCGGGAGAAGTTGGCGTCGTTCTCCACGGCCTTGAACAAGTCGGAGTCCTTGTCCATGCCGTGGTCGGCCATCAGCCGTTTGTGAGGCAGGTCCGCCACGGTGTAGAGGCCGAGGTAGCGGTTGTTGGCGTACAGCACGGCGCTGTAGGTGCGCACGCGGATGTTGTCGGGAGAGATGCGGCTCCACAGGTCGAACGCGAGCCGGGTGCGCACGTACGAGTTGTCATTGAACGTGGTGACGAGGGCGACGCGCTTCTTGTCGAGGAAGCCGTCGCCGTAGACGGTTTCGTCGAAGAGGTCGTCGTCGGAGAACTTGAAGGTGAAGCTGCGCTTGGGGAAGGCGCCGGAGGTGGCGCCGCGGTACTTGGCCTCCACCTGGTAGGTGCGGCCCCGGTAGACGAGCTTGGCGCCCTTGTAGCTGCCCGAGGTGAGGGGCGGCTCATAGGTGAGGTGGAAGACGGGCAGGCCGTACTCCTCGGTGTACTTCGAGGGGTCGACGATGGCCACGTTGCCCGGGCCGCCGTTGTTTTCGGCGACGCCGACCTTGAGGGTGCCTGTCTCGTTGGTGGAGCGCTCGCGCAGCACGAGGTTCCACACGGCCGCCTGGTCCCTGCCGGTCGTCCAGCGCAGCGTGGCGGTGGTCTCATCGAAGGTGGCGCCGGTGGGCAGGTTGTCCACGGTGAAGCGCACCGCGGGACCGGTGTGACCGGTGGAGCACGTCACGGTGGCGGACACTGGCTGGCCCTCGGTGACCCACTGCGCCTCGCCCGCGGTGGGGGCGCAGACGGTGGGCGCGGGGCCGGCGTCGGGAGTGCCCGCGTCGGCAGGTGGAGGTCCGCCGGCGTCGGGGATGCCCGCGTCCGGTCCGGGCTCTCCCGTGGAGGGACCCGCGTCGGGGTCTCCGGAGGGAGCCCGGTCGGGCGGTTGATCCTCGGGACCGGGGGGACTGCCGCCCCCGCAGGCCACCATCAGACTCACGACACACGCCAGTACGACGCTCGACACGCTTTTCCGGGCCACCGTGTTGCTCCTCCGCCTCCCGCCAACCCCGTTGGGCTCGAAGGAATAGGCATCCGGAGGAGCGCTGACAGGCCCCCTGTCACGGACGTGTGTCGTCCGGTGGACGGGGGCCTCATCTCCGGCCCGGTGGGAATCGGGCCGGAGGTGGCTCGATGAGGGTCGAGGTGGCCGGTCGTCAGTCGAGAATCAGCTGATAGGGGAGGGACATGGAGGGACCTCCATCCTTCCTCATCAGGAGATGATGGACCCCCGAGACCTGGGGCGTGAAGCCACCGCTGACGTCGACGGGAACTGGCTGGCCCGTGGGGGCCAGGACCTGGATGGCCTGCGGGGAGCCTGGTGCATTCGTCCGACGCGGCTGGCCCGCGGGGAGATCGACCGCGAAGACGTCCACGTCGTAGAGCGACTCCAGCACGCCCATGAGCCGCAGGGGATAGGTGATGGGCGTGGCATGCCCCACGTCATCCCCATGGTCATCGATGCCGACAACCTCAAGGAGGACCTCATAGGTGAAGCCCTGATTGACGGTGACGTAGATGGGGCCCGTGGAGAGAGGGTCGATGAAGATGCGAGCGGGATCTGCGAGATGGAGACGGCGCACCCACCCCGTGGGGGACTCCAAGGTGACTTCGCACCCGGTGCAGTACAGGTGGTAGAGCGTCTGCTCCTGGGCCTGGAAGACGAAGACATCCTTGTCCTCGCTGCGATGCCGCCAGCCGGAGACAGGTTGTCCGGGGACCAGGAGGGTCGCGGAGGCGGGCGTGTTTCCATGGTCATCGGGTCCCCTGTCGACGGCCTGGATGACGAACGTGCCGGGTTCGCGACTGGAACCGTCGAGTCGCACCTCGAACGTGTACACCGCGCTGTCGGGAGCCTCGTAGGTCAGCGCCCCGAAGCCCACGCTCTGGACGAGCTGCCCCTGGGCATTCCTGAGTTGGAGGAGGGAGCTGGCCGTGCCGCTCGTCCGCTCGAAGCGGTAGATGCGACCCGCCTGGACCGCGAAGGAGAATGCATCCACGTCCGTGCGCGTCTCCAGGTGGCCCGTGAGCACCGTGGTGAGAGACACCGGGGTCGCCACCACCGACGAGTCGCCATGGTCATCGAACCCCAGGTCCTCGAGGGCACAGGAATAGGGGCCAGCGTAGCTGCCATGGGAGAGCTCGACGAAGTAGCCGCCCGTGACGGGCGTCTCGATGGAGACCGTGGTGCCCCGGCCCTGGTTGTAGCTGGAGCCGTCGACGATGACGCCAGCATCGTTTCGCATCAGGAGCGTGGGCCCCGATGACCCGCCCTGGAGCACGTCGCAGGCGAAGCGGTACACGCGCCCCTGCGTCGCGGTGAAGGTGAAGACATCCTGGTCCAAGGCCCCCGACAGCCTTCCCGTGAAGGAGGTGGGAGAGGGCGTCAGCGCCGTGGCGTGCTCCAGCGTGTCCGCATGGTCATCGGTCTCCAGCAGGTCCAGGTGGAGTGTGAAGGAGCTCTGGAGCACCGGGGTGCTCGTCCAGTTCATGGTGACCTCCACGAGGTACGTCCCCGAATGGATGGCATTGAAGGATGCGGTCTGGGTGGGCATGCCCGGCGGGGTGAGGGCCCCCACCGGACTGATGACCTTCACCTGGCATTCGTTGGGCGCCGCCGACTCGCAGCGCACCCGGTAGAAGGCTCCGCGTTGCAAGGGAAGCGCGAAGACGTCGGTGTCGATGCCGTACTCGATGGTCCCCGTGGCCACGTTTCCAGGAGCCCAGGACGAAGCCGAGGTCGCGGTATCCGCATGGTCGTCCATTCCCAGTTCGGTGATCTGACAGGAGTAGGGACCGACGATTTCGGGCATGGGGGAGCGCACGCTGACATAGGCGGTCTCCGTGGCCCTCGCCTTGAAATACAACCCATACCCCGGAGGGTCGAAGACCACGGCGGTGCCGCTCCGCTCATGCTGTGCGTTGTAATAGTAGAAGATCCACCCCGTGGCGGGTGAATCGACGACGCAGTCGAACCGGTAGTAGCGCTGCGCCTGCGCGGTGAAGGAGAAGACATCCTCGTCGGCGCGGAAGTCCAGGGTGCCTGTGATGAGGGTATTTGGGAGGACCGGGGTGGCCTCGCTCGGGGCGTCTCCATGGTCATCCTCGTACAAGCGGGAGTGCTGGCTGGAGACCAGGTCCGGGGGGCTCGAGAGCGGCTCGACGGAATCGCTTCCACAAGCAGCAAGGAACAAGGCGCCGAGCCATGGCAAGAAGCTTCGTGATGATGGGGACAAGGGGCTGTCTCCGCGGAGAGGATTCACCTCTCCAACAACGGTTGTGTCCGGCCCACTGCCAAAACCATACAGGAATGATTCGGGCGGTGGTCGAGGAATCGTGCAATCGAAAGTCAAGCCATCCTCAGGAGCGCCTGGAGATGCTTGCGTCTTGGTCCAGTCTCTGCTTCGGACAGCGGCACGGAGTGGACAGTTTCACCGGGGCATGAATGTGCCGCGGCGTGGAAATCTTCCAGCCAGGGCACGGGGCTGTCCACGTATCCCTCCCATGAAGGACTCCCCCCGTCCCCCTCTCGCCCTGCTGCTCTGGGTCCTCTGGGTGCCGCTGCCCTCCTGGGCCCAATCGCTCCCGACCGCCGGTGGCGAGGCCCGCGCCGTCGAGGTCGACGTCCAGGCCACGGACGCGGGGACCACCATCGCCGCCGAGGACGCCACGCGCCTGGGCCTGGTTCCCGATGGCGGCGCCGTCTCCCTGCTGACGCCCCGCCTCGTGACCGACTCCCCGGTCTCCTGGCCCGAGGGACTGCATGGCGCCCCCAGCGACGTCGGCCTGCTCCTGCGCATCGACGAACAGGGCGCCGTGGCGGAGGTCACCGTGGAGAGGCCCGCCATGCACCCGGAGCTCAACGAGGCCGCCGTCCAGGCCGCGCGCGGCCTGCGCTTCACCCCGGCGAGGCTCGGCGACCGCGCTGTGTCCGTGCGCCTGCCGTACGCCTATCACTTCGAGCCCCCGGCCCCGCTCCTCTTCACCCAGTCCCGCCTGCGCGGCGAGGTCCGCGCCCGAGGCACCCGCGCTCCCCTCGTGGACGCCGCCCTGTTCCTCTCGGACGGCGAAGCGCCCGTCGCCATCACCGACCTGGAAGGACGCTTCGCGCTCGAGCTGCCCCCGGGCACCCACTCGCTCCGCGTGCGCGCCCCGGGCCATCAGCTCGGCACCTTCGAGGAGTCACTCACCTCGGGACAGACGCTCGACGTCATCTACCGCCTCCAGCCCACCCGCGTGAGCCCCTACGAGACCGTGGTCCGCGACACGCGCCCGCGCACCGAGGTGTCTCGCATCACCTTGCAGGAGCAGGAGCTGCGCGAGGTGCCCGGCACTCAAGGCGACCCGTTCAAGGTCATCATGCTCATGCCGGGGGTTGCCAGCGTCGCCTCGGGCCTCGGCTACCCCGTGGTGCGAGGCGGCCAGCCCGCGGCCACCGGCTACTACATCGACGGCGTGCGAGTGCCCATGCTGTACCACCTGCTGTTGGGCCCCGCGGTGGTGCACCCGGAGTTCATCGACACCATCGACTTCCATCCCGGCACACCGCCCGTCCAGTACGGACGGCTCCTCGGTGGCGCGGTGGAGGGCCGACTGAGCCGGCCACGCGAGGACCGTCCGCACTTCGCCGCGTACGCGGACCTCCTCAACGCGGGAGGCTTCGTCGAGGTCCCCTTCGACAGCACCGGCACCTCCCTCACCGTGTCGGGCCGCTACAGCTACACCGGGCTGCTCATCCCCCTGGCCTACGCCCTCTTCAACGACGAGGAGGACAACCCCATCCACGCGGCCTTCTGGGACTACCAGGCCCGCATCGAACAGAAGGTCGGCGCCGGACGGCTGCGCCTGCTCGCGCTGGGCAGCTCCGACGACGCGGGCGAGGCCACCGCCACCTACGAGGACAGCATGGGCGCCACCATCGTCTCGCGCTTCCACCGCGTGGACCTGCGCGGAACCCATCCCCTCGCGGGCGGTGAAGCGGAGCTCGGCTTCACGGTGGGCCTCGACGAAGTGGCCCTGCTCGGCTACCGGCGCCTCGTCCTCCGTGAGGAGCGTGGGCCGGAGGAGGTCCTCGCCGGTCGCTATGGATTGGACCAGCTCACGTTCTCCGCGCGCACCGGCTGGAAGCGCGAGCTGTCCAAGACCCTCTCGGTCCACGTGGGCGCCGACGTGGAGCACCGCCGAGTGGCCACTGGCATCACCGGCTCCGCGCGGCCCCCGGGCTGGCGTCCCCAGGATGATGCCCATCCATTGAAGCAACCCTCGGCGCTCGCCACCTTCACGGGCGTGTTCGCCGGCGCAACGTGGCGTCCCGCGGAGAAGTGGCTGGTGTCACCCGGCCTGCGCGTGGATGGCTATCACCTGGTCCCCGGCATCCAGCACGTCGTCGTCGAGCCGCGCCTGGCGGTGCGTCACACGCTGACGTCCACGCTCACGCTCAAGGGCGGCGCCGGGCTCTACCACCAGCCGCCCACCGTGCTGCTCCACCTGCCGGCGATGGACGTGTCGGGCCTGAACCACGGCGTCCAGGAGGGCGCCCAGTTCGACGTGGGCGCGGAGTGGAAGCTCGGCTCGGGCCTGGAGCTGTCGGGCGACGTCTACTTCAACCCGCTGTTCCGCACCGTGGAGTTCGAGGTGATGGACGTCCTCGAGAACCGCAAGCGCCGGGGACAGGCGCACTCGGACCCGAAGGCCCGAGGGTACGCGTATGGACTGGACCTGATGGTCCGCCATCCGCTGGGCCGCGATTGGTTCGGCTGGGTGTCGTACAGCTTCCTGCAGAGCAAGCGTCACCGCCGCTTCGCCCGCTACAACGACGACAACAGCATCCGGGAGATAGCGGAGGGCGAGCTGCCCTTCGCCTTCGAGCAGGCCCACGTCTTCAACGCCGCCGTCAGCTACAAGTTCGGCGACAACTGGACGGTGGGCTCGGTGCTGCACTTCAACACCGGCAGGCCCGAGTCCGGTGAGGTCTCCTCCGTCACCCAGCGCGAGTCACGCTCGCACGATGGCTACCGACTGTGGGTGCGTCAGGACGGAGATCGCGTGGAGCGACTGCCGCCGTTCTTCCGCGTGGACTTCCGCGTCGCCAAGGCCTGGTCCTACGAGGAGTTCAACGTCGAGGCGTACCTGGACATCCTCAACCTCTCGCTCCAGCAGGAGGTGTTCGCCTACGAGTACAAGCGGAAGGCCGGCAAGCTGAAACGCGACGCGATGGGGTTGCCCGTCATCCTGCCGATGTTCGGTCTGAAGGGGAGCTACTGAAGATGCGCCCATCTCTTCCGAGTCTGGGATTGTCCGCCGCGCTGCTGCTCACGTCGGGGTGTGAGCGGCTCCAGGACGACCTCGTCTTCGTGTATGGCCGACTCGAGCGGCGCGACGGCTCGTCCGTCACCGACGGCGTGGTGCCCTATGCGAGGACGGCCCACTTCGAGCCGCGCGGCGAGACGAACGTCGAGTACGTCATGCCGGAGTTCATCCACTCCGGAGAGAGCGTCACGGACGGCTACGGCGACTTCTTCCTGGAGACGCGTTACGGCGATGTGCAGTCGGCCAACTCGCCGGATCCAGATCTGCACCAGCCCTTCCGCTTCCGGGCACAGTGGCGGGACGAGACAGGCGCGGGCGTCTTCGCGTCCTTCATCTTCCAAGACGACGTGGAACTGCCCACGTTGCGCATCTGGGACTCACAGCTCGTGGTCACACCGGGCGCGGAGGGCTCCGTGGTGAGTTTCGGCGCGGTTCCTCCGTTGCCGGTGCCGCCCCTCACCGGCGAGTACGCGATGACGTCGGATGACCAGCAGAACGTCATCCCGGACCTTCCCACCACGCCGGAGCCCGCGCTCTTCATCGTCGAGGGTGACCAACCGCTGTTCCGGGTGTGGGCCGCGTCGTCCGGGTGGGTCGCCAATCGCTTCGTGCTGGAGGACTTCGCCCGGCCCGCCATCATGCTGCGGGCCCACTCCCTGGGCGCGTTCATGTTCTTCCCGCTGGGGGGCAAGCACAGCCCGTTGGTCTTCCGGGTGGACTGGCGGACAGAGGAGGTGCCACTGCCTCCCGCGGGGCTTCGGCCGGTGAGCCGGGGTGCCAGTTGCGAGCCCTCGCCTCCGAGGGGCGCGTGCCCCTGGACGGATGGGAAGCTGGAGCGTGTCGCGCTGGGCCTCAAGCCGGTGGATGGATTGACGCTCACGCTCGAAGAGCCTCGGAGCCTGCGTCACGTGGTGGTGCGCGGCGCGGAGGGGAGCTTCTCGGGTTTCGTGGTGGAGGGGAGCCTGGACGCCGAGCAATGGACGCGACTGGGCGTGCTGCGCAACTTCGCGAAGGACTATGTCCCGCCGCCCCTGAATCGCAGGGGGCCTCGCGCCTACAACGAACAGACGCAGTGGGACAGCCCCTTCGATGGGAGGTTCTCCTGGGCCCACGGGCCGCACTTCCTGGAAGGCCCCTTGGAGTCGGTCGGCCCGGTGCGCCACGTCCGGCTGCGACCGGTGAGCTTCGACCATGCCGGTGAGGCGCAGGTCGCTGGCGAGATACGGGCCTTGGGTGAGCTGTCCGTGTTCGACTAGCCCGCCCGCAGGCGCGCGGAGTCCTCCGCGTGCTTCTCCAGCGCCTCGGCGATTCGAGGCGCGTTCCACAGCGGGTCCAGGCACGGGCAGAAGTAGCCCGGGCCCGCCTTCTCGCGCACGGCCCACTCGAAGAAGCCGCGCGCCGTCGCGTGCAGTTCCTCCGGGAGGAAGAGCACCGCCACGTCGTACTCGGTGAAGCGCAACAGGCCTGGGACACGCCACTCCCGCTCCCAGTCGAAGCGGTAGTTGTAGGGCGCATTGTGGGCGTCGCCCTGGATGTCCACGAAGGGCGTCATGGACCACAGGGGATGGGCCCTGGAGTCAGGCGCTGCCAGGGCCTGGTCCACCTGGTGCTTGAGCGACAGGTGGGCCGGTGACGCGTACTGGACGTACCAGACGGGGCCGCCGCCCTGGGAGAGGATGAAGCTCTTGCGGAAGCCGATGCCATACAGGCTGCGTCGCTGGACGAGCCGGGCGAGCTGGTCCAGGGGGATTTCGCTGAAGCAGACCGCGCGATGACGCTCCGCGACCTGGGGCTCCTTGCGCGCGAGCCCGAAGCCCTGGGCTCCGGGGATGAGCGTGCGCGTGCCCAGGATGTTCATCATGTTCTGGTAGGCGTCATGGAAGGGCGCGCCCGGCTTCGTGAAGTGCACCACGAAGTCAGACATGTCCCGCCATTGTGCATTCGCCTGATAGCCCAGCATCGTCCTACCCCCGCGGTACTGTTCCGGAGCGGGGTGGTGCGCGCAACCCGAGTGCACATGTCTCCGGGATGCCTGTCTGCCCACCTGCCGGTGATGTGCGGTGGGAGGGGACCTCCGTGCGCCGCCCTCGTCGCCTGCTCGGGGTGTTGGGCGGCGGCGCGCGTCGCAATCGTTCCCAGGCACGTGGCAGATGGCGCGGCCAGCGGGAGAGCGAGCGATGCGCAACGGGGGATGGTTGTCGCCAGTCGAGCGGATGCGGCGCCTCGCGTTGTCATTGGAGCGGCTGGCCGCGCACGGGCTCGCGAGCGGCGCGGTGAGCGGCGCCACGGAGGGGCTGCAGGAAGAGCTGCCGGCGCTGGAGGGCACGCTGAAGGAGCTCATCCAGGACACGGTGCTCCTGCTGGCTCGCACGGTGCACGAGGCGAACGAGCATGCGCCTGGGGCCTGGACGCACACGCTCGCGGAGAGCGCCGTCCGCGGGGCGGTGGAGGAGCTGCGCCGCTCGATGCCCGGCGTGGACCTGATGTCGCGCGAGCTGGTGGAGCGGATGAATGGGTGGCTCGAGCGCACGGCGGAGACGGAGGCCCTCCGCCGCCAGGAGCTGCGCAAGCCTGGAGCCCGGGCCCGGACGATGGCGACGGGGGCGGTGCGGGGCGCGGTGAAGGAGCTGGAGCATGACATGGACCTGGTGGCGCCCATGGCCGCGCAGCTGGCGTCACGCGCGGGGCAGGGGCTCATCGAGGGGCTGAGCCGTGCGTTGGAGGCGCGGTCCGAGCGGCTCGACGAGGTGCTGGAGCGGGCGGGGCGGCGGTTCGTGCACTCGGTGGTGGAGCAGTTGGAGCTGGAGCTGAAGGCCCGACGGGAGGGGACGGACCTGGGCGGAGCCGTGGCGGCGATGGCCGAGCGCACGGCGGCGGCGACGGTGAGGGGCGCGTCGGAGGAGCTGCGGCGGCAGGGCAGGGTGGTGCGGGACGCGCATTCGGGCTCCGCGCTGCGGACCGCGAGCCGGGACGTGACGCTGGGCGTGCTCTCCGCGTTGTCGGAGCGCTTGCGTCGGCCGTTCGCCGTCGCGGCGGGGGCGGGCGGCGCGCTCATGCTCACCGCGCTCACCTTGAAGCGTTGGCGCTGACGCACCGGCTTCGCCCCGAGTGAGTCGCGGAGGTTCAGGAGAACGCCCCTGTGCGGCGCCACTCGGTGGCGACTACGATGGGCCGCCATGCTCCGTTCCCGCTCGCTGTCTCTGGTGGCCCTGCTCACGCTGGTCGTCGCGCCCTTGGCGCTCGCCGCCGCGGGGCCCCGGTTGCAGGCCTTCTTCCAGCCCGACCTCACCAACGTCGCCTATCAGCAGAAGGCCTACTCGCAGGTCGCCGGCAAGTGGAAGCAGCCCGGGCGCAAGGGCTTGCCCGCAGTGGGACGCAAGGCGGTGGTCCAGGCGGTGATTGGGCGGGACGGCAAGCTCGTCTCCGCGGTGGTGGGTGTGGAGTCCGGCTCAAAAGCCTGGGACGCCGCCGCGTTGTCTGCCGTTCAGAAGGCCGCGCCTTTCGCGCCGCTGCCGGCGGACTATGTACTGCCAACGTTGGATGCCCACTTCCACGTCGAGTGGACCGCCTCGCCTTGAACCTCCGGCCTCGTCGCACCGCCTCGGAGCCATCGATGACCCACGGGTTGCCGCGCTTCGCGTTCCTGGTCGTCCTGTTCCTGCTGGCCGCCCCGCCCGTCGAGGCCGCCCGCGAGCCCCGCCGCGTCGCGAGTGTGACGAGCATCATCGGCGTCTGGAAGGAGTCCCAGCACCTCTATGTGAAGGGTGACGTCGGCGCCACCGACGCCCAGCTCGAGTGGCTCGAGGCGTGGCTCACCCAGCAAGCGCCCCGCTGGACCGTGGTGTTGATGACGGACGCGAACGGTGAGCGCTACGTCGACGCGGAGGGAACGGCCTTCCGCGACATCGACGCCGCGCTGCACGCCCTGGGCAAGGGGTTGTCGAACCGGACGAACTTCGGCGCGCTGAAGAATCCCCGGACCGGAGAGTCGGACGGCACCGTGCTCCTCATCTCCCTGGCGGAGCGCCGCTTGTCGTACTTCGCCGCGGATGCGAAGGACCGGCGCGGCCTGGGCGAGGACCGCTGGGCGGGCTCGCTGGACGTCCGCGCAGTCGACGCCATGCGCAACGGGGGCCGCCTCGTCGACGCGGTGACGAACACCGTCGACTTCATCGAAACCCAACTGCGCGCCGCCCTGGACAAGGAGGAGTTCGAGCAGGCCCGCCGCATCGAGGCCCTGCGGAGTGGACTGCTGGCGCTCCAGAAGGAGCTCCCCGGGCTCGAGGAGCGACGCCTCTCCGTCTTCGGGTCGGCGATTCCGCCCCGATTGCCCGAGGCCTCCCTGGACCTCGAGGTCGCGGGCCTGACCCTCCGCCAGGCGCTCGCGCTGCTGGCGCCACCGCAGAAGGCGGACTTCCCCAAGGCGAAGGCCTTGTATGACGGGCTGCGCGCGGACCTGGACGGACTGCGCGCGGCGATGGAGTCCCGTCGGCTCGCGAGCGACCGATTGAAGGTCCTGGAGGCGGCGCTGGAGAGCCTGCCCGGACACCGCTTCGCGGGCTTCGCGAAGCCGCAGCTCGAGGCGCTGGACATCGCCGTGGAGAACGCCAACGCCGCGGTCCGGGACATGTCGCCGTCGCACCGTGACGCGCTCATCGCCGCCGAGTCCGCTCGCGTGAGGCTGGGCGAGGTCCTGTCGTCGGCGGAGAAGGACGAGCGACGCCTGAAGGCGATGGACGAGGGGCTGAAGGTCCTCGAGGCGATGCCGACCGCCGAGTCCGTCCAGGGCGAGCTCGCGGCGGCGAGGGCGGCGCAGCAGACGGCGCGTGAGGCCTTCGACACCCGCTCGCCCCGGCGTCGCTTCGCGGTGGATGACGGCGAGGAGGCGCTGCGGCGGGTGACGGCGGCGATGCAGCGGGCGGAGGAGCACCGGCGGATGCGTGACACCGGGGCCACGGCGGGCGGCGCGGGGCTGCTGCTGGCGGGCGTGCTCGCCCGTCGTCGGCGCAACGCGAGCCGGCGCAAGGCCAGCGAGGAGCATGAGCGCTTCCGCACCGTCGTCGACGAGAAGACGCAGGCGCTGTTCGATTTGCTGGAGCGCACGCACCTGGTCGCCGGCAAGTCCCGCGACGACATCGCGCGGCGATTCGAGGGCCTCACGCGCGAGCGAGGACAGCAGCTCGCCTCCGACGTGGACGAGCTCTTCCTGCTGGTGACGGCCGCCGCGCGCGTGCTGCACCGGGCCGAGGAACTGCTCGCGGGCACGGGCCCGCTGAACGCCCTGGGCGCTCACCTGGGCACCTCTCGCTACGAGAAGGTCACCGAGCTGCTGCGCGACGCGCCCATCGTCTTCCACCCGGATGAAGGCGTGGAGGGTGTCCTGCGCGGGCCGCGCTCGCATGCTCAACGCCTCATCGGGGACGTGAAGAGCTATCAGCCGTTCTCGCTCTCGTTCCTGGACCTGCTGGAGGCATTCAACGTCCGCGCGCAGCGGGCGCTGCTGCTCGTGGAGGCGTTGGAGCGTGTTGCGCAGGTCGCGCTGGACGGGGTGGCCGGGCTGGAGGCGTTCTGTGCCCGGCTGCGCTCGCTGACGCCCGGGGCGGAGGTGCTCCGGGTGAAGCGGGTGGTCGCCCTCGTGGTGCCTTCGTTGGAGTCGCTCGTGGCCGCCGCGCGTCCGTTGCTGGCCAAGGACCCGATGGCCGCGGTGGAGGGCCCGCTGACGGAGGGGGGGCGGCGCTTGGAGGACGCAGGGGCGCTCGTGGTGGTGATGACGTCGGCCGTGGGGCAGGTGGCTCCCTCGGTGGAGCGCGCGGGTGCGGCGTTGATGAAGGCGGGCTTGTCGCGTCGGTGGTTGGAGGACGCGCTCGCGGCCCGAGGCGAGGCGACGGAGAAGGTGGCGAAGGCGTTGCTCGAGGCCCCCGTGGGGGACGCTGTCTCCTCGTTGGAACAGTCGTGCTCGGCCCTGGCCACGCAGGCGGCGGAGACGGCCGACCTGGTGGCGCTCGCCGCTCGCGCACAGGACGCGCTGGGGCGCGCGCGGAGTGAGACGACGTCGGCGCGTGAGGCGCTGGGGCGCGAGCTCGACATGCCCGCGTCCGCGCTGCTGAACGAGCAGGAGTCGAATCCGACGGACCGGCACTCGGTCGGCACGCAGATGCTGGCCACCGCGCGCGAGGCGCTCGCGGAGGGACGACTGGAGACGGCGCGCGAAGCGCTGGAGGCCGTGTTGGCCCGTGTGGAAGAGGTGCGTGGCATCATCGAGCGCAGTCGTGAGGCCCAGAAGACCTTCGCCTCCCGGAGGGACGCCTGTCGGGAGGTGGCCCGGCGGCTGGAGTCGCGGGTGGCCGATGGCACCGTCCTGCTCGAGTCCCTGCGGAAGCGCTACCGCCCCTCCGCGCTGCTCCTGCGGCCGGAGGACCCCGTGCACCCCGAGGCCAACGGCACCGTCCAGGACAACCTGACGGAGGTCGGCCGTCACCGCCTCGACGCCGCGAACAAGCTCAAGGCGGCGGAGCTCGCCTTCACCGAGGCGCGGCTGCTCGCGTCCGCGGACCTGCTGGGCCAGGTGGAGCGGCTCCATGCGCTCATCGAGGCCCGCCTCCTGGAGGTCGAGGAGAAGTCGCGGCGGCTCCAGGTCGCGGAGGAGCACAACACCGGCGTCCTCCAGGCCGCCCGGGGGCTGCTCGCGGCCTGCACCGCCGATGTCTCGGACGTCCGGGTGATGCGGCCCACTGTGAAGGCACGGGACGCGGCCCAGGGGCTCCTCCAGGCGGCCGCGCAGCTCACGGAGGCGCGGCCCGCGGATCCGTTCGCCGCCGGAGAGAAGCTCACCGCGGCGTGTCTGGCATTGGAGCAGGTGCGCCAGTCCGTCGCCCGGGACAGGGCCCAGCACGCGCAGGCCCAGGACAGCGTCGCGTCGGCGCAGCGGGCCGTGTCCTCCGCGGACGTCTGGATTCGCCAGGCCGCCAATGACGGCATCGCCGACAGCCGCGCCACGGTGGTGGCGGTCAACGCCCTGCTGGCCCTGGGCTCGGATTTGTCGAAGGCCCAGGAGGAACTCGGCAGGCCCCATGGTGATTGGGTGACGCTCGACTCGCTGGCGGGGCGCATCGCCTCCGACGCGGCCCGCAGGACGGCGGACCTGCGGGGAGAGCTGCGCTCCGCCGAGCAGGCGGCCAACGCCATCGACGCCGCCGCCCGGCTCGTGCGCGAAGCGGGCTCGTGGCATGGGCGGCCCGGCGGCTCCTCGCTCGAGGAGGCCCGACGCTCGCTCGACCGCGGTCAGTACCTGGAGGCCGAGCGCGCCGCGGGCATGGCCTCGCGAGCCGCCTCCGATGCCATCGAGGAGGCCGAGGCGGAGCGTCGCCGTGAGGAGGCGCGCTCCCGCGAATCGTCGTGGTCCTCGTCCTCGTCCTCCTCGTCTTCGTGGTCCTCGTCCTCGTCGTCCTCCTCGTCGAGCAGCGACTCCGGCTTCTCCAGCTCTTCCTACGGAGGCGGCTCTTCTGGGAGCGGCTCGGGCTTCGGCAGCTCGAGTTGGTAGTACGGGGCCGCGAGTCCGGAATACGGAGCCCGAGTCGGTCATACCGGGCTATGGTGCGCGCCCATGGCAACCCCTCATATCTCCGCCGCACCCGGCGACTTCGCCGACGTGGTGCTGATGCCCGGTGACCCCCTCCGGGCTCGTTACATCTCCGAGCGCTTCCTGGAGGACGCCCGGGGCGTCACCTCCGTGCGCAACATGTTCGGCTTCACCGGCACCTATCAGGGCCGTCGCCTGTCGGTGATGGGGCACGGCATGGGGGTGCCCTCCATCTCCATCTACGCCACGGAGCTCATCAAGGTGTACGGCGCCCGCACGCTCATCCGCGTGGGCAGCTGCGGCGCGCTGCGTCCCGACGTGAAGCTGCGCGACGTCATCGTGGCCACCGGCGCGGGCACCGACTCCAAGGTGAACCGGATGCGGCTGCTGGACCATGACTTCGCGGCCGTGGCGGACTTCGAGCTCGCTCGCTGGGCCGTGGAAGCGGCCGAGCGGCGCAACAAGTCCGTGCGGGCGGGCTCCGTCTTCACCTCCGACCTGTTCTACCACCCGCAGGAGCAGCTCAACGCCGCGCTGGTGCGCATGGGCGTGCTCGCCATCGAGATGGAGGTCGCGGGCCTGTACGGCGTGGCGGCCGAGTTCGGCGCGCGCGCGCTGGGGCTCCTGACGGTGTCGGACCACCTGCAGACCGGCGAGCACCTGTCGCCCCAGGACCGGCAGACGACGTTCGACGAGATGATCGAACTGGCGCTCGACGTCGCGCTCAAGGTGCCGCAGCCGGCCCCCTGACGCCTCCCTTCCTGCTCGGTCAGTGTGTCCCGGGCCACTCCAGGTGGCCCCCTGGGTCGGGAGGGCGCCAAAAAAACCGGGGAGGGGCTTTGTGCTCGAACGAATCTCGGGCCATCCTTCGCCCCGGTGCGTTACCCCCTTTGGCTCCTTCTGGTCTGCGCCGGCTGTGCCGGGCGCGTGGTTCCCCACTCTGGCGGCGAGTCCGCCCTGGCCTCCGTGCGTTCAGAAGGACTGACGCAGGGGAGTCAGGAGGCGCCGCCGGTGGCAGCGCCGTCGCCGGCCTCCATCGAGACGGCCGCCGCGCCCGTCGCCGCCGAGGCTCCGGCCGAGGGTTGTGCGCTGTCCGAGGAGGACCTGGAGGGCGAGGACGAGACGGCGGAGGCCAGCGAGGGCGAGGGCGACGACGGCGAGGGTGAGACGCCGGTGGTGGGCGGTGAGGTGCCCACGGGGCCGCTCTACACGGCGGACCTCTCCGACGAGGAGCTGGCGCGACGCTGGAAGGACGACACCGCGTCGCTGGGGTCCATGGCGGTGGGCTTCGCGCACAGCGGCCGGCTGGTGAACTCGGTGCAGTTCCCCAAGGGGGAGGGCGCCGACTGGCTCGTGGTGCAGCCCGAGATTGCGTGGGGCACGCAGGAGAGCATCGACTATCTCATCGCGGCGATTCGCGAGGTGCGCGCGCGCTTCCCGGAGGCGCCGCCCATCCGCGTCAACGGCATCAGCAACAAGGAGGGCGGTTACAAGCGCCCCCACAAGAGCCACCAGAACGGCCGTGACGTGGACGTGGGCTTCTACTACCCGACGGTGGACCCCATCCGTGAGCGGGAGCGCGAGAAGTACATCAACGTGCCGCTCAACTGGGCGTTCATCCGCGCGGTGGTGACGAAGACGGACATCCAGCTCATCCTCGTGGACAAGCGCGTGCAGAAGGTCCTGTACGACTACGCGCTGTCGGCGGGGGAGGACAAGGTGTGGCTGGATTCGTTGTTCCACCCGGCGGGCATCATCCGGCACGCGCGTCGGCACCGGGACCACTTCCACCTGCGCTTCCACAACCCGAAGGCGCAGGAGCTGGGGCGCCGGGTGCAGCCGTTGCTGTCGCTCCAGCCCGAGCACAACGTGACGACGCACCGGATCCGCTCGGGTGACACGTTGGGTGGCATCGCGCTTCGCTACAACTCGACGGTGGCGCTGATTCGCAAGGCGAACCGGATGAAGAACAACTTCCTGCGCGCGGGTCAGCGCCTGGCGGTGCCGCTGCGAGGGCCGTGCACGCACTGCCCCGTGCCGCCGCCCTTCGTGTTGCCGCCGCGCACGCTTCCGCCCGAGCCGAAGGCCCCGTTGGTCGCCTCGGTGGGCGCGGTGGCGGCGACGGAGGCGGTGTCGGATTGCGCGAAGCCCGTACCCGCGCCGGCGCCGGGTACGCAGGTGGCGAAGTCCACCGAGTCCGCGCAGCCCGCCGCCGCGTCGGTGCATGCGGCCGCCGGGGTGCAGGCCGGTGCTGCGTCCGTGAACAGCGCCGCCGCGGTGCAAGCGGGTGCTGCGTCCGTGAACAGCGCCGCCGCAGTGCAGGCGGGTGCTGCGTCCGTGAACAGCGCCCCCGCCGTGCAGGTGGTGGGCACGCCGGTGAACAGCGGCGCCGGCCAGGCGGTGAACGCCGCGGTGCAGGCGGGTGATGAGTCCATGAACAGCGCCCCCGCCGTGCAGGTGGTGGGCACGCCGGTGAACAGCGGCGTCGGCCAGGCGGTGAACGCCGCGGTGCAGGCGGGTGCTGCGTCCGTGAGCAGCGCCGCCGCGGTGCAGGCGAATGTCACTCCGATGAACGTGGCCTCCGAGGCCTCGGTCGAGCCGGCTCGGGCCGTGGTGGCTCCGGCGGGCGCGGCCGCGCCGAAGCCGACGGTGATGCCCGCGTCCGCGCGCGAGCCGTCCGAAGGCGCCTCCGTGGGAATCACGCACGGACGCTGAAGGCCTGCCTCCGCGGGTTCGCCGTGGCTCGAATCGCCCCAGGCCCGCCCTCTTCAATCACTGAGGGCGGGAGCCACGGAACTCCTCAACATGGCGAGGCCGTGGGCTCCACGGGCTTTCACCGTCGCGTCATCGCTCGATGGATGGCGCCGTCTCGACGCCCGACGAGGCGTCAGCGCTCGGGCGTGATGCAGGCAGCCCGGCCCGCGCGCGATGACGAGGCGCCGTGGCGTGGCAGCCCCCGCGCATCCCTAGAACGGAATCCTCAACCCCAGGTCCGCGGTGGGGATGAACTTCCACTGGGTCTTCTCGTCCAGCCGGACGACCGCCACCGGCAATCGCCCGCCGAGGGTGACCGCCATCTGCGGCACCACGTACAGCGCGAACGACGCCACGGGCGCGGCCGACGGGCCGATCGTCCAGGCCGAGTCTCCATCTCCCGTCTGCACCACGATCTGCAATCCCGCCTCGAGGCCCAGCGCCAGCTCCGTGTACCGGTAGCGCTTCTTGAGCGCGTAGCCCACCGTCAGGCCCGTGGTGAACTCGCGGTTCTCCTCGTGCGGTCCCTGGCCCACCTCCAGCGCGAACGTCATGCCCTGGAGCGCCTTGGACAGCTCCGCGCGGAACGCCAGCAGCGCGCCGGCGGGGTCCACCACCGTGTGGCGCATCCCCGCCGTCAACGTCAGCTCCCGGTCCCCGGGCGTCACGGGCACATACGGCGAAATCTCGAGCGGCGGAGCCGCGCGGGCCGAATCACGCGAGCGCCCCTCGGTGACCGGCTCGGGAGCGCGGGCCACGAGGGGCTCGGGGGCGTTCTGGTTCTCGGCCAGCGGGGTGGCGGCGACACGTCGCTCCACCGAGGCCCAGGGTCTCGGCTCCTGGGATGTGTCCGGCTCTGGAGGCGGTGTCTCGGCTGGGGCCTGGGACTCCTCCGCGGTCGACTCGAGCCACTGCCACTCCTCCGGTGACGCGATGGCCACCTTCCGGGAGATGGGCACCGGAGTGCTCCCCTTGATGCCCGCGACGGTGGGCGAGGGCGGCGCCAGCTTCAGGTCCTCCCAGCGCACGCGGCTCACCTGTCCGGCCGCCGCGTTCACCGCGCCCACATGCTG
This sequence comes from Myxococcus guangdongensis, assembly GCF_024198255.1. Classification (NCBI taxonomy): domain Bacteria; kingdom Pseudomonadati; phylum Myxococcota; class Myxococcia; order Myxococcales; family Myxococcaceae; genus Myxococcus; species Myxococcus guangdongensis. The sequence continues at coordinate 608,615 of NZ_JAJVKW010000006.1, forward strand.
TCGTCCCGCGCGCCACGCTCGCAGCTCGTACTCGCCCGGAGGCACGGCCAGCCGAGGCACCGCGCCCGGCCCCAGCTCGGCGAGCACCTGCCCTCGCCCCGGCTTCAACAGCAGCGCGCGCTCGAAGTCCGACGGCAACTCCAACGCCGTGCCCGGGCTCGGAAGCTGCGTGAGCACCAGCTCCCCCTTGCCCGTCAGCCGGTAGTCGTACGCCGGATGCTGCGCGCCCGTCAGCACGTCCGCGGTGGACGAGACGGTGTGCGCATACGCGTATTGATACGCCTCCGCCAACGTCACCAGTCCATCTCCAGACGAGTCCGCCGCGCCGCGAAGCCCCGACACCAGATGGTGCGTGAAGAGCGAGCCGCCCACCTCCCGCGACTCCAACGCCAGCTCATCCTCCGCGCTGGACGTCAGCAGCGCGTGCCCGGTGCTGTGCACCTCATCCGTCAGCCGCAGCTCGAACGAAGGACCCGGACGGCCACCCTTGAAGCGCAGCAGGGCGCCGCTGCGGCAACTGTCGACGATGGCCAGCCGCACGTCCGCGCGCGTCGCGTCCAGCCAGCGCCGCAGCTCCGAATACAGCAGCCGCTCCGTGCCCAGCTCCAACGCCACGCCGTCCGAGTGCCCGGAGAAATAGAACAGCAACACCACGCGCGTGTCCGCCTGACGCCGCAAGGCCTCGACCTTGCGAGCCGCCTCGTCCAGCGCGGACCGCACCGGCGCCAGCCCCTGGCCCTGCAGGATGATGAGGTCCGAGGGCGCCACGTCCCCCAGCTCCGACAGCACGCCCGCGAGCTTCGTGGCGTCGGCCTCCGCGTAGCGCAGGGGTGGACGCTCACCGCTGCCTACGTTGTGGCCCACCAACACGGCGATGCGTCGGGTCCCCGCCTCGACGGGCAGGGACGCGCACAGCACCGCGGCGACGACGAGGCAGCGCAGAGAGGTCATCACGGCTGGGTCTTCTCGAAGAGGAAGGTGGCTTGTGCTCCCGCGGCGACGGGCAACCGCCTGCGGTCCCGGATGACTTCCGCCCCCCCGGTGGAGAGCTCCCGCAGCGCTGGTGCCACCGACTCGAACGACAACGGCTGGCGGGAGAACAGCGCGAACAGTCGCTCGGGTCCCGGGGCGTTGTCGAGCACCACGCTCCCCGGAATCTCCACCGGCAGTCCCCGCGACGGCACCTGCACGCTCTCGTGTCCGCCGAAGGGGTAGTACGTGTTCACCTGTCCGGCGCCATCCACCGACACCACCAGCACGTAGGGCAGGCCCAGTCCCTCCACGACGAAGCGCACCTGGTCACCGGGCGCCAGCGCCTCGCCTTCCTCCACCTTCCACGTCCGCTCGCCCCGGTGGGCGAAGAGCTGGAGCATCGCGCCGCCCTTCACCGCCAGCTCCGGCTCCTGGGGCGAGGGCACCGCGACCAGCGCGAACAGCAGCACCACCGCCGAGGCCAGCGCGAGCGCGGGGGCCCACCAGCGCCAGTCACCCCACGGGGCCACGCGCGGGGAGGGGAGCTGGGCGCGGGGGAGCACGTGGGCGGTGAAGTGCCGGCGATGGGAGGCGAGCTCCTCGGAGCGGGCGCGGCAGGCAAGGCAGGTGTCCAGGTGGGCCTGGGTGGTGGCGCGCTCCGGAGGGGGGAGCGCGCCCATCGCGAGGGCCTCCAGCTTGAGGCTGGAGACGTGAGGGGGGGCGTTCATGAGGGGGGCCTCCCGGCGAGCGCGTGCGCATGCCGGTGGAAGTCTGCGAGCCGGTTGACGACGGTGCGACGGGAGATTCCGAGGAGCTGGGCCACCTCTTCCTGCGTCATGCCGTCGGCGAGGTGGAGCCAGGCGACCTCGGCCACCTTGGGGGGCGCGGTGGTGATGAGGCGGCGGGCGAGGTCCCGGTCCTCCAGCAGGCGCTCGCTGTCGACGCCGGGCACGTCGGGCAGCTCCTCCACGGGCACCGCGCGGCGGCGCCTGTCTCGGGCCTGGTTGAGGCAGTAGTTGGTGGCCACGCGGTAGATCCACGCGAGGGCGTGCTGGGCATCCGGGGCGCGGTCCAGCTGGCGGTGCAGCCGGAGGAAGGTCTCCTGGGCCGCGTCGGCCGCGGCGGCGTCATCGCCCAGAATCTGGCGACAGCGGGCGTACAGGGAGGGCCCGTAGGTGCGGTACAGCGTGTGGAGACGGTCTTCGGACATGGTGTTTTCGCGTTCCGGCCCCCTTACCAACACCGGGGGTGGGCGGATTGCGCAAGGCCCCCTCCGGACGCGGCCGGTGTGGTACCACGGGGTCGCCCATGGCCCTCCCCCCCCGTCGAGGCCCCTCGCTGGCGCACAAGGCCCGCCAGCGCACACCCGGCCACCACTACAACGCGAGCTTCCTGTCCGCCGCGGACAAGGAGGCCATCCTGACCTGGCTGGGAGGGCTGCACCCGCTGTGGGAGGAGCGCTTCTCGAAGCACTTCCCGCCGCCGCCGGGCCAGCAGCAGCGGCGTCTGCTCCGGCCCGTGTACTGGCTGGGAAACTGGCAGTTCGCGTGCCTGGACTACTACCGGCCGCCCAAGGGGCTCTGGAACCGGTGCGTGAAGGCGGAGCCGTTCCCGGAGGTGCTCCAGCGGCAGGTGACGAAGATCGAGGAGCTGGCGCGGCGCATGTTCCGGGGGCCGGACATGCCCAAGGGCTGGCACCTCAACACGTGCCTGGTGAACTTCTACGGCAACCGGCTGGAGGAGGACCGCTGGGTGGACACGGCGCGGGTGGGCGAGCACAAGGACTTCGAGCCCGGCCCGGTGGCGTCGCTGTCCTTCGGCGAGCGGGCGCTCATCCAGTTCGTGACGTCCTCGCGGCCCGGTGAGCGCGACGCGGTGGTGCTGGAGCAGTGGCTGGATGACGGCGCGCTGGAGCTGTTCGGCGGGACGCGGTGGAAGGAGGAGACGTTCCACCGGGTGCAGCGCGTGGACACGCGGGCGGGGCATGACCTGGCGCCGAAGCTGCCGGACTTCCGCACGCGCCGCATCAACCTGACGTTCCGCTACGTGCCGGATGAGCACGTGACGCCGTTCTTCAAGCTGTCACCCGAGGCGCGCGAGGACGTGCGCGGCTACATGCGCACGCTGGCCGAGGGCAGCGCGTTCTTTCGCGCGGAGCTGGCGCGCGAGCAGGCCTCCGCGCCCTGAGACGTCAGCGCGGTCGGCGCTTGCCGTGGGTCCGGGCGTGTCGACCCTGCGCCTTGCCAGGTGCCGACTCCGAATCCTTCTGCGGAGGACCGGGGTCCTTCTGGGACGCGAGGAAGCGCGTCCACGCCTCCTGGAACACGGGGTCCTCGCGCGGCACGGCGACGCGGGGAATCTGTCCGCGCATGATGCGCTCGATCTCCGCCACCACGTTCTTGTCGCGCGACGTGGCGAAGGTGGACGCGACGCCGCTGGCCTGCGCGCGCGCCGTGCGGCCGATGCGGTGCACGTAGTCCTCGGGCGAGTGCGGCAGGTCGTAGTTGATGACCTGTCCCACGTCCTCCACGTCCAGTCCGCGCGCGGCGATGTCCGTCGCCACCAGACACCGGTAGGTCCCCTCGCGGAAGCCCTCGAGCGCCTGACGCCGCTGGTTCTGCGTCCGGTCCGCGTGCAGCACCGCGCTCTTGTGTCCCTCGCGCTGGAGCAGCCGCAGCACCTTGTCCGCGCGCTCCTTCGACTTGGCGAAGACGAGCGCCGTCGAGTCACTCTCCGCGAGCAACGAGAGCAGGAGCGCCGACTTCTCCTCCGGCTTCACGATGTAGAGCCGCTGCTCGGCGCGCGCGGCGGGAGTCCCGCTGCGGGTCACCTCCACGCGCACCGGCTTGTACAGCCGCTCCCGCGCGAACCTCCCCACGTCCGGTCCGAGCGTCGCGGAGAACAACAGCGTCTGCCGCTTGCGAGGCAGCTCGGCGAGGATACGCTCCAACTGGGGCAGGAAGCCCATGTCGAGCATCCGGTCCGCCTCGTCGAGCACCAGCCCCTCCATCCGGTACAGGCTCACCGAGCCCGTCTCCAGCAGGTCGACGAGCCGGCCCGGCGTGGCGAGCACGAAGGTGGGGTGGGCCTTCAAGGCCTCCACCTGCGCGGACATGTCCTCGCCGCCGATGACCACGGTGTGCGTCAGCCCGCGCGCCTCGGCGAAGACGCCCAGCGGTTCGGCGATCTGCCGCACCAGCTCCCGCGTGGGCGCGAGCACCAGCCCCAGCGTGCCCTTCCTGCCCGCGAAGCGCTCGACGAGGGGGAGCACATAGGCGGCCGTCTTGCCGGTGCCCGTGGCCGCGCAGCCGATGACGTCCTTGCCCGCGAGCGCGGGAGGGATGGCCTGGACCTGGATGGGGGTGGGCTGGGTGAAGCGCACCCGGCGCAGCGCGCCGAGCGTGTCCGGGGACAACCCGAGCCGTTCGAAGGAGTCACTCACGGCCTGGGGGTATCACGGCGTCGGGCCCCGTGGGAAAGGGCCTGACGCCGGCACTGTCCTATGGCGTGTCGCGCAGCTTCTGGGCCCAGGGCTCCACGGCCCGCAGGACGCTCTTCACCCGATCGGCGGGCTTGCCGGCGTCCCTCAGCCGCTTGCCCAGCGCGTCCAGGTGCGGCACGGCGCGCTCGGTGAGGGCGACCAGGGCCGCGGCCACGTCGCAGGTGTCCGCGGCGTCGTCCATGCAGATGACCCTGTCGTCCAGGACGATGCGCCAGGTCTCCTCGCAATAGCCGCGGCGGCGCTGGTCCGGGATGAGGAAGAACGGATGGAACGTCCGCTCCAGCCGCTTCACCGTCTGGTAGATGGGCTGGTTGTCCTGCATCGAATCGCCGATGAGCTTCGTCACGTGGCGGCTGGCCACCTCCTCGAAGGGCGGCTCGTCGCCCGTCATGAAGAAGTAGCCCTTCTTGCCGCGCTTCTCGAAGCAGTCCATCGCCGTGTGCTCGGCGGCGAAGTACATGCCCAGCTCATAGGACTCGGAGGGATTCGGACCGCCACCGCGCTCCAGGAACATCCACGTGAGCCACTGGTCCAGCTGCTGCTCGGAGGACTCGAACTGGCCGACCTGGAGCGGGGCCTGGTCGTAGTCCGCGTCACCCACGGCCATGAAGAGCACCTGCGGGTCCGCGATGCCCGCTTCCATCAGGTCCTTCATGAACGAGGGGAACGTCTTTCGCGCCAGGATTTCGGGGATGTTGCCCATGGAGCCCGTCACGTCGAGCGACATGACGACGGCGAGCGAGTTGGGGTGGGCCGCGCTGTCCCGGCTCTCGCGGAACTTCACCCCGAACGGGTCCATCCTGGGATGACAGGCGCGCTGCTTGAACACCTCTTGCGGCGGCAGCTCGCTGCGAGCCTCCGTCATCGCCCTGTGCGCTTCGTGACTGTAGGACCCGTACCCCATGATGGATTGACCCCCTCGGTCGTGACACCACGAACGATGTCTCGTTTCCCCCGGACGCTAGCGCGGAGCCCCGGGGGTCGTCAGCCTCGGGACTGCTTGTCCCCGGCCGTCGGTCCCCGGGACGCCACGGTGACACGCGCCCCCAGGGCGGCTTCCACCCAGCCGAGGAAGCGCTCGACGCGGACGTCCGGGTCCTCACCCAACTCCAATGTCCTCCGCTCGGGCACGCAGCGGGCCAGGGCCCGGGTCAGACGCGCCTGCCAGTCGAGGTCCCGCTCGGAGGTGCTGGGGCGCAGCGCGGTGATGCGCTCGGAGCCAGGCGCCTCTCGGACCAGGGGCGAATCCTCGTGGCCGAGCGCGGCGCGATACGCGTCACACACCGGCCAGCGCGAGCTCAGCCGGTCCAGGTGGGTCACCGCGAGCGCATCCACACCGCCGGAGACATCGAGCGCATAGCGGCCGAGCACCGCGTCGAACGCGCCCACGCGAAAGCCCCCCTGCCATCCGTCGGCGCCGTTGTGGGGCTCGGGGAGAGAGGGCGCGAGGCTCGCGTCCTCGGTGGGGAACGGGCCCTCGCCGTGGCGCGTGGCATGGGCGCGCAGCACGCCCAGGCGGTGCACCTCTCCGTCGAAGCCGTGCTCGCGCAGCAATGACAGCGCGGGTTCGAAGGTGCAGGTGCTCCACGTGGTGTGGGGGTGGAAGCCGCGCCACTCGTCCAGCAGCACACCCTGCGCGCCCTCGAAGAGCGTGGTGCCCGCTCGCAGTCGAGGACCGAGCCATTCGTCGGCCACCACGCGATGAAGAGGCTCAATGGTCCCCACGGCCTCGACCCAGCGAGCACTCACGCCGGAGTCCTCGAACATCGCCCGCTCCGGCGCGGCGTCGGGGAGGCTCCCGGTGACGCGCAACACTTCCTCCAGCTCTCCCCGCAGTCGCTCCTGCGCCGCGCGGGCCTTTCGCACGAGTCCGCCCGCGTCGCGCAGGTCCCCCGCGAGCACGGTGTCCCCGGGATGCGCGAGCGCGTCGCGCACCGTCTCGCCCACGCCCACGCCGCAGGTGCCGTGTCGCGCATCGCCCCGAGCCAGCTCCCGCAGCCTCCCGGCCGCTTGATGGAACGGCGTGATGACGCGGGCCCGCTCGCTCACCGTCACGCGGGACAGGGCCTCCGGCACACCGCGCTCGGCCAGGTAGCGCGCCTCCACGCGCAGGGCCAGCGGATGGAAGACGGTGGAGCGCGCCAGGTGCGTCCACACGCCGGGGACGAAGGTGCCCGCGCCGAACTGGGAGAAGGTGTGGTGTCGACCGTCCTCGGTGACGACGTTGTGTCCCGCCTGCGCGCCGCCGTTGAAGCGCACCACGAGCCGCGCGTCATGCCGACGCGTCAGCCAGTCCGTGAGGGTGCCCTTGCCCGCGTCGCCGAAGCCCAGGTCGACGACGATGTGCGCCGCGCGCGAGGCGCTCATCGCCCGTCGCGAGGCGCCAGGCGCTGGTGGCCGGAGGTGGCGTCGTCGATGGGCAGGTGCTCGTCCTCCAGCCGGGGCCGAGGCGTGCCGTCGCGCCCCAGCGTGGCGGCGAAGGGCGTGAGCGCGCGGATGACGGCGCCGCGACGGGAGCGGTCCCGACCCTCGCGCTCCAGGTGTCGGGCCAGCGCGTCGATGTCGGCGATGGCGCCCTCGCACAGGCCCACGAGACTGGAGGTCACGTCCACGCAGTCTCCAGGTTCCTCCAGGCAGATGACGCGGTCCCCGAGCAGCTCCCGCCAGTACCGCTCGCAGTTGCGGCGGCGGGCCAGGTCGGGGATGAGGAAGAAGGGCTCGAAGGCGCGCTGGAGCTCGTCCACCACCTGCTGCACGGGCAGGTCCTTCTCCAGCCCGTCCCCCATGAGCGCGGCCACCTGCGCGTGCGAGACGAACGGGTAGGGACGCTCGTCACCCGTCATGAAGAAGTAGCCCCGGCGGTCGCGCTTGCGGAAGCAGTCCAGGTCCGTGTGGCGCGCGGCGAAGTACATCGCCAGCTCATACGACTCGTGGCCCGGCGTGCCGCCGCCGCCCTCCAGAAAGGACGACGTCAGCCACTGGTCCATCTGCCGCTCGTTGGACTCGAACTGGCCCACCTGCAGCGGCGCGCGGTCGCTGTTCGCGTCGCCCACCGCCATGAAGAGCACCTGCGAGTCCGTCACGCCCGCGTCCAGGAGCGCCCGCATGAAGCTGGGCAAGCCGCGCCGCGCCAGCAGCTCCGGGATGTCTCCCATGGAGCCCGTGACGTCGAGCGCGAAGATGATTCCCAACGAGGTCGGATGCACCTCGCTGTCGCGGCTCTCGCGCCAGTTCACCCCGCGCGGGTCCATCAACGGATGGCAGCGCTCCTGCCGGAAGAGGACCTGCCGGGACAGGGTCCCCCGGGCCTGGATGAGCGCCTCGTGTGCCTGGCTGCTGTAGCTCCCGTAACCCATTGCTCGACTCTCCTTCCGCGCGAGGCGTCAATCCGCGCTCAGCGCCACCCGGGCAGGGTGAAGGGAACGAAGCGCGGAGGACCGAAGGCCTCGAGCGCCGCCCGTGACACGTCTTCCTTCACGCTCCACGCATCGACGACGGCGCCGCGCTCGAGCCGGGCCTGGTCGCGCAGCAGCACGAAGAGCGGCTCCGGCACCCGCGATGGCGCCAGCCCCGTCGCCGCCGTTCCCCCGAGCACCCAGGCGAGCGTGCGCGCGAGCATGACCAGGTCCGTGGCGGGCGTGGGCGTGGCGCCATCCAGGATGTCCTCTGGATAGAAGTCCGCGTGGGACTTGCTGGCGGAGGCCACGGGCAGGTACGTGCGGTACTGCACCGCGCCAGCCCAGCCCACCAGCATCACGCCATGGTCCCTGGGGTGGACGAGCAGGTGGGGCGGCAGCACCGCGCCGTGGGCGTAGCCAGCGCGATGCACGAAGCCGAGCACCTCCAGCGCGCGCTTCCACATCCACACGGCCGCGCGCGGGTCGATGCCCTCCGGATACACCTGACGCAGCTCCGTCAGCGAGTGCTGGAAGCCGCTCGACCAGCGATAGACGGCCGCCGCGCGAGACGTGCCCACCGGGTCCTTCACCTTGCCCCGGGCCACGGGCTGGGGGAGCAGCCGCGTGAAGTGCTCGGCGCCCTGGGCGCTGGAGCCCTGGAACTCCTCGAGGATTTCGTACTCCCGGGCGACCAGGTCCGCATCCCACAGCGCGCGGGCGACCTTCAGCACCACCATCTCCGTGATGCGCGCGTCGCGCCGCGCGAGGAACACGTCGCAGCTGTCCCCCTGGCCCAGGCGGCCGAGCAGCACGTAGCGCGTGCCCGCCACGGTGACGCGAGGTCGGTCCGGGGCGAACGGCGGGTCATCGGCCGGACGCGCGGGCTTGGGCCAGACGGCCACGCCCTTGGCGGACACCATCGCGCCGCAGTAGGCGCAGGTGAGGATGCCATTCGCCGAGGCGGGGGGCGGTAGGTTCGCGCCGCAGCCCGGACACTTCAGAAGTTGTAGTTCCATCCGACCCCCTCATGCGATGCGGGGGCAGCATACCGTGCCCACCGGAAACCCAGAATGACTCCCGTTGCCCCCGTGCTGCCCGTGGTGCTCGACACCAATGTCGTCCTGGACCTCTATGTGTTCGAGGACCCGGCCCTGCGCGAGCTCCATCAGGCCCTGAAGGATGGACGCCTGGTGGCCTGGGCCGAGGAGGCGACGCTGGCGGAGCTGGGGTATGTGCTCGCCTCGCGCCACTTCCTCCCGGGCCGGGCCCAGGACGCGCGGAGCACGGCGCTCTCCCGCTACCGCGAGCACGCGCGGGTGTTGCCGGCGGGGGAGGGGAGCACCGCGCTCGATCTCCCCCGGTGCAGGGACCGCGACGACCAGAAGTTCCTCGTCCTGGCCGCGCGTGCCGGGGTGTCGTGGCTGGTGAGCAAGGACAAGCGCGTGCTGTCCATGGCGGACCGGCACGGGATGCCCTTCCTCATCCTCACGCCCCGGCAGGCGGTGGCGCGACTGACCGCTCAGGCGTTGGACGCGGGGCGGTAGCGCAGCACGCGCGCGTTGTCGGCGTTCACCACGAAGGCGGTGATGCTCTCCAGGCGGGACTTGCCCGCCTTCTCGCTCCACTCGAGCACGTAGAAGTAGACGGGCTCGCGAGAGCCGTGCGTGTTGCCGTACACGACGAGGGTGTCGGCCCGCTGGTCCTTGTAGGTGATGAGCGTCTGGCGGAAGGTGAGCCACACCTCGCGGCTCCCTGACTCCTCGGAGGTGCCGCGCAGGAACGCGGTGGGCTTGTCGAGCGGGCCCTGGAGGAACTCGCCGCCCGCGGCTTTGTGCTCCAGCAGCTCGCTCTTGGAGCCCGAGGAGTCGGTGAAGACGCCCGAGCATTCCTCCTCGCAGGTGAAGTCATGGGCATCCGCCGGGCGGGACGCCTCGCGGCGCTCGACCTGGCAGCGCTTCTCACACGCGACGAGCTCGCGACCTTCCTGGGCGCGCGCCTTCTGGATTCGCGCCTTGATCTGCGCCTGGGCCGTGTCGGCCTCGAAGAACGTGGTGTCCGCCAGGTGGAGCAGCCCGGCCACGCGCACCAGGCCCGGGTCCTCCATCGCGGACAGCGCCGCGCTCGCCGCGGCCTTCTGGGGGCGCAGCTGCGCGGGCTTCACGCGGGTCCAATTCGCGCGGGCCTCGGAGTCGGTGCCCGTGCGGTTCAGGTCGACGCGGTCGAACGCCTCGGCCAGCTCCCGGGCGCGGGCGAGCGCCGCCTTGTACGCGGGCTTCTCCGGGACGGTGGCCATGAAGTCCACGGCCCGCGTGCCGTCGGGTCCACCGGGACGCGCGAGCATCTCATCCTCCGTGAACTCCTTCTCGAACAGGGTCTCCACCTTGTAGCGCGGCGCCCACTCCACCTTCGCCTTCGTGTCGTTGCGCGCGGCCGCCATCTTCCGCTCGTACGCGTAGGTGCGCACCTGCTCGAACGCCGCCGTCTCCGCCTCGGCCTTGTACGGGTCCTCGCCCTCCACGTACACGCGCAGGTCGCTCAGGCACGTGTCGTCATACGTCGCGCCCGGATAGGTGGTCACGAGGGTGAGTCGCACGCCGCCCACGCGCGCCGGCACGGGCACGCGGACCTCCTGCCAGCCGAGCACGTCGCGCAGCTCCGCCTCCACCGGCGTGCCCGTCGTCTGCGGGCCCGTCTCGCCCTGGACCAGCGGCTCCAGCTTCACCTTCCGGGGGCGCGCGTTCGCGCGGTAGAGCTTCTCGGACTTCTGGTAGCCGTTGCGCACGAAGACGCGGAACACCTTGGCGCGCGTGAGGGACGGCCCCCACCACTCCAGGGCCTCGCCCTCGCCGCGTCCCTTCGCGCCCTCCACCCACGCGGTGGCCGGGTCGTCGTCCGCGACATAGAGCGGCAGATAGTTCTGCGCGTGTTTGTTCCAACCGTTCTCCAGGAAGGTGGACGCCGTCACGCGGCGCGGATGCAGTCGGTGCGCGCTGCCCGCGTCAGGCTCGAGCAGGATGGGTGGGGCGGCGGCGAGGATGAGCGACAGGAGGATCATGGCTTGCGCTCCGGGGTGTGGCGGGGTGGCGGAAGGGGGGCGGCCCACAGCACCAGTCGTGAGAGGCCCGCGGGATAGAGTCCCGAGTCTTCCTGCTCGCGGGACACCAGGTGGTAGACGACGCGCGCGTAGCGGGCCGTGGTGGGGAGCCGGACGCGCAGGGGACGGCCTGGGACGAGGCGGGTGTCCTCGATGGCGCCCAGGTGGGCCAGCGGCTCCGGGGCCCACTGGCGCACCTCCAGGCGGCGGCCCAGCGTGGCCACGGTGGTGGCGGACTCGAAGAGGGGATTGTCGGCGACCTCCACGCTCACCCAGCGCATGACGTCGCCGGAGGGGAAGCCATGGCCGACCTCGCGCGTGGACAGCACGAGCGCTCCATCGTGCGGCTCCACGACGAGCGCCGCCTTGAGCGCCTCGGTGCGCCGGGTGCCGCCCAGTCCGTGGTCACCCCGAGGCATGTGGCAGTCGGTGCAGTGGCGCGTGTCTCCGGTGGCTTTGCGCCAGAGGGTCCACTCGCCCACCGTGTCCTGTTGCCACTCCGTCTTGGAGAGGCGGACGCGCTGGCCGTCGGTGTTCAGGACCGGGAAGCCGAACTGGTGACAGCCCGCGCAGGGCATGCCCGGCGTCGTGGCCTGGGCCTTGTCGATGCGCGCGTGACAGGCCGCGCAGGTGACGCCGTGCTCCTCGGGAGGACTGTTCGCGGGCAGCGGGCCGCGCTCCAGGTTGCGCGCGAGGGGCGCGTGGCATTGGACGCACCAGCCCGGACGGTCCTCGGTGATGGCGACCTGGAAGACGTCATCCGTGCGCGCCGAGGCATGGCCGCTGTTCCTCCACGCGTCGACCTCGGGCGCGTGGCACTCGGCGCAGCGCTGGATGCTCCAGTCCGGCAGGCCGTGCGGCGCGGGACCCACCTCCATGCGCGCGGTTCCCTGCGGGAAGCGGGCACTCGGCGCGGAGGCGAGGAGCGAGCAGGTGAGGAGGAGGAGCGCGTTCACTGTTCAACGCGGAGTGTATTCGCATGGGACTCGCGGCCGCACCTCCCCCCGGGCCGGCGGGAGCGGTAGAACCGGACCCATGAAGGCCTACGAGATTCGGGACGGATTCGGGTTGGAGAAGCTGGTGTCGTGCGAGCGGCCGGACCCCACGCCGGGCCCGTTCCAGGTGCGCGTGCGGGTGAAGGCGACGAGCCTGAACTACCGCGACCTGATGATGGTGGAGGGGCGCTACAACCCGAGGCAGAAGCTACCGCTGGTGCCCAACTCGGATGGCGCGGGGGTGGTGGACGCGGTGGGGCCGGGTGTCACGCGGGTGAAGGTGGGGGACCGGGTCATCGGTCTCTTCGCGCAGGCGTGGTCCGCCGGGGAGCCGACGCGTCTGGTCCAGCAGTCCACGTTGGGCGGGCCGCTGGATGGCGCGCTCGCGGACACGATGGTGCTGCGCGAGGACGGGGTGGTGCCCACGCCGGATCATCTCTCCGACGAGGAGGCCGCCACGCTGCCGTGCGCGGCGCTCACGGCGTGGAGCGCGTTGGTGACGCATGGCGCGCTCAAGGCGGGGGACGTGGTGTTGCTGCAGGGTACGGGAGGCGTCTCCCTCTTCGCGCTGCAGATCGCGCGGTTGATGGGCGCGCGCGTCATCATCACCTCCAGCCGCGACGAGAAGCTGGAGCGAGCGCGGGGGCTGGGGGCGCACGAGGGCATCAACTACGTGACGACTCCGGACTGGGACAAGGCGGCGCGTGCGCTCACGGGCAACGCGGGCGTGGACCATGTGGTGGAGGTGGGCGGGGCGGGGACGTTCGAGAAGTCGCTGCGCGCGGTGCGGCCTGGCGGCACGGTGTCCGTCATCGGCGTGCTGAGCGGCGTCGCGGGGGCGGTGCCGCTGACGTCCATCCTGATGCAGAACCTGCGGGTACAGGGCATCCTCGTCGGACATCGGCAGAGCTTCGAGGCGCTGCTGCGTGCGTTCTCGCAGCATGCCGTCCGCCCGGTGGTGGACCGCGTGTTCCCCTTCGACGAGGCGGTGGCGGCGTTCCATCACCTGAAGAGCGGGGCCCACTTCGGCAAGGTCGTCATCCGCGTGGGATGACGTGACGACTCACCGAGGTGGGGGACGGGCCCGGTGACGACTGGCGTCCACCGGGCCCTGGGGGCTCAGGAGCCGGTTTCGGTGGGGCCCGAGTCGGACGGGTTGTTGTTCCGCGCGACGTAGCTCACCTGGGGACCGCCTCGTGGACCGCGAGGTGCGTTGCCCCGGTTCGAGTTGGGGCGCTGCTGGCGGGGCTCGCGGAGCGTGTTGCCACCCGGGCTGGTGGGCGGACGGGTCTCCACGGTGGGCTGCGAGGGCCGGTTGGGGCCTCCGCGACGCTCGCCACGTGGAGGCCGCGAGTCATTGCCGGCGAAGGTGTTGCTCGCGCCGGCCTGGACCTCGTTGCCCTGACCCCGGTGCTCGACCACGGGCTGGCGCTCGTCGCGGTTGCCGCGTCCGTTCATCGGGGGACGCGAGTTGGCGTGGCCGTTGCGAGGCTCGGAGGGTTCGCCTCGGCGGTTGCCGTTGCGGAAGTCGCCCGAGCCGCGCGGCCCCCCGTTGCGCGAAGCGTCCGCGCCACGCGAGTCCTCACCGTTGCGAGCCTCGCCCTGGAACCCAGGGGAATCGGACGCATGCGCGTCCTGGCCGTTGCGAGCCTCACCCTGGAAGCCCCTGGGGCCTCCATTGCGACGCTCGCCCGGGGCCCCGCGAGGGCCACGGCCACGTGAGTCGCCGGAGCCCTGTGCCGCCGCGTCGCGACGCTCGCCCTGGAAGACGCGAGGACCCCCGCGCGAATCTCCCGCGCCCTGCGCACCCTCGCCCGAGAAGCCACGAGGACCGCCACGCGAGGCTCCGGCGCCTTGGGCCGCATCGCCGTTGCGCCGCTCGCCCTGGAATCCACGCGGACCCCCGCGCGAATCTCCCGCGCCTTGCGCCGCATTGCCGTTGCGGCGCTCACCCGGGACGCCGCGAGGACCGCCACGCGAGTCCCCAGCGCCTCGAGCTGCTTCGCCCTGGAAGCCACCAGGCCCCCCGCGCGAGTCTCCCGCGCCGCCCTGCGGCCGGTGTGCGCCGTTGCGTGAGTCACCGTGACGCGGTGCCTCGCTGTTTCCGTTGTGCGCGCCGCCCTGGACGCCCCGCGGACCTCCATTGCGCTGCTCCGCCTGCGGAGGCCGCGCCCCATTCGCCTGCGGCGGACGAGCACCACCACCTCCCGACGGACGCGCCTGCTGCGACGCGGGCGAACTCGGACGATTGTTGCCCGAGCGCGGCGGTCCTCGCCCCGGACCCCTGCGGCCTCCACGCTGCGCCGGGGCGGCGGGCGGCTTGCCTCGCTCGCCACCTCCCTGCCGCAGCACCAGCGCCTCCAACTCGAGCAGCTCCGCCTCGGCGGCCTCCTCGGGCGTCATCGCCGGCTTGGGCGGAGCGGGCGCGACCTCGACCTGCGGCGTCCGCTGCTCCAGGCGGGGATTGCCGCCCGCGAACCGCGCGTCCGGACGGCCCTTGCCCTGGCCCCCACGGCGAGCCCCCTCACGGGAGCCTCCCGAAGGAACGAAGTCCGGCGTGAGCTCGCGCCGCACATAGGCGCTCCAGATTTCGCCCGTGTCCCCCGCCATGCCGTACATCGCCGGACCGTACGTCGCGAGGAACTCGCGCACGTTGTCCAGGTCGCGCCGGAAGTAGAACTCCGCGCGGTTGTTGCGCGCCGCGGCGATGGTCTGCGGGAAGTCGATGATGACCGGCCCCGCGTAGCCCATCAGGATGTTGTACGGCGACAGGTCGCCGTGGATGAGGTCCGCGCACAGCATGCTGATGACCTGGGCCCGCAGGTCCAGGTACATCGCCAGCGCCTCCTCCGGCGTGGCCGGCGGCGCCTCGACCAGTCGCGGGGCCGGATGACCCTGCGCGTCGATGACCACCTCCATCAGGAGGATGCCCTCGTAGAACAACACCGGCGTGGGCACTCGGACGCCCTGCGCGTGCAGCTTGTAGAGCGAGTCCGACTCCGCGCTCTTCCAGGCCTCCTCGGCGGCGGCCTGTCCGAACTTGCTGCCCTTCTCCATGGCGCGACGCGTGCGCGAATTGCGCACCTCACGCCCCTCCCGGTAGCCCACGTTGTTGCGGAAGTTACGCTCGTGGCGCTCCTTGTACAGCTTGGCCGCCACCACCTGCCCGGCGTGCTGGACCAGCCACACCTCCGCCTCCTTGCCCGTCTTCAGTTGGCCGAGAACGGCCTCGATGATTCCATCGGCGAGGAGGGTCTCTAGCGAGTCATTCATTCAGAGGCGGAAGTCCAATGGGGTTCGGGCGGGTGCTTTCCAATGCGCGGGGCGGCCCTGCTCGCAGCGCGCGGCGGCATGTGAACATCTCGCGGGCCCCTCTTGCTACCAGCATGACGCCAGGAGCAATCAGGTGAACCAACGCCCGGCCTGCTAACAGTTTGTCCGCCAGGGTTCCAGGCCATCGATGCGCTCTCCTCGGCTGGGTCAAAGTTGACCAAGACCTTGGAATCCCTGGGGAAAAGTCCGGATGACGGACCACCGGCCTCCGAGCATCCAGGCGAGCGCTGGACTGGAGGGCTGAAAAGGGACCGAGGACCGGCGAGTCGACACTCGGCGTGCGGGCGAGCGGAGGGGCCACTGGCCAGCTCCACCGGAGAGGTGCCGGGCTCGGACCGGCACCCAGGGGACTGCCGACCCGCACCCAGAGAGCGCTACGATGCGCGCCGCCCAGGAGGGGCTCACCCATGGCGACGAAGAAGCGCAAGTCGAGTGCTGCGAAGAAGTCATCCCGGCGCGCCTCCACGACGAAGAAGGCCGCGACGAAGAAGCCCACGGCCCGGAAGGCCACCGCGAAGAAGAGCGCCGCGAAGAAGGGCGCGGCTCGAAAGAGCACCGCGAAGAAGGCTGCCACGAAGAAGCGCGCCGCGAAGAAGGCGGCCACGAAGAAGAGCGCCGCCAGGAAGGCGGCGACCCGGAAGGCCCCGAGTGGGGGCAGGAAGTCCGCGCCGGCCACCGCGCCCCTGTCTCCGCGGCTGGTCGTCTCCCGGGACGTGGCCCAGACGCCGCCCCCCGCCGTCCTGGAGGAGCCCACCGCTCCAGGGCTCGCCTTCGTGGAGCAGGTGGAGACGTCGTCCGCCGGCATCCTCCCGCTGGCGCCCGAGCACGCGGCGGTGGACGAGCTCACCAGCTCCGGCAACGAGCTGCTCGACATCTTCCAGCGCTATGACCGCAACCGCACCGGCGCCATCGAGCGCGCCGAGTTCGCGCGGCTCCTGGAGGCGCTGGGGCAGGACGTCACGGACGAAGAGCTGGAGATCGCCGTCGACATCGTCGACGCGGACCGCACGGGGAAGATTTCCTGGATGGCGTTCAAGGCGTGGTGGCGCAGCCGCTGAAAGGCGCGCCACCAGCACGCTGAGCATGGGCCCGTCCCAGTCGTGGGCGGGCGCCTGGGCCCGGGTCTGCTCGCGCCGCCTCGAAAATAGGAGCGGGGGCCGAGCTGACCTACACTCGGGAGGGTAGGGGGAGTGGTGTCCGACCTGGCGTCCAGAGCCCATACCACCGTCTTCGAGCACGCGCGCGACGCGGTGCTCGTGCTCGACGCTGCCCAAATCATCCAGGAGGTCAATCGCGCCGCCGAACGCATCTTCGGCCCGCGGGGTGAGCTGGTGGGCATGGCGGTGACGCGCCTGCTGTCGGGGTGGCGTCCGCCGGACGGGCGCGGCTCGCCGGAGACGCCGCACGAGACGGAGCTGGCCGGACAGCGGCCGGGCGGCGCCGGGCCCGCGTACTACCTGCGCGTGCAGACGCTGGCGCAGGTCGACGCGGCCGGAAACGCGCTGGGCTGGGTGCTCCAGCTCCAGGACATGCGCGGCAGCCTGGAGGTCGAGGCCTCCATCCGTCAGCAGAAGGAGTTCTTCGAGGCGGTGGTGCGCAACAGCCCCGTCGCCATCGTCACCATCACCCGCCAGTTCATCGTCCTGTCGTGGAACCCCGCCGCCGAGCGGCTCTTCGGGTACACGCCGCAGGAGGCGCTGGGCAAACACATCTTCGACCTGGTCGCCACCGAGGACAGCGTCCTGCCCGAGGCGAAGAAGGCGCAGCGCGACGTCACCCAGCGCGGGCGCGTGCACTCCGTCACGCGGCGGCTGCGCAAGGACCACACGATGGTGGATGTGGAGCTGTTGGCGCTGCCGGTGTCGGTGGGTGGCCGGCAGCTGGGCTTCATCGCCATCTACCACGACATCACCGACCTCCAGCGCGCGCGCCAGGCGGCCGAGTCCGCCAACCAGGCCAAGAGCCTGTTCCTGGCGACGATGAGCCACGAGATTCGCACGCCGATGAACGCCATCATCGGCATGACGGGGCTGATGCTGGACACGCACCTGAGCGGCGAGCAGCGCGAGTTCATCTCCACCATCCGCCAGAGCAGCGAGGCGCTGCTCACGCTGCTCAACGACGTGCTGGACTTCTCCAAGATCGAAGCCGGCCGCTTCGAGACGGACCGCCACCCGTTCGACCTGCGTCAGTGCGTGGAGTCGGTGTTGGACCTGCTCGCGGTGCGCGCCAGCGAGAAGGGCCTGGACTTGGGCGCGGACATCTCGCCGGACGTGCCCCAGGTGGTGATGGGGGACGCGTCGCGGCTGCGTCAGGTGCTGCTCAACCTGGTGGGCAACGCGCTGAAGTTCACCGAGTCCGGTGGCGCCGTCGTGTCCGTGGATGGTGCCCGCCGCGCCGAGGCGACCGACGCCCCGTGGGAGCTCACCTTCTCCGTGCAGGACACGGGGCCGGGCATCCCCGAGGAGAAGCGGCAGGGGCTGTTCCAACCGTTCAACCAGCTCGACGTGTCGGTGGCGCGGCGCTTCGGCGGCACGGGCCTGGGGCTCGCCATCTCCAAGCGCCTGGTGGAGGCGATGGGCGGGCGCATCTGGGTGGAGAGCGAGGGTGTGCCCGGCCGCGGCACCACGTTCTTCTTCGCGCTCACCGTGCAGGCCGCGCCGCAGACGACGGCGGGCTACCTGCGCTCGGACGAGCCGCTCTTGCGCGGCCGGCGCGTGCTCATCGTCGACGACAACGCCATCAACCGTCGCCTCCTGGGACGGCAGCTCCAGGCGTGGGGCGCCGAGCCGGTGGAGGCGGGCTCCGGCATGGAGGCGCTCTCGAAGCTCCAGCCGGGCGGCTCGGGGTTCGACCTGGCGCTCATCGACCACCAGATGCCAGGGCTGGATGGCCCCTCGCTGGCGGCGCGGATTCGCGAGCGCGTCGACCTGCGGGCGCTGCCGCTGTTCCTGCTGACCTCGCCCGGACGTCGCGCCGCGCCTCCGCCGGGCCTGTTCTCCGGAGTGCTGTCGCGCCCGATGAAGGCCTCCCAGCTCCACGACACGCTGATGTCCTGCTTCTCCAAGGACGTGCCCCGGGTGCGCGTGGAGCCCGCGCCGACGGGTGCGCCCCCGCCCCGTGACAGGCCCGGAGACCGCGTCCCCTTGCGCATCCTGCTGGTGGAGGACAACCCCACCAACCAGCGGCTGGCCAGCCTGATGTTGGACCGGCTCGGCTATCAGGTGCAGGCGGCGTCCAACGGGCGCGAGGCGCTGGAGTGGTCCATGCGCCAGCGCTTCGACGTCGTCTTCATGGACCTGCAGATGCCGGAGATGGACGGCCTGGAGGCCACGCGGCGCATCCGCCAGGAGCTGCCGCCCACGGTGCAGCCATGGGTCATCGCGATGACGGCCAACGCGATGGACTCCGACCGGGAGCAGTGCTTCGAGGCCGGGATGGACGACTTCCTGTCCAAGCCCATCCGCGTGGAGGCGCTCACCGCCGCGCTGGTGCGCTGCCAGACGCCGCGTCCCGTCGGGGGGACCCGCACGCGTCCGGAGCGCGTCGTCATCGCGGAGCAGGGGCTCTCCGAGGACCTGGTGCCCGAGGCCGCGCGCATCCCTGGCCTGCAGCCCGCGGCGCTGGCGCGGCTGTGGCGGGAGCTGGGCTCGCAGGCGGTGAACATCCTCCCGGAGCTCATCGACACCGCGCTGCAGAGCATGCCCGCGCTGCTCGACGACGCGTACACGGCGCTGGGGCAGGGGCTGCTCGACGACCTCAGCCGCGCGGCGCACACGCTCAAGTCCAACGCGGCCTGGTTCGGCGCGTCGGCGCTGGAGACGCTGAGCCGGGAGCTGGAGCTGCGCGCGGACGCGGGCGATGACGTCGACTCCCTGCGCGAGCGGCTGGACCGGTGCCGGGCGGAGCTCTCCACGACGCGCGGACTGCTGTCCCGCCTTCGTGAGAGCATCGCCCTGCCGACGGCGCGCGGCTGAAGTCCCGGTCAGCCCTCCGGGGGCTGGGGCGTCCCTCGCGCGGCCGCGGACTTCGAGGTGAACGATGAGTGACTCTCCCAAGGATTCCTCCCACCCGGGCGCCGCGCGCATCCGGGGCCTGGAGCAGGTGGACCGCCTCTCGGTGCCGCTGCCACATGGCACCGAGGTGACGACGCGCGTGGAGCGGCTGACCTCCGGCGGGCGGCGCATCCCCCAGGGCGTGGTGGGGCGCGTCGTGCGGGCCAAGGATGGCGGGCTCGACATCCAGATTGTGGGCGTGGGCGAGGTGTGGTTCGCGCGCGACGAGCTGGTGCCCCGGCGTCCGGGACAGGTCCAGTTCGCCCAGCGGCGCGAGGCCGCCTGGAACGCGCTGGGGCCGTGCGTGGTGCTGGAGACGCGCGTGGGCAGCCATGCGTGGGGCCTGGCGAACGCGCAGTCGGACGTGGACGTGCGAGGGGTGTTCGCGCTGCCGCTCTCGTGGACCTTCGGCCTGGTGGAAGCGCCCCAGGACCTGGTGAGCGCCGACGGCAGCACGACCTACTGGGAGGCGCGCAAGACGGTGGAGCAGGCCCTGCGCGCGGACCCGAACACGCTGGAGACGCTGTTCGTCCCGGGCGCCCGGGCGCTGGATGAGCTGGGGGAGTGGTTCCTCGCGGAGCGCGAGGCCTTCGTCTCGCAGTCCATCTTCGGCAGCTTCGGTCGCTATGCGATGAGCCAGCTCGACAAGCTCACGCGCAGCCAGCGGCTCGCCGAGCACCGGGACTTGCTGCTGGAGTGGCTGTGCGAGGAGCCCACGCCGGGCCTGGACGAGGTGGCCCGTCGCTTGGCGGACATCTCCCCGCGCGGCGCGCCCACCCAGGAGGACGCGCTGCTGGCGGCGAAGACCTACGTGAAGCAGCTCTATCGCTCGCTGTGGGACCAGGGCCTGCTGGCGGCCAACGACTTCGCGGCGCTCACCGCCTATGCGCGCGGAGGCGGCCAGCGTCCACCGTCGGCGCGGGAGCTGCGGCCGAAGAACGCGTACAACCTGCTGCGGTTGATTGCCACGGCCACGGGCTGGCTGCGCCACGGCGAGCCCGTCTTCGAGGCGACGGGGACCCTGAAGGCGCGGCTGTTGGACATCAAGGCGGGGCAGGTCCCGCTGGAGGACGTGCTGCGCGACGCCGAGGCGATGGCGCCGGAGCTGGAGGCGGCGCGACAGGAGAGCCGCCTGCCGGAGCAGCCCGACTACGCGCGCGCGGACCGGCTGTTGCGGCGGGTGGGGGATGAAGTGGCCCAGCGCTGGGTGACGAAGGTGGCGGGGCCCTGGGGACGCGAGGCGCCCGAGGCCCCGCGGATGGAGTGGAGGGATTCGGAATGAAGGGCACGCTGACAGCGCACGAGAAGACGGTGGCGGACCGCGTGCTCGACGAGGAGTCCGCGCGGCGCGAGCACCTGGTGGTGTCGCTGACGGGGGCGCATGCCTACGGGTTCCCCTCGCCCGACAGCGACCTGGACCTGAAGTCCATCCACGTGGCGCCCACGGGCATGCTCCTGGGGCTCAGCCCTCGGCAGCTCAACGCCGAGCGACTGGAAGTCGTGGACGGCGTGGAGGTGGACTACTCGTCCAACGAGCTCGCATCCGTTCTCCAGGGACTGTTGCAGGGCAATGGCAACTACCTGGAGCGCATCCTGGGCGCCATCACCCTGCGGGCCTCGCCGGACCTGGAGTCGCTCCAGCCGCTGGCGCGCGAGGTGCTGTCGCGGCGGGTGTTCCGTCACTACAACGGCTTTGCCCACGGCCAGCTCCGCGAGTGGGAGAAGAGCGGCTTTCGCTCCGCGAAGAAGCTGCTCTACGTGCTGCGCACCACGCTGACGGGCACGCACCTGCTGCGCACCGGCGTCGTGGAGACGGACGTCACGGAGCTGCTGGACGCCCACGGCTTCCCCGAGGCCCGTGAGCTGGTGGAGCAGAAGCGGCGCGGGGAGAAGAGCGAGCTGCCGGAGGCGCTGAGTGAAGCGTGGCGCGTCCGGGTGGCCCGCTCGTTCGAGGTGCTCGACGCGGCGCTGGCGGCGTCGGTGCTGCCCGAGGCGCCGCCCTCCAAGGCCGTGGACGCGCTGGAGGCCTGGATGCTGGAGCTGCGGCGCCGGCGCTTCTGAGCCGCTGGTTCAGGGCGAGGTCGAGGACAGCCGGGACAAGGAGCGGTCCTTGACCTTGAGCCAGGCCTGCTGGCGGAAGAGGTACGTGGAGCAGAGCTTCCGCCACGTCCACACGTCCGGCAGCTTCCACCATCCATCCGGCGGCTTGAGGCCCACGCCCCTCAGGTTGCCGATACCCCGGTAGCCGACGCCGTCGAGCCCGTTGGCGCAGTTGGACTCCAGCACCAGGACCTTGTCGGTGGCGGGGTGGTGGTCCACCACGAGGAAGGTGTGGCCGGAGCGCCACTGGTTGCGCCAGCCCTGGATGAGCGTCCACGGGTGCGGGTGGGCATCGGCCGAGGGCGCGGGGATGGCCATGCCGCTCTCGACCGCGGCGGTGACGGGGGAGAAGAAGTCCTCCGTGGAGGCAATCATCATCTGCCGGTGGCGCCGGGAGTCCCACTCGAAGCTCGCGCCGTGGGCGTCCGCGAAGGCCTTCACCGTGAGCGCCTCGACGAAGGTGCAGCAGTTGTTGAACGAGGGCGGCGCGCGAGGGACGCGGATGCCTGGGAGGTCCCAGGGGTAGTACGCCTGGTCCAAGTCGTAACGGAAGTCCTTCATCCCCTGGAGCAGGGTGACGAACTGGCTCTCGGCGATGGCCAGCGGATCATCATCGAAGGGCAGCCGCACGGCGGGCGGAGGCTTGGCCTGGTTCGTCACGCTCACGTAGTGCTGCGTGCGCCAGCGCGTGCAGACCCAGGTGTCCAGCGCGCCCATCGTGGGGACCTCCAAGCGCACGAAGTCCGTGTCCGGCGTCGGGCTGCCTGGCTTCTCGTCGAGCACGAAGTAGGTGCCCGCCTCGACGTAGCCCTCGAACTGGGACTGGGTGTCGGGCTGGACGAAGCCCCGCATACGGATGGGGAGCTTCGCGACGCGATAGGTCTCGGGCACGGTGCGGCCTCCGAAGTGGATGACTTTGCGTGAAGTCTATCTCACTGTCGGAGGATATTTCATGGGACGCTGGAGGGCTGGCGCGGCGTGTCTGTCCTTACGGGTCTGTTTCTCCGGGGAGGCCCGAGGCGCTGGCGCGTGACAGCTCGACCTGGAGGGTGGCCCCTTCGGGACGGTGGGCCCATTCCAGGAACGACGCCCGGAAGGACTCCACCGCCTCGACGAGCGGCGTGCCTGGCCGCCACGCGAGCGCGCTCGTATCCCGGGCTTCCAGTCCGATGAGCAGGGAGCCCCCGGCGCCCGGCGACTGGAGGGGGCGCACCGTCAGGCGGCGATCACTCTCCAGGCGGTACGCCAGGGCCGTGATGTGTCCGAGCAGCCACCCCTGGGCGACCTCGCGCCCCTCGGGGGTCTTCGCGTCGGCGCTCAGCCGCAGTCGGGTCGACGGTGGTTGGGTCGAATCGAGCGGCTCGAACAACAGGGACCACGCTCCGGGCGTCCCGGTCCCGCGCGCCTGGGCCACGAGCTCCCGGGCGCGCGCCCACTCCTCGCGGAGGATGCGGGACGTGGAGCGGGACACGTTGCGCGCGGTGTTCCTCAGCGGCGCCACGGGGGCGATGATGGGCAACAGGTCCCGCTTGCCATCCGGCCGGTACCTCGCGGTCTCCATCGTCAGGGCCACCGGTTGGGGCCAGGGCCAGTGGGCGAAGGTGTCGAAGAAGTGCGCGAGCAGGTCCAAGTCGGACTTCACCGCCTCGGGCGCCGCGCGCGTGGTGGCCCAGGCCGCGAGCACCGTCCACGACAGGCCTCCGAGATAGCCGAGTGCATGTGAGTAGAGCCCTCGTGCTCGGGCCCAGGCCTTCACGGCGCGCAGCAGTCGACGGAACCTCGCGCGCGTGCCCTCGTCCGGACCGAGCGCGTCCAGCACGCCCATCATGTCCGCGAGCCCCAGCACCGAGCGCAGGCCCGCGGGGTCGAACGCGTCCGCGTGTCGCGCGAGCAGCTCCAGGGGCTCGACGGCTTCGGTGCCCTCGGGCCGACTCGCATGGGACACCTCGAAGCTCACGCCGCCCAGCACCACCTTCACCAGTGGGATGGCCGCATCGGCGACGAAGCGCGAGGCCGCGCGGCTCTCGGGCTCCGACTTCTCCAGCTCGCCCAAGAGCGCCCGTGCGAAGTCCTCTCGTGACGGGCCCGGGGCGCCGAGCGCCACCGCGTCCACGTCACTGCCCGCGCCATCGGCCCCGAGCAGATAGGAGCCATACGGGTGAAGCGTGGCGCCCACGCGAGCGCACAGCACCCGCAGCCGCTCCACGGCCTCATCGCGCTTCGCCCGGGTCTCGGGAGCCATCTCGACGGCGCCCATGTTCTCGAGCGCGGAGCGCAGCGCGTCGTCACCCGAGCCCGACGCCGGGGCCTCCGCGCGAACGACTCCAGGACCGCCGAGCGGGATGCGTCGGACGACCTCGAACGGCGTGTTGCCCTGCCGGCGGATGATGCAGACCTCGCGGACCTCGAAGCTCAGCGGACGCCAGCCGCGCGCCCACGTGGCGACGGTGCGCTCCACGTCCACGTCGTCCGAGTGGGGCACCTGTCCCACGGACAGATGCGGATGGAACCCATGGGCCGGGGGCGCGCACTCGGGCACCACCGAGACGAGCTTCGCGTGCAGTCGCGTCAGGGCTCCCGGGGGCGCGTCCTCGGGCCTCAACCAGGCCGTCGCGCTGGCGCGGTGGTCGAAGTGGTCGAAGTCGGAGAGCGTCACCTGGAAGGGCTCGATGCTCCGCGCGGACTCGGAGAGCAGCGCCGCCACCGTGTCGAAGTCCTCCTCGGGGAGGAAGGGGTAGAGCAGGGTGACGTGGGGCATCCACCGCTCGAACTTCGCGTCGTGCTTCTTGCGAAGCGCCTGGATGGGCGGCCACACGGACTCGGGGGGGATGAGCACCACCGCCGTGTGATGGACGAGCCTCGCCGCCGCCGCTCCCGTCACGGAGACCGCGCGGGTGTCGCGGCGCAGGACGCAGCGCACGCCGAAGTGGTCCGACGCGAACAGGGGCTCTCCGGAGGGCGCGCGCACGCCGCGCAGCGGAGCCTCACCGAAGAGCTCGATGGACTCCGGCGAGAGTCGACCCGAGGGCGAGGCCACCAGCACCCGGTCCAACCGCTGGAGCCGTCCGGACACGGTGGTGATGGCGGCGAGCGAGTTGAGGCGCGGATTGTACGTCTCGCCCTGTTCGGACGGACGCAGCGTGGGCCATGCATCCACGAAGCCCGCGCGACTGAAGGACTCGGCCCCTGCGTCGCCGTCACCGAAGTTGAAGTCACCGGCCAGCACGACGTCGGGCACGCCCGCGTCCTCGGCGGCGGTGAGCGAGGGAAGTCCCTCCAGCAGCGCTTGGACCTGGACCGCCCGGGCCGCGGCGCCGGTGGCCTCGCGGTTGCTCGTCAGGTGCGGCGTGGCCACCCACAGCGGCCCGCCTGGCAGCCGCAGCTCGCCCACGATGAGGCGCTTGTCGCGCGAGAAGACCCGCTGCCACACCGACGCGAGGGGTTCGCGAGACAAGAGCACCTGTCCGTAGGGGACGACGGTGTTCGCCTCGGGACCGTCCGACACCTGGTAGTGCTCGCGCACCCAGCTCTCGGCGAGCAGGGCGCGAAGGAAGGGCGCGGTGACTTCCTGGAGGACGATGACGTCCGCGTCCGTCTCGCGCAGCAGCGCCAGGGCGGCGGGCGTCCGGTGCTCGGTGGCGAGCTTCTCCCTGTCATACAGGTCGAAGAGGACGTTGAAGGTGGCGAGGGTGAGTCGCTCCGGCGCCGGGCGTGTGTCACCCGGCGGAGAGGATGGCGCCTTCATCCAATCCCCGGCCCGCGCGTCGTAGCGATGGACGTGCAGGCGCGCGAAGCCGGGGACCTCGCGAGGACGGGGTGGAGTGGGGGCGGGGGGCTCGTCGGACGGCTCGACGAGGTGATTCAGCCGGTCGATGCGCTCCTTGCGGTCCCACACCACCTCGCGTCCGCGCTTGAAGTACCAGACGCGGTGCCAGGGGATTTCGCCGTCTGGCACGAAGGCCTCGAACGGCATCTCCTCCATGCGCTCGCCGTGGGTGTCGTAGCCGATGACGAACTCACGGGCCTCCAGTCGAGGGTCCCACCGGATGCGGTGGTACACCTCTCGGCTCGTCGTGAAGCGTTCCTGGGACATGGTGAGCACCCACGGGGAGAAGAGGAAGGACGGCGAGCCGCTGGCTTCCCTCGAGCGTAGTCGTGCGGACCGCTCCATGGGGGACGTCCCGCGCGCCGCACCGGACGACGCGGGCCTCACCCGGCTGACAGTCCGCTTCAGGACGGACTGACGCCCGCCACCAGGTAGAAGCGGAACTCGCCCGAGTTGACGCCGTAGGCCGCGTCCACGCCCACCAGCGGCAGGACGATGTTGCGCAGGTACAGCCGCAGGCCCGCGCCCACGCCCTGCGCGAAGGTGGAGCCCTTCAGCCCGCTCTTGCTGTCGGGCAGGTAGCCGCGCACCACGCGCCCCTTCACGTCCCGCAGCTCGCCGTCCGCGGGCAGGTCCCGCCACACCATCAGCCCCGTGTCGGAGAAGCCCACGCCCCGGAAGGACAGCTGCCGGATGGTGAAGAGCGGGAAGTGGTACTCGGCGGTGAAGGACAGGCGCGTGTCGCCGCGGAACTGCCGGTGCACGAAGCCCCGCAGCGAGTTGCCGCCCATCACCAGCTCCTGGTGGAAGGGCAGGTCCACGCCCGCGGCCGCCTCGCCGCGCAGCACCACGTTGTGCTCCTCGAACAGGCGCAGGCCGTGGCGGTACAACAGCCCGAAGCGCCGGTAGCGGAAGTCGCTGCCCACCTCGGGATTGGACACCTCGTAGGAGGCCTCCAGGTTGATGCCCTCCATCACCGCGTGGAGGTTCTGCCGCGTGTCGATTCCCACCATCAGCCGCACCGACGCGTCCTGCTGCGCGGGCCCCGTGGAGAACGCGGGCGTGGTGACCTCCTCCTTCGCGTCCGGCGACTTCGCGTCGATGCTCATCAGCCGGTACTTCACCGCGGCGCGCACGCGCTCGAAGAGCATCACGCCGAACTCACCGGCGAGCGAGGCCGAGTTGAGGCGCGTGCGACGCACCACCTCCGGGTCCTCCTGGCCCGCGCCGGGCTTGTACTCGTCCATGCGGTCGCTTCGCAGCTGGCCCTCCAGACTGAAGCGCAGCTGCGGCAGTCCAAAGAGGTTCTGGTCCAGGTAGCCGACGAACAGGCCGCTCTCCGCGGTGCTCACCTGCGCGGCGGTCGCGAACTTCTTGCTGCGGCCCCACAGGTTGTTCTCCGCGTACAGCACGCCGCCGCCCACGTTGTCCGAGGACAGCGCGAAGGTGGGCGCCACCACCCACGAGGCCTTCTCCTCCACCTCCAGGATGAGGCGGACGCGGCCCGCGCCCGTGGGCTCGGTGCTCACCTTCACCTCCTGGAACAGTCCGGTGGCGAGCAGCCGTCGCTCCACCTTGTCCAGCTGCTCGAAGGAGATTTCGTCCCCCGCGTCGATGCGCGAGTACGCCTGCACCGTCTCCGGGCGCGTCTTCTCCGGCCCGCGCACCACCACCTCGTCCACCACCTGTCCCGGCTCCTGCGCGCCCGCCCGCCCCGCCCCGAGGGCGAGTCCCAGCACCGCGCACCACTTCACCGCTCGTCCGCTCATGACTCGTCGCACATCCATGACTGCGTCGGGGCTACCGGCCTGGGCCCTCCGGACCCCACCCTACCGCCACCGCCGGTCCATCGGGATTGAGAGTGACGGGAAGGCACGACAGTGAAACATTTGCTATGCCTGCCCCCCAGGAAGCTCCGGGACGTCCCCGGGGTCGTGTCCCGATGACCGGTCTGTTTCGCCAGCTCCGACGCCGACGTCTGCTGCGGCGGCCGTTCCCCTCCGAGTGGCTGGGCCACCTGGAGGCCCATGTCCCGTTCTTCTCCCGACTGTCGCCCGCCTTGCGCGAGGACTTCCTCGCGAAGCTGAAGGTCTTCGTCTGGGAGAAGGAGTTCATCGGCGCGGGGGGCCTGGACATCACCGACGAGATTCGCGTCGTCGTGGCCGCCACCGCCGTGCAGCTCGTGGTGCACCTGGACCTGTCGTATTACGACCGGCTGCGCGAAGTCATCGTGTACCCGGACGCCTTCCTGCTGCCGGACCGCACCGGCGTGGTGCTGGGCGAGGCGAAGAACTGGGGCTCGGTCATCCTCTCCTGGGCCGCGGTGCTCGGCGGGCTGCGCAACCCCGACGACGGCCACGACACCGCCACCCACGAGTTCGCCCACGTGTTGGATCGCGCCGACGGGGCCTTCGACGGCACGCCGAAGCTGCGCAGCTATTCGCACTACCGCACCTGGGCCGCGGTGATGAGCGAGCACTTCCACGCGCTCCAGCAGGGCCGCTCCCGGGAGCGCCAGGTGCTGGATGACTACGGCGCCCTCAACGAGGCGGAGTTCTTCGCCGTCGCCAGCGAGAACTTCTTCGAGCGCCCCGAGCGGATGCGCCAGAAGACCCCTGACCTGTATGAAGAGCTGAAGCGTTTCTACGGGTGGGATCCCGCCTCCGGCACTTGAGCCCGCGCACCGAGCACCGCGCTGTGGTAGGCGCGGTATCCAGCAGCCTCCGGAAAAGAGCCTCTCCATGACCGCAGCCGCCGTGCCCTCGGTGTCCATGTTCGTCGAGCTGGAGCGCGAGGCGTGGCGTGCATTGCGCGCCTCCACGCCGCTGACGCTCACGACGGAGGACCTGGACGGGCTGCGAGGGCTGGGCGAGCACCTGGACCTGGAAGAGGTGGCGGACGTCTACCTGCCCCTGTCCCGGCTGCTCAACCTCCAGGTGCTGGCCGCGCAGCGGCTGTGGGCCGAGCAGCAGGCCTTCCTGGGCGGCACCACGCGCAAGGTGCCGTTCATCATCGCCATCGCCGGCAGCGTCGCGGTGGGCAAGAGCACCACGGCCCGCATCCTCCAGGCGCTGCTCGCGCGCTGGCCGGACCACCCCCGCGTGGAGCTCGTCACCACGGACGGCTTCCTCTTCCCCAACCGCATCCTCACCGAGCGCGGGCTGATGACGCGCAAGGGCTTCCCGGAGAGCTATGACCGGCGCGCGCTGGTGCGGCTGCTCGCGGAGCTCAAGGCGGGGCGCGCGGAGGTGTCCGCGCCGGTGTACTCGCACCTCGTCTACGACGTGGTGCCCGACGAGGCGAAGGTCATCCGCCAGCCCGACATCCTCATCCTGGAGGGCCTCAACGTCCTGCAGTCCGGGGCCACCGGGCAGCGCATCCCCCACACCTTCCTGTCGGACTTCTTCGACTTCTCCATCTACGTGGACGCCAGCGAGCAGGACATCCGCCGCTGGTACGTGGACCGCTTCCTGCGCCTGCAGCAGACGGCCTTCCGCGACGAGCGCAGCTACTTCCGGCGCTTCTCGGACCTGACGCCCGAGCAGGCGACGGCCATGGCGGAGAACATCTGGGGCGACATCAACGGCCCCAACCTGGCGCAGAACATCGCGCCCACGCGCTCGCGGGCCCGGCTCATCCTGCTCAAGGGGCCGGACCACAAGGTCAAGCGCGTGCGGCTGCGCAAGCTGTAGCCCTCACGGCGCCACGGGCTTGCACAGCGAGCCGTCGGCGAGCTTCCCCAGGCGCTCGCGCAACACGTGCTCCTGCTCCGTGCTGCGCTGCTCGCGCAGGTGTCCCAGCGCGCGGTGCTCCAGCTGGATGGCCTCCTCGCAGCGCCCCTGTCCCGCGAGCGCCAGCGCCAGGGTGTCCAGCGCGGAGGGGCTCCACGGCGCCAGCGACACGGCCCACTGGGCCAGGGGCAGCGCCTCCGCGAAGCGTCCCTGGGTGACGTACAGCCACGCCAGCCCCTTCGTGGCGGGGATGTTCTTCGGCTCCAGCGAGAGGGCCTTCTTGTAGGCGGCCTCGCGCTCCTCCTGGGCCGCCTCGTCCGACTCCAGCGCCGCGCCCAGGAGCCGCCAGGCGTCACTGTCATCGGGGTGGGCCCGCACCGCTGTCCTCGCGAGCGTGAGCTTCTCCTCGCGTGAGGCCTCGGTGGACTTCACCGTCAGGGCCGGGAGCCCCTCGGGGTCGAGGCGCAGGGCCTCGTCCAGCTCCTTCCGGGCCAGCACCTGTCGATTCTTCACGAGCGCTTGCTGGCGGGCCATGGACGCCCCCAGCGCCGCCAGCTTCGCGCGCGTGGCGTGCACCTCCGCGTCCTCGAGCGGTCTCTCGACGAAGGCCAGGTCCGTGGGCGGCACCACCACCTGTCGCGGCGGAGGAGAGCGCTCCCGGACGTATTCCCAGAGCGTCGCGTCCATCTTGCCCCGCTCCAGTTCCGGGAGCGCCCTCCGGAGGGCCTCGTCGGGCGCCATCCCCTGGGACACCAGCGCCTGGAACTCGGCGAACGGCTCGGCGCGCTCGTGGATGAGCCAGTGCACCAGCACCCAGCTCACCGCGTACATGGAGGACAGCTCGCGGTCCTGCTCCTCGAAGTTCAGCCCCGGCTCCCAGGCGAGGACGCCGGGAATCACCCCGCCGCCCCGCACGCTGTTCACCGAGTCGTGCAGCAGCCGGGCCGCGATGTAGATGGCTTCATTGTTGGGGACGCCCAGCACGGCGCTCCTGCCGTCCTGCGTGAGCTGCGCGGTCTCCAGATACTCGGCGAGCCCCTCCGAGAGCCAGAGCGGCTGGCGCAGCAGGACGTAGGAGCTCAGGTAGTGCGTGAGCTCGTGGTTGAGCCGCGAGGAGGCGTCGGGGGTGAAGGCGGAGTAGCGACGCGACCACGCCGAGGGCGGTCCGGACAGGACGATGAGCGCCTCGGTCTCGGAGCGGTGGTAGAGCGCCTGCACGCGGCGCGGGTAGAGGCCCTTGAACTCCGTCCAGTCCGAGAGGACGTAGACGGACAACTTCGCCATCGGCTGTCGGAGCGCGGAGGGCCACATGCCCGCGAGCAGCACCATCCGCGTGCGCTCCAGCTCCCCCATCGCCTCGCGGGCCTGCTCGGGCGGCAGGTCCGTTCGCAGCGTGTAGTGCTCACTGTCCAACTCCACCCAGCCGCGCCCGCCCTCGCCGGGGCAACGCGTGAAGCGCGGGCCGATGACGCAGCCCGGTGCGCCGAGCCACAGCGCCAGCATCAGCAGGGTCCATCTCAAGCGCTCGTACACGAAGACACACACTCGTCGGACTGAGGTTGAAGTCCCGACAGCGTAGCGCGCTTCGATATGCGTGGGGATTGCCCGCGTTTCCTCGAAGGTCTCCCGAAAAGGAAGGCGACATGACGACTCGAACACAGGTCCGCGGCCGCGGGCTGATGGGTTGGGTGTGCGCGCTCTGGATGGTGTCGTCCGGATGCTCCGATGCGGTCCACCCCGAGGTGCCCCAGGTGGCGTTGGAAGGGCCCATCGTCGCCATTCCGAGGACGCTGGAGCCCGGCTCCATCGAGCGGCTTCGCTCGGGGCTGGGCTCGGCGGCCACGGGCCTTCAGGACGACTCGCCCGGCACGTTCTACCTGGCGCTGCGCAAAAGTGAGCTGGGCAAGCGCTGGTTCATGTCTGTCTATCTGGAGCAGCACGCCCCGGAGAGCCTCTTGGGCTCCAGCGCCAAATCCGTGGGCGTGCGCGTGGTGTCCTTCAAGGAGCAGAACGGCAAGCTGTATGCGTTCGACGCGGATGACACCCAGGTGCGCAGCACGCTCTTCAAGCCCGAGGAGATCGTCGAGGCGTGGCCCGTCATCGAGGACCACCCGGGCTTCTCGCGCCTGCGCGGCTCGGAGCAGTACGTGCTCTTCGACCCGGCCGCGGGGCTGGACCGGGTGATGGGCATGGATGCGTTCACCCGCACGTACTACGGGCCGCAGTTCGCGGTGGAGCTGGCGTTCGCGCAGCGCTTCCGTGCGCTGAAGGATGGGGTCTCCTTCCAGAAGGTCATCACCGGCCATGCGAACTTCGCCTTCGGCATCGAGGGGATTCCCGACGACGCGTTCCGCGTCACCGCGACGGTGGGCGTCGCGCTGCGTCGCTACCAGGAAGGCCAGGGCTTCACCCCCATGCGGATGCCCCCGACGCCGGAGCACTTCTTCGGCAGCGCCTCCCGCATCGTCCCGAACTCCAGAGGGCTCTCCGAGGAGCTGGTGGGCAAGTGGAACATCCGCCCCGGCATGAAGCCCATCACCTGGGTGCTGAGCGACACGCTGCGCACGACCCAGGCGGACCCCCGCTACCAGGCCTACGACATCATCGGCGCGGTGAAGAAGGGCGTGGAGCAGTGGAACCAGGCCTTCGGCTTCACCGTGTTCACGGCCCGGCTGGCGGAGCCCGGGGAGTCCTTCGGGGACGACGACAAGAACTTCATCCTCTTCGACCCGGACCCGTCCTACTCGGGGGCGTTCGCGGACTGGCGCACGAATCCGAATACAGGCGAGACGCTGGGGGCCAGCGTGTACCTCAGCATCTCGTGGCTGGACTACGCCATCGAGGTCATCGGCTCGTTGCAGACCGGGGCCGCGCCCGCGGTGGCCGTGGCGCCCCGTCCGCAGCAGGCCCTCCAGCTCTCCTGGAACGGAATGACGGCCTCCCACCTGTGCGAGATGCACCTGTCGGACGTGGCGGCGAGCTTCTCCGACTCCCTCCAGGCGCGGGTCCCCTCGCGCGACGAGCTCCCCGTGCTCTCGCTGGAGAAGCGGGTGGAGCGCTTCTTCACCGTCGTGGTGATGCACGAGGTGGGGCACACGCTGGGGCTGCGGCACAACTTCAAGGGCTCGTTCGCGAAGCCGTCCAACTCGGTGATGGAGTACACGTACGCGCCGGAGCAGGAGCTGCAGGGCGGCGCGGTCGGCCCCTATGACGTCGCCGCCGTCCGCTACCTGTATGGGCTGTCCTCCGCTCCGCCCACGGAGCCGTTCTGCATGGACTCGGACTCTTTCACGGACCCGGACTGCACCCGGTTCGACGCGACGCCCGCGCCGCTGGAGCTCTTCTTCGGCCCCGCCTATCGACAGGCACTGGTGGAGCACCTGGCCACCGCCAGCCCGCGTCCCGGTGACACCCAGCTCAATGGCGTCCTGCAGTACCTGCGGGCGGCGCGCACCTCCGCGCAGCGCGTCCGGGCCTGGGACTTCGTCATGCAGGGGCTGGAGGCGCCCATCGCTCCGGAGGTGCTGGCGGCGACCCCGGGCTACGGCGCGAGGGCGGACGTCATGACCCGCGTCGTGTTCCAGCGCCTCTACCTGGACGCGCCGTCGCTGCGTGGCCTGCTGAGGAGCGACCCCCGCCCGGATGCGGTGCTGACGCCCCTGATTCTCGCGCAGCTGCGCGCCAACCTGCTCGACGTGGATGGCGTGCGCACCTTCGCCACGCGGAAGGTGATGGTGCGGATTCTCAAGCAGCTGCAGACCTTCGAGGCCTACGCCATCCTCCGGGAGGCGCGGCTCGCGGTGGAGGCGCAGCTGCCCGGCCTCTCCGGCAGGCAGCTGCTCGAGGCGGAGGACCTGGCCGCGCTGCTTCGCCAGGCGACCTCGCCGTACTTCAACAACTAGCCCGCGCGGGGCTCAGCGACGGGGACGGCGGGTCATCTCGATGTGCGGGATGCCGTCCTCGTCGTAGACCTCACCCTCCGCGACGAAGCCGAGGCTCGTGTAGAAGGCCCGCAGGTAGTCCTGCGCGGAGATGCGGAGGGGGGCGTCGGGGTACAGGGCCTCGAGCCGGGCGATGCCGCGCTCGGTCAGCTCCCTCCCCAGTCCGCGTCCTCGGGCGCGAGGCGAGGTGACCACGCGGCCCAGGCTCGCGGCGCCGGGGAACTTCAGGTCGGGCGGGAGGATGCGCAGGTACGCGGAGAGGAAGCGCTCCGGGCCCTCGCCCTCGTGGGCCAGCAGGTGCAGGGAGCTCGGGTCCAGGCCATCGACGTCCTGGTAGATGGAGCGCTGCTCCACCACGAAGACCTCCTGTCGCAGCGCGAGCACCGCGTACAGCTCCTCGAGCGTCAGCTCCGCGAACGCCTTCCATTGCCAGCTGGGCATGGGCGGGCGTCTATCACGGCTGGCTCCCGTGGAGCGGAGTTTGGCCGTGTGTACGACCGGACGTTGCCGGGCGACGGCCCGCTCGCCAGCCTGTCCCACGGGGCGCTGTCGCGCTCCTGGGGAGGGGAGGGCGGACAGGGAGGCTGGGCAAGTTGGCGGGGTGGCCATTATACGTAGGCCGCCATGAGCCCATCGCCGCTGACGTCACCCGTGCCAGGAGCCGCCGAGGACGTGGAGGCGCTGGCCTCGTTGCTGCGAGGACGGCGCACGGTGGTGCTCACCGGCGCCGGGTGCAGCACCGAGTCGGGCATCCCCGACTATCGTGGCCCAGGGACTCGCGCCCGCGCGCGCAACCCCATCCAGCACCGCGAGTTCCTCCAGCGCCCCGAGGTGCGAGCCCGCTACTGGGCGCGCAGCCTGCTCGGCTGGCCCCGCTTCGCCGCCGCCCGCCCCAACGCCGCGCACCAGGCGCTGGCCGCGCTGGAGCAGGGCGGCCATGTCCGAGGGCTCATCACGCAGAACGTGGACCGGCTGCACCACGCGGCGGGAAGCTCACGCATCATCGAACTGCACGGGGCCCTGGCCCGCGTGCGCTGTCTGGACTGCGGCGCGCAGGAGGCGCGCGGCGGCCTGCAGGAGCGCCTCTTGTCGCTCAACCCGGACTTCACCCACCAGGTGCTGGAGCTGCGGCCGGACGGTGACGCGGAGCTGAGCTCGGAGGCACTCCAGTCCTTCCAGGTTCCCGCGTGCCTGGGCTGTGGCGGGACGCTGAAGCCGGACGTGGTGTTCTTCGGAGACAACGTGCCCGCGCCCACGGTGGCGGACGCCTTCTCGCTGCTGGAAGAGGGGGACGCGCTGCTGGTGGTGGGCTCGTCGCTGGCCATCTACTCCGGCTATCGCTTCCTCGTGCGCGCCTCGGAGCGACAGGTGCCCATCGCCATCCTCAACCTGGGTGAGTGTCGTGGCGTGGAGCTGGCGGACCTGTGTGTCGAGGCGAGCGCGGGGGACGTGTTGCCCCGGCTCGCCCGGCGACTGACGCGGGCCTGAGTCGCGCGTCAGGGGATGCGCACGTGGGCGGTGAGGTAGTCCACGAAGGCGCGCACGCGCGAGGGCAGGTGGCCTCCCTGGCTCATGAAGAGGACGTGGATGGCCTCGGTGTCACCGGGGTTGTGCTCCTCGAGCACGGGCACGAGGTGTCCCTTGTCCAAATCCTCCTTCACCTGGAAGCGCGCCAGCCGCGCGAGTCCGACGCCGGCCAGCGCGAGCTGTCGCAGCGCCTCGCCGTCACTCGCCTGGACGTTGCCGATGGGAGGCACGGCGAGCTGTGTGTCCGCCTGGTCAAGGGGCCAACCCTCGATGGCGCGCGCGTAGCTGAAGCCCAGCCGGTTGTGGGCGCCGAGCTCCTCGGGCGACCGGGGCAGGCCGTGACGCTTCACGTAGTCCGGTGAGGCGACGATGACCATCCGCGTCTCGCCCAGGCGGCGGGAGGTGAGCTGGGAGCTCTTGAGCTGGCCATGGCGGATGGCCACGTCGGTGCGCTCGTCGAGCAGGTCGATGAGCAGGTCCGTCAGGATCAACTCCACCGACACGCCGGGGTGACGGGCGAGGAACCCCGGCAGCAGGGGGATGAGCAGCACACGGCCGAAGGCGGCGTTGGTGTTGACGCGCAGGCGGCCCCGGGGCTCGTCGCCCGTGGCGGCGCCGCGCTCGGCTTCGTCCAGCTCGGCGAGGATGCGCACGCTGCGCTCGTAGAAGCCGCAGCCCTCCGGGGTGAGCTGGAGCGCGCGGGTGGAGCGGTTGACCAGCCGGGCTCCCAGTCGCTGCTCCAGCCGGGCCACCAGCTTGCTCACCGCCGAGGGCGTCATCCGGAAGGCGCGGGCCGCGGCGGAGAAGCCGCCGAGCTCCACCACCTTCACGAAGACCTCCATCTCTCCGAAGCGATTGACGTCGAGTCGAGCCATGGTGAGCCGAAGTCACAAGTCCTGTTCCGCACGGCGCTCTACCGCACGGAATTCGTGCCGTCCATACAAGGGCCCATCCATCTTCTTCAACGGAGGGCCACGAAGCCATGCCGCTGGCCTTGTTCGCATTGACCGCGGGCGCCTTTGGAATCGGCGTCACGGAGTTCGTCATCATGGGCTTGTTGATGGAGGTGGGCGCCGACCTGGGCGTCTCCATCTCCACGGCGGGTCTGCTCATCTCCGGCTACGCGCTGGGCGTCGTGGCGGGGGCTCCCGTGCTCACGGTGCTGACGGGGCGCTGGTCCCGCAAGCGCGTGCTGCTGGGGTTGATGGTCATCTTCACGGTGGGCAACGTGCTCTGCGCGCTGGCGCCCACGTACGGAACGCTGATGCTGGCCCGGGTGCTGACGGCGCTGTCGCATGGGACGTTCTTCGGCGTGGGCTCCGTCGTGGCGACGGGCTTGGTGCCGGTGGACCGGCGCGCGTCGGCCATCGCCATCATGTTCACGGGCCTGACGGTGGCGAACATCCTCGGGGTGCCGCTGGGGACGTGGCTGGGGCAGTCGTATGGCTGGCGCGCGACGTTCTGGGCGGTGGCGCTCATCGGGCTCGTCGCGGTGGCGGTGATTGCGGTGTTCGTGCCACGGGATGGCGCGCCGGAGGAGCAGGGGGATTGGCGCGCGGACCTGCGAGCCTTGGGGCGGCGGCCGGTGTTGCTGGGGTTGTTGACGACGGTGCTCGGCTTCGCCGGGGTGTTCGCCGTGTTCACCTTCATCGCGCCGTTGCTGACGCGGCTGAGCGGCTTCTCCGCGTCGGCGGTGTCGCCCATCCTGTTGGTCTTCGGGGGCGGGTTGGTGGTGGGGAATCTGGTGGGCGGGAAGCTGGCGGACCGGCGGTTGGTGCCAGCCATCGTGGGCACGCTCGCGGTGCAGGCGGTGGTGCTGTTCGCGATGACGTACATCTGGCGGGACCGGGTCCTCACCGTCGTCGGGGTGGGGCTGTTCGGCGCGGCGGCGTTCGCCACGGTGCCACCGCTTCAGATGTGGGTGCTGGAGAAGGCGCAGGGGGCGGGGCAGAGCCTCGCGTCGAGCCTCAACATCGGCGCGTTCAATCTGGGCAATGCGCTGGGGGCGTGGTTCGGAGGGGTCGTCATCGACGATGGACCGGGGTTGGGTTCCATCACCTGGGTGTCAGCGCTGGTGCCGGTGTCTGCCATCCTCGTCGTGCTCGTGGCGCTGTGGTTGGAGTCGCGTGAGCCGCGTTCCGGCGCGGCGTCACCTCGAACGCTGCACGGGAGCCTGCCATGAATGCACAGGACAAGGTCGCGCTCGTGGTGGGAGCGCAGGGCGTCATCGGGAAGAACCTCATCGAGCACCTGGCGTCGCTGGGCGACTGGGAGGTCATCGGCCTGTCGCGCCGAGGAGGCGAGTCGGCGGGGCGGGTGCGGCACGTGAAGGTGGACCTGCTCGACGCGGAGGACTGCCGGGCGAAGCTGGCGGGCCTGGGGCGGGTGACGCACATTTTCTACGCCGCGTACCAGGACCGGCCGACGTGGGCGGAGCTGGTGGCGCCGAACCTGGCGATGCTCGTGAACGTGGTGGAGGCGATTGAACCCGTGGCTCGGGGGCTGCGTCATGTCAGCCTGATGCAGGGCTACAAGGTGTATGGCGCGCACCTGGGGCCGTTCAAGACGCCGGCGCGGGAGACGGACCCGGAGCACATGCCTCCGGAGTTCAACGTGGACCAGCAGCGCTTCCTGGAGCAGCGACAGCGAGGCAAGGCGTGGACATGGTCCGCCATCCGCCCGTCGGTGGTGGGGGGCGTGGCGCTGGGCAACCCGATGAACCTGGCGTTGGTCATCGCGGTGTATGCGTCCATCTCGAAGGAGCTGGGGCTGCCCTTGAGGTTTCCTGGGAAGCCGGGGGCGTACCATGCGCTGTTGGAGATGACGGACGCCGGGCTGCTCGCGAAGGCCACGGTGTGGGCGGCGACGGAGCCGGGGTGTGCGAATCAGGCGTTCAACATCAACAACGGAGACCTGTTCCGGTGGAGCGAGCTGTGGCCGCGCATCGCGCGCTACTTCGGGTTGGAGGTGGCGCCAGGGCTGCCCATGTCACTGGACGGGGTGATGGCGGACAAGGGGCCGCTCTGGGACGCGATGACGGCGAAGCACGGACTGGCGGGGCACTCGTACCAGGACGTGTCGTCGTGGCGTTTCGGTGACTTCGTCTTCTCGTGGGACTACGACATGTTCGCCGACGGGACGAAGGCGCGCCGCTTCGGCTTCCACGAGTTCGTCGACACCGAGGCCATGTTCTTCCGCCTCTTCGACGAGCTTCGGCGCGCCAGGGTCATCCCCTGAAGGCAGGGCCGCTACCTGTCCGTGCCGAAGTAGCGGTCTCCGAAGTCGCCGATGCCCGGCATCATGTACGCGTGCTCGTTGAGCCGCTCCTCGATGGAGGAGGTGACGAGCTTCACGCGCGGGTAGCGCTGGGTGACGGCGGCGATGCCGTGTGGCACGGTGATGAGCGTGATGAAGATGATGTTCTCCTCCGCCACGCCCTTGTCGAGTAGCACCTGGATGGCGGCGAGCGCCGTCCCTCCCGTGGCCAGCATCGGGTCGAGCAGCAGCACGTGCCGCTTCGCGATGTCGGGAGGGAGCGCCGAGTAGTACAGGTGCGGCAGCTTGGTGACCTTGTCACGCTGGATGAGGATCTTCCCGATGCGAATCGACGTGCACACGGCGCGCAGGGCCGCCTCCATGCTCTCTCCCGCCCGGGCGATGGAGACGCCGCAGATCTCCGAGGCGAAGCGCAGCCCGGGGTAGGTCCGGCCCACGGGGGTCTGCACGTCGTGGCGCTCGAAGGGCAGCAAATCCAGCCCCGCCTCGATGAGCATGCGGATGATGCGTCCGGAGTAGAAGACGAAGTCCTCCCGGCTGGCGGTCCGGTCGCGGATGAGCGTGTGCAGCGCGCGCAGCTGGTTCGTCTGCGGCAGGAGGTGGAGGGTGTCGGGATACGTCGCCTGGGGCGACAGGGGCGTGGCGGTGGACATGGCGGATGACTCCCAGCGCTCGGGTTATTCTTCGGTGGGTGGGTGCTCGAAGCTCTTCGGGAGCTCCGGCGTCGACGTGAAACACCCGGCCGCCACGCGGTAGAGGGCGCGGCAGCCGCTGCGCTTCCAGACCCGATGCAGCACGTAGACCAGCTTCGGGTTGTGCTCCTCGGCCTCCTCGAAGGCGCGCGCGACGATGTGCTCCCAATCCTGGCCCTGTCGCGGCGGGCCGCCGATGTCGACGGCGTCCTGGAAGCTGTCGCCCAGCGCGGCGAGCGTGGCGCGCTGGGGGAAGTCCGCGCGCGAGAAGACGATGCCCAGCATGCCCAGCCAGAAGAGCCGCGCGACGGACCGGTGCTGCTCGGGTGGCAGCCTCTGGGCGATCTGCTCCATCGCGTGCAGGGACGTGATGAGGTGCAGCAACACGAAGTCCCCCGGCTGCGCCAGGTAGAGCAGGGTGACGGCGTGGTAGAGCTGCTCCCAGACCGCGGGGAGCTCGTCGGTGTCCAGCCACGCCGGGGTCTCGTACATCAAGGGGTGACCCACCTCGAGCATCCGGGCAATCCGATACTGGAGGCCCGAGCGCGCCAGCTCCGGGTGGGTGCCCGTCGCCACCCACGTCTCGGGGTCTCCGATGGCCTCCTCCACCCAGCGCCGCAGCCCCACGCCGGGGTCTTCCCAGCGGCCGGCGATGCGCAGCAACGAATCCAGGGCCCGCCCCTCACGGGGGCGCTCCGGCGGTGGCGGGGCGATTCGCTCCGGATGGCAGGACACGAAGGAGAAGGCCATGTACGCCAAGCCCTCCACCGCCATCCACGGATGGTCGATGTCCAGCGCCCAGCCCAGGTGGATGGTGGCGTGGGTGAACGCGCCCACCCAGCCGGGCAGCAACCGCGGCAGGTACCGGGCCAGCACCGCGTCCATCCCTCGCTCCTGGATGAGCCGCTCCATCAGCTCGCAATAGGACGCATAGCTGGTGCGCCGGCCCAGGTGCTCCGCCCAGCTGGCCTCGGTGATGACGTGGCGGGGCGCCCGGGGCGGCTCCAGCCCATACCCATACGGAGTCAGCCGGGCGTACTGCTCGTAGTAGGCGCGCACGCGCTGCTCGGAGGCGCCCAGCCCCACGAGCGCCACCACGGCGTGTTTGACGTGGTTGGTGAGGTGGCCATTGAACTCGATGTGATAACGCCGGTCATCCAGCAGCTCATCGACCCATCGGGGGAGTGTCATGCGTCTTGGCCTGGGTTCGGGGTGCGTTGGACACCCGGGTCAGGTGGATTCCCAGCAGGACGATTCCCACCCCCAGGCACCGCACGGGCGAGGGGGCGAGCTGCAGGCGCTGGGCATCGAGCAGGACGGCGGCGATCATCTGCCCGCCGATGACCAGGAGCACCGCGTTCATTGCTCCCAGTCGGGTGAAGACATGGCTGTTGACCGCGACGAAGAGCGCGCCGAAGAACCCGCCGAGGTACGCGGACCAGGGGGGCGTGGACGCGCCGTCCAGCCTCCAGCCCCCCATCGCGACGAGCAGCAGCGTGAGGAACAGGAAGCCGACCCCGTGGTTCCACAGCGAGGCCTTGAACGGCCCCAGCCGGGTGCTGAGCTTGCCATTGATGGCGCGACTGGTCCCGATGAACAGCCCATTCAGCAGCGCGAGGAGGATGTAGGGCGCCATGTTCACACCCGGTCGAAGATGATGAGCGCGCTGCCCGTCAGCACCATCAGGGCGACGCCGAAGTCGGCCAGGGCGATGCGCCGCTTCGGCGTGCGGAACAGGCCGAAGTGGTCCGACACGATGCCGAAGAGCACCTGCCCCACCAGCATGAAGGCGATGGTCCCCGCCAATGACAGACGGCTGTTGACGGTGATGGCGGCGAGGATGACCGTGAAGGTCCCGGGCACGCCCCCCAGGTAGAACCACCAGGGCGGCCTGTCCGCCGAGCGGGCGCCGGTCAGCGCGGGCGTCGCGCGTCTGGAATAGACGGCCACGAGCAGCAGGGCCGCCGCCGCGCCCAGGCCATGCGCCACCCAGGACGCCACGACGGGGGTCGTGTGTCGGGCCAGCAGGCTGTTGAAGTGGATCATCAGGGCGAGCAGCGCTCCCCCCGCGATTGCCAGAAGCCAGTCCGTGGAACGTCCAGTCATGAGCGTCGCCGCCTGTCAGTCCTGTCGGGGTCCCGTCGAAAGATAGTCCAGCACCTCCCTGAAGGAATGGGCAATCCAGGTGGGCTCGGCTGTCTTCAGCTCGTCCAATCCGTGCACACCGTAGGTCACCGCGATGGAGCGCAGCCCCGCGGCCCGCGCCATGTGCAGGTCATGCGTCGTGTCTCCCACCATCACCGCGTGCTCGGGGGCCACCGACAGCTCGCGCAGGATGCGCAGCCCCATCTCCGGCGCGGGCTTGGGCCGCGTCACCTGGTCCGCGCCGACGACGACGTCGAAGAAGCCCCTCAGCGTGGCGGCGGTGAGCAGCGCGTCGGCGCTGGAGTGGAACTTGCTCGTCGCCACCGCCAGCCGCACTCCTCGGGCCCGCAGCGCGGCGAGCCCTCGTTCCACGTCGGGGAAGAGCAGCTGTTCGGCGCGCGGGAGGACCTGCTCCCTGAACGCGCCCTGGTACTGGCGGATTGCGCGCGCGACGAGCGCGTCGTCGAGCGGCACCTCCATCAGTCTGCTGAAAGCCTGCTCGAGCGGCAGGCCGATGGTGGCCCGGATGCGCGCTGTGTCCCGGGGGGCGAGCCCCAGGGCGGCGAAGGCCTCGCAAAAGGTCTCCACGATGGCGCGCGGCGTGTCGACGAGCGTCCCATCCAGGTCGAAGATGGCAAGGGATGTCATCATGGCTCCTTCAGTGGGGGATGCGCTCGCGACGGTGGCGGGCGTGCGCCGTGGCCAGGCGCCCCGCCAGCCGCGCCGTGCCGATGAGCACGGACATGTTCGCCTTCGCCGAGCGCCCCTCGGTCGCCTTGTCCACCGCGCGCATCAGGTACTTGGTGAGCGCGTTGCCCCGGATGCCTTCCTTCTGTGCGCCGAGCATCGCGCGCGTCACCACCGCGTCCACCTCGCGCGCGTCGATGGCGTCCTCGGCGCGGATGGGCTGGGTGACGAGCAGCCCTCCCGGACCGCCCAGCGCCCAGTGCTGTTCGATGGCGCGGGCAATCGTCGCCTCGTCGTCCATGCGGTGGGGGCTCGGCAGCCCGCTGGAGACACAATAGAAGGCGGGGAAGTCGTCGGACCTGAAGGAGATGACCGGGACGCAGTGGGTCTCCAGGAACTCGAGCGTCAGGGGCAGGTCGAGGATGCTCTTGGCTCCCGCGCAGACGACGGCGACCTTCGAGCGGGTGAACTGGATGAGGTCCGAGGAGATGTCCATGGAGCTCTCCGCGCCCCGGTGCACGCCGCCGATTCCCGCCGAGGCGAAGAAGCGCAGGCCGGCGAGCTCCGCGGCCACCAGCGAGGACGCCACGGTGGTCGCGCCCCGGCCGCCGTGCGCCAGGATGATGGGCAGGTCGCGGCTGCTGACCTTGGGGATGCCGGGCGTGGTGCCGAACCGCTCGATGTCCGCCGCCGACATGCCCACCAGGAGCTGCCCGTCCTCGACGCCTATCGTCGCGGGGACGGCGCCGCCCTCCCGGACGGCGTCCTCCACCTGATGGGCGGTGGCCACGTTGTGCGGGTACTCGAGCCCGTGGGTGATGACGTTCGATTCCAGGGCGACCACGGCGCGGCCTTCTTCGAGCGCGGTCCGCACCTCCTCGCTGACGCGCAGGGGGACCTCCGACCTGGGGACAAGGGATGACATGGTGGACTCCGCGTCAGTAGTTGGGGGCCTTGCGCAAGAGCTCCTTGCGCTGGACGATTTCGGGGACGTAGACGCGCTCGTTCCAGACGTCCCTCTCCACCGGCTCCAAGGCGATGGAGATGACGCCCGGCTCGCAGCGGAAGGCGGCCTGGACCGCCAGGGTGATGGCGGCCACCAGCTCGGCCTCGCGCGCCGGACCGAGGGGGATGGGGAAGTGCTTGATGTTGACGTGAGGCATGGTGGCTCCGTGCGGAAGCGGGTGGACGTCAGGCGGCGTGGTGCTCCAACTGCTCGTCGAGCCACAGGCGGTGGTGGAGCCTGCGCACCAGCTCGTCGATGTCCGGCTCGCGCAGCAGGCTGTAGTGGTCCGCCTCCAACTGGACGACGGTGGGCGGGCGCGCGGAGTAGCCGCTGCTGTTCTCGATGAAGGAGTAGTCATCCCCCTGCGCCTTGAAGAGGGTGACGGCGGCCTGGAGCTTGCGGTCCAGCAGCTCGCGGAAGCTGTACTGGAATTCGAAGGTCTGCTGCACGATGCGGATGATTCTCCGCACCAGGTCCGGCTCCAGTCGGGTGAGCCTGCCGCAGATGAAGCCCACGAAGGAGTCCTCGTCCCGGGAGACCTCCAGGCATTCGGTCAACGCGGGGTCGGTGATGCTCCCGGCGAACACGGAGAACAGGATGCTCACGTAGGCGGGGTTGGCGAAGCCCGGCTCGCTGCCGTGGGCGGCGGTGTCCCTGGCGCGGACCCTGGGGGAGCCTGGGGCGATGAGGAACAGGTGCTCCACCTGCTCCCCGGCCTGCTCCAGTTGCCAGGCCGCCTCGAAGGCGACGCGCGCGCCGAAGGAGTATCCCCAGAGCGTGTAGGGCCCGCGGGGCTGGATGCGGCGGATGGCGGTGAGGTCCTCCTGCGCCATGCGCGCGAGCGTGGCGTAGGGCGTCTCGCCCGGGTTGATGCCGTGGGCCTGCACGCCGTAGAAGAGCCGCTCCGTGCCCATGCGGCTGGCGAGCAGCTGGAGGTTCATGGTGTAGCCGCCCAGCCCCGGCCAGCAGTAGATGGGGCGGCGCTGGCGCCGCTCGCGCAGGTGGACCAGCCGGGACGCGGGCTGGGCGTCGCGCGCCTCGACCTTGCGCGCGAGCTGCTCCACGGTGGAGGCCTCGAAGAGGACCTGGAGCGGCAGCGTCGTCTGGAACAGCCGGTTGAGCTTGTTGATGATGCCCACGGCCAGCAGGGAGTTGCCGCCCAGCTCGAAGAAGTCGTCCTGGACGGAGATGGCCTCCCGCTTCATCTCCTGGCGCCAGAGCCCGGCGACGCGCTCCTCCGTCGGCGTGCGGGGCGCCACGAAGGGCCGCTCGACGAGCTCCACGTCGCGTCGCTCCAGGGCCTTGAGGTCCAGCTTCCCGTTGGCGGTGAGCGGCAGCGCGTCCAGCACGATGACCCGGTTGGGCATCATGTAGTCGGGAAGGGTGCGCAGCAGGTCCTCGCGAATCATCTCCGCCGGCCCCTGCATGTGGACGACGTCCTCCTTCATGCCCTCGCTGAGCCGCTGCTCCTCGCTGACCCGGCCGCCGACGAAGAAGTACGACGGCCCCGTCGGGTGTCCCAGCCCGCGCAGCAGTGCGTCCATCCTCCGGGCGGAGGGCAGGTCGTGGCCGCTGTGGGAGCTGTAGCCCGACGACATGAAGCCCAGGTGATGCTCGTTGGCCTGCAGCTGGTGCAGCTTGCGCCCCAGGTCGATGTACTGACGCCAGGTCCGCTGGGTCCGGCTCACGACGGTGATGCCCAGGCTCGCCCGCTCGTACACCTGCTGGTTGATGGCGATGACGTGACGCTTCTGGATGAGCTCGTCGGAGACCTTCTTCAGCATCCCCTGCTGGTAGTGGTACTGCCCTGGCGGCAGCCCCATCACCTTGCCCGGGTGCGGCTGCACGTAGAGGTCGACCGCCTCCTCGAGTCCTCCGTCCGCGGCGCTGACCAGCTCGAAGCTCCCCAGGTAGACATCCGAGTCGGCGCAGTCGAGCAGGGTGCGCGTCCCTGGCGTGAAGGGCAGCTCCCGCAGCCCCAGGCCGTGGCGGGGGAGGACCTCCTCGAGCAGGCCCACCATGTGGCCCGCCTCGATTTCGAGCACCTCCTGGATGTTGTTCTTGTACGTCGGCTCGATGGCGCGCTGCTTCCCCAGCCAGTGCAGCGACACCCGCGGCGCGTCGGACGCGGGCCGCTGCCGGACGAGGACGAGCTGGTGGTGCAGCGGGTGGTAGTAGTAGCAGCCGGGGGGCAGCTCTCCGAAGCCAGACAGCTCCAGGTAGAGCTGGGTCGCGTACAGGGCGCCGGGCGAGGCATAGGCATACTTCGGCAGCAGCCGCT
Organism: Myxococcus guangdongensis; assembly: GCF_024198255.1. Classification (NCBI taxonomy): domain Bacteria; kingdom Pseudomonadati; phylum Myxococcota; class Myxococcia; order Myxococcales; family Myxococcaceae; genus Myxococcus; species Myxococcus guangdongensis. Next base: position 653,176 of record NZ_JAJVKW010000006.1, read on the forward strand.
CCTCGCTGGGGAACTGGCCGAAGTACCGCAGCAGCTCCCCCAGCGCCCGCAGGTCCAGCGACTCGACGGCGCGTGACGGCGCCGGGGGCGCGCGCCCGCCGAGCAGCCGCAGGACATCCGCCTCGCTGACCGCGCCGCCCTCGAAGAAGCGGTAGGTCTTGCGCGCGAAGACCTCCCGCCGCTGACGCTCGGTGGGCTCCCGGCCGGGCAGCTCGACGACGGGTCTGCCCAACAACTCCCGGGGCTCACGGCAGCCCGGGTTCGACAGCTGGGCCTTGACCTGGAGCTTGCTCTGCTTGGACTGATGGTGGGCGCCGTGGTTGCCCTGGTCCATCAGCGCGGCCTCCTTCGGGTTGAGCTCGAGGTACGCGATGAGGTTCTGGAAGCCGGTGTGCGGGTTGTCCTTGATGATGACGGCCGCGTGCTTGACCCAGTCGTGGGTCTCGATGGCCAGGCGGATCTCGTCCAGCTCCACGCGGAAGCCGCGGAGCTTCACCTGGTTGTCCGCGCGCCCGGCGAACTGGACGGTGCCATCCGGGTTCCAGGTGGCCAGGTCGCCGGTGCGGTAGAGCCGCGCCCGGCCCTCCTCGGAAGGGAAGGGGTCGTCGACGAAGCGCTGGGCGGTGAGGTCCGGCTGGTGGAGGTAGCCTCGGGCCAGCTGGATGCCGCCGATGTAGAGCTCGCCCTGCTCGCCTGGGCCCACCGGCGAAAGCCCCGCGTCGAGGATGTGGTAGCGCGTGCCGTGCACGGGCGCGCCGATGCTGAGCGTGTTGGGCCCCGCCTGGAGCGTCGCCGGGTCGACGGTGAAGGACGATGAGTTGATCGTGCACTCGGTGGGGCCGTACAGGTTGACGAGCGTGCATCGGGGGAGCGCGGTGAGGCACTGGTGCGCCAGCCCCTTGGAGAGCGCCTCCCCGCCGCTGAACACCTGTGTGAGGGATGCGCAGCGGTGGAGCCCCTCCGTGTCGATGAGGGCCTGCAGCAGCGTGGGCACGCACTGGAGCGTCGTCACCTGGTGGGTGGAGATGAGCTCCAGCAGCCGCTCGGGCTCCCGGTACACGCCGGGCCCGCCCATGACCACCCGCGCGCCGCGGCAGGGGGCGAGCAGCTCCCATTGGGCAGCGTCGAAGCTCATGGGGGTCTTCTGGAGGACGACCTTGTCGGCGCCCAGCCCATGCGCGCTCGACAGCCAGCGCATCTGGCTGACGATGCTGCGCTGTTCGATCATCACGCCCTTGGGTCTTCCCGTGCTGCCCGACGTGTAGATGACGTAGGCCAGGTGGTGGGGCCCAAGCCCAGGAGGGCGCACCGCGCTGGTCGAGGGCCCGGCGCGCGGTGTGGGCGCCTCCGCGCCCTGCTGGAGGGTGAGGATGCGGGTGCCGTGTGGCGCCAGCTCGGCGAGCCGGGCGGTGAGGTGTGGCTGGGTGAAGACGACCTGGGCGCGGCTGTGCTCCAGCATGAAGCGCAGCCGCTCCTCGGGATACTCGGGGGCGAGCGGCAGATACGCCGCGCCCGCGAACAGGATTCCCCACGCGCCCACCATCAGCTCGACCGAGGGCTCCACGAACAGCCCCACGCAGTCATCCGGCCCCACGCCAGCGTGGCCGAGGCGCGCCGCCAGCCCGGTCGCGCGCTCCACCAGGGCCTGGAAGGTGAGCTGCTCGTGTCCGTACACCACCGCGACGGCGTCGTCGGGCTGGTGGCGCGCCTGCTCCAGCAGGAGATCCGGCAGGCACGCCTCTTCCTCCACCCTTGGCGCGAGCGCGGTCTCGGCGCGCACCTCGAACACCAGGTGCACACGCGGGACGCTCCCCTGGTGATGGGAGACGAGTGGCCGTGCTGGCCCTCCATGGCACAGCGCTCCCTCCTTCCAGTCGCAGCGCAGACCGTCGATGAGCACGTCCGCCCCCGGCGGTACGCGCAAGGGCAGATGCAGCCGGAGCCAGCCCTCTTCCAGTGCTTCGTCGGCGGGAAGGACCGAGGGCCCTCCCGGGAACAACGTCAGCAGCCGGACTGCCCGGGTGGGCGCGTCCAGGCCCTCGAGCAGCGCGATCAGGGAGGTTTCGGCGGATGCGTCCAGACCTCCGTTGCCCTCGGTGGAGGTCTGCGCTCGCGAGGGGAGGGGCACCCACGCGTGAGAGGCCTTGCCGTCGCCCTGGGTGGGCAGTCGCCCCTCTCCTTCCAGGAGTCGCAGCGCTGCCTGCGCCCGCGCCACATCGTGGGCGCGAGGCAGTCGGATCGTGATGTCGCTCATCATCGTTCTCTTTCAAGGATGTCGCGAGCCTGGCCCGCGCGTGGCGTCCCCGCGTGCGAGGCGCGAGGGGAGACCTTGTGACTGGTAGTGATTGAGTCCTCTCGGGAGGGTCCCGGGTGCTGAATGCGGGATGTCTTGGTTAACAGGCGCGGCATGGTGCGTCAATTCGTATTGTGTTTGTTTTGCGGGGTGTGGCGGGTTCTCGTGCGGGTTCACAAGTGGAGGTGGGCGTGTTTGCTTGTTTGTGTCTGTTTTGTCGTGGAGGTGATGCGGGTGTGGTTGTGATAGCGGAAAGCTACGGTGCGGGAGCGGGTGTGGATGCGTTGGATTGCGCACGAAGGTGGAGCCTCGGGGACCAGGAGGGAATGGGGGGCGGCCGAGCGAGGCGCTCCGACGGTCCTGGAGCGGGCGGGCACGCTCGGCTCCTCGCCATGGATTCCAGGCGTGGCGGAGTCGTGCATGTCTGGGTTCAATCGGGCTTCGAGCGGATGCGTCCCCGCTGGAACTGTTGCTTGCGGGGGGGCGAATCTGGCTGACATAGTGGAGCGCTCGGAGCGCCCCGAATACATGGGAGGATTGAGGGTGAGCGACAATTCCGTGACATCACCAACCGGTGACTTGCAGCGAGTCATCGACTTCATCCTGGAGCTGGACAAGCTCAAGGGGGTGACTCGCAAGATCAAACCGCTGGGACTGTCGCGTTACGAGAACTCAGCGGAGCACAGTTGGCAATTGGCCTTGTTGGCGCTCTCGCTGTCTGCCTACGCACCGGCGGGAATCGAAATGGACCACGTCGTGCGGATGCTGCTCGTGCACGATGTGGGTGAAATCGATACCGGTGACACCCTCGCTTTCGTGGAGGGCGGGTGGAAGGAGCGCAAGGCGGCGGAGTTGCGGGCCGTGGAGAGGATCTTCGGCCTGCTTCCCGAGCCCCAGGGTGCTCGCTTCCTCGCGCTGTGGCGCGAGTTCGAGCAGGGGGAGACGCTGGCGGCCCGCTTCGCGAACGCGGTGGACCGGGCCATGCCGGTGTTGCTCAACCTGTCCAACGAAGGACAGAGCTGGCGGGAGAACGGCATCAGTCATGCCCGCGTGGTGGCCCGCATCGCACCGCCCATCCAGGCGGGGTGTCCCGCCCTGTGGAGCTACCTGGAAGGCCGGCTGGAGGATGCGCGCCAGCGCGGCTTGTTCGGCGCCTGAGGCATCCTCACCCGGGCGGGGCGCGCGGCGGCGTGGGTGCGGGCACATGTCCCGCCCGCACCACGTAGTCTCCGAAGCCCTCTCCGGACCGCCGCTCGCGCGCATACGCGGCGAACAGCGGTTCGAGCGTGTCGAGGATGGTCGCCTCGTCGATGTTCTCCCGGTACAGCCGATTGAGCCGCTGCCCTCGACTGTCTCCACCCAGGTGCAGGTTGTACCGACCCGGTGCCTTCCCCACGAGCCCCACCTCCGCGAGATACGGCCGCGCGCAACCGTTCGGGCAGCCCGTGATTCGCAGCAGGATGTTCGCGTCCTGGAGGCCGTGCGTCTTCAACCGCTCCTCCACCCGCTCCACGAACGTCGGCAGGTAGCGCTCGGCCTCCGCCATCGCCAGGCCACACGTGGGCAGCGCCACGCACGCGAGCGCGTTGCGTCTCAGCGGGCTCGCCGTCCGGAAGCTCTCCAGCCCATGTGCCCGCACGAGCGCTTCGATGCGCTCCCGTGACTCCGGGGGAATGCCCGCGATGATGAGGTTCTGGTTCGGCGTCAGCCGGAAGTCCCCCGCGTGGATGCGCGCGATCTCCCGCAGACCCGTGAGGTGCGGCGCCCCGGGTCTGTCCGCCACGCGCCCGCTGTCCAGATGAAGCGTCAGGTGCCAGCGCCCATCATGGCCCTCGCGCCAGCCGAAGCGATCTCCGTTGTGCTCGAAGGTGAAGGGCCGCGCGGGCTCCAGCGTGAATCCCAGCCTGCGCTCCAGCTCCTGCGTGAACCACGCGACGCCCTTGTCCTCCAGTACGTACTTGAGCCGCGCGCGCTTGCGATTGCCCCGGTCCCCGAAGTCTCGGTGGATCTTCAGCACCTCCTCGGCCACGAGCAGCATCTGCTCCGGCGCCACGAAGCCAATGACATCCGCGAGCCGAGGGAAGGTGCTCGCGTCTCCATGCGTGGCCCCCAACCCTCCGCCCACCGTGACGTTGAAGCCCTTCAGGACGCCATCCTCGAGGATGGCGATGTAGCCCAGGTCGTGGGCGAAGAGGTCCACGTCGTTCTCCGGGGGCACCGCCACGGCCGCCTTGAACTTCCTCGGCAGATACGTCGCGCCGTAGAGCGGCTCCTCCTCGCCACCGGCCACCTTCTCCTCACCCAACCAGAGCTCGTAGTACGCGCGCGTCCTGGGCAGCAGGTGCTCGGACAGGCGCACCGCCCAGTCGTAGACGACCGCGTGCACCCGGGTGTCCACCGGGTTGGGATTGCACAGCACGTTGCGGTTGACGTCGCCACAAGCGGCCAGCGTGTCGATGAGGGCCGCGTTGATGCGCGCGATGGTCGGCTTGAGGTCTCCCTTGAGGATGCCGTGTAGTTGGAAGGCCTGCCGGGTGGTGATGCGCAGCGTCCCGTTGGCGTGCTCACGGGCGAGCCCGTCCATCACCAACCACTGCGCGGCCGTGCACACGCCGCCGGGCAGCCGGGTGCGCAACATGAAGCTGTAGTCCGGCTCCAGCTTCTGCTGCCGACGCTCCTCCCGAGCGTCCCGGTCGTCCTGCTGGTAGCTGCCGTGGAACTTGATGAGGCTGGTGTCGGCGGGGGCGATGGCGCCCGTCACCGGGTCGGCCAGGCTCTCCGCCAGCGTGCCGCGCAACAGACGGCTGCTCGCCTTGATGTGCTCCACCTCGGAGAGGGGCTTGGGCTGAGGGCTCATGTCTTCGCTCGCAATCGGGTTTCAGTAGACGTCACGCAGGTAGCGCCGCTCGTCCCGCAGGGTTTTCAACCAATCCTCGGCGTCCTCGCGGCTGCGAGCGCCGTGCTCGACGACGATGTCCACGAGCGCCTGATGGACATCCGGCGCCATGCGCTGGGCATCGCCGCACACGTAGAGGGCCGCGCCTCCCTCCAGCCAGGCGTAGAGCTCCTTGCCCGACTCGCGCAGGCGCTGTTGCACGTAGACCTTCTCCGTGGTGTCACGCGAGAAGGCGACGGACAACCGGTGCAGCGTCTTCTTCTTCAACGCCTCCAGCCACTCCGTCTGGTACAGGAACTGGGTGCGGAAGTGCTGCTCGCCGAAGAAGAGCCAGTTGCGGCCCTTCGCGCCGGTCTCCGCGCGCTCCTGCACGAAGCCCCGGAACGGCGCCACCCCCGTGCCCGGGCCAATCATCACCACATCCCGCGCACCGTCCTCCGGGAGCCGGAAGCGCTCGTTGCGCTCGACGAAGACGCGGACCGAGTCCGTCCCGGCCACACGCGTGGCCAGATGGTGGGACGCGGTGCCGAGATGCCGCGAGCCGAAGGCCGTGTAGTCGACCACCGCCACCGTCAGGTGCGCCTCCGCGCCCACGCGCTTGGGACTCGACGCAATCGAGTAGAGCCGGGGCGTCTGCTTCCTCAGCGCGAGCACCAGCTCCGTCGCGCTCCAGGGGGCGGGGTGCTGACGGAGCACATCGATGACCTGGTGCGAGCGGAGCAGCGCGCGGAAGGACTCCGCGCCTCCCGGGGACAACACTGCGATGAGCCCCTCGCTGCCACCGAGGGCGGCCTGCCGCTCCAGGAACGGACGGCTCAGCCGCGTCAGCTCCAGCTCCTCCGTCAGCCAGTGGCCGAGCGGCTGGGTCTTCCCGTCACGCGTCACCGGCTCGGAGGCGTCGAGGCGCAGCGTGGACAGCACCGTCTCCACCAACTCGGGAGGATTGGCGGCCCACACGCCGAGCGCGTCGCCCGGTGTGTACTCGAGCCCCGAGCCCTCCAGTGACAGCTCCACGTGGCGGACGTCCTTGAGCGCGCCACTCCCCGTGATTCGCTGGTTGGCCAGCACCGGCGCGGTGAACGGGGTCTGCTTGCTGACGACGACGGGGGCGGTCGGCACACCTCGCAAGGGGACGATGGTGGCGACGACGGGCGTACGGGGCTCCAGCGCTTCCCGCGCGCGTTCCAGGGTCTGGTCCAGCCAGCCGGAGGCCACGGGCTCGAAGTCCAGGTCGCAGTCCGCGCGCGCCACCAGTCGTGATGCGCCCAGCTCCGCCAGTCGCTCGTCGAGCTGTCGCCCCACCTCGCAGAACTTCGGGTAGCTGGAGTCACCCAGCCCGAGCACCGCGTAGCGCAGCCCTTCCAGCCGGGGCGCCCGCTTGCCCAGCAGGTGCTCGCAGAATCCACGCGCGTCGTCGGGCGGATCTCCGTCGCCTTGCGTGCTGATGACCACGACGAGCCACTTCTCGCGGGCGAGCTCTCGCACCGGATACTCGCTGGCTCTCACGAGCCGCACCGGCAACCCGGCGCGCTCTGTCTGCTGCTTGAAGCGCTCGGCGAGCAGGCGGCTGTTCCCCGTCTGCGTCCCATAGACGATGGTGAGCGGTGTGGCGGAGGTCTCCGCCGGCGGCGCCACGGATGTCACGGGCTGCACGCTGGCCGCACGTGTCGCGAGCCCCGCCGCGTAACCACTCAACCAATGAAGGGCCGAGGCATCCAGGCCCTCCACCAGCTGGAGCAGCTGCGTGCCCCGCTCCGCGCCGAGCAGCGCGTCGAGGAAGGGCGGTGTCGAAGTCAGGCTCTCTGGAGACGAGACGCTCATGTCCCGGCCTCCGACGTCAGGTTCGCCACCCATTGCTCCAGTGTCTCGGTGTCGTCCAACTCCCACCACCGGGTCCGTGCCTCCAGGGCCTCCTCGCGCAGCGCACGGCGAAGCAGGGGCGCGTCCGCGTGGACCAGCGCCACCAGCCCCGCGCGTGACAGGGCGAGCGCGACCTCCACGTCACCCGCGACGGTCGCCACCACGCGCCCGAGGTCGAACAGCCTGCGCTCCAGCGCGAAGGCGCGCTCGACGGCCGCCGGTGTCGCGGGGAGCAGGACGATGGCGCCAGCCTGCCCCAGTCGCTGTTCACGCTCGCCTTGGGACACGAGCGACGTGTCCGTGCGAGACGCGGACTCGGCCCGTCCCAGCACCATCCCCGCGCCCACCGTGTCGTGGGTGAGGGCGTCGATGACGATGAAGGCGCCCGTGCGGCGGTTCTCCTGGTACGCGTCGCACAGGAGCGGGCGGCGGCACACCAGTCGCACGCGGCCGATGTCGTTGAGCGCGAGCGTCTCCGCGGGGGCCTCCGACAGGTCCTCCAACTCCTTGCGCCACAGCACGCGCTCGACCTGCACGGGCGTGGTGCGGGTGCCCTGCTTCACCAGGTAGCGGCGCGTCGCATCCAGCGGCTGCTCGCCGAACCACACCAGCATGGCGTCCAGGTGCTGCAGGGAGAGCGGCGGCTGGTCCACGTGGGAGAGCACGTCACCCCGGCTCGCGTCCACGTCGTCCGAGAGGCGCAGCGTGATGGACGCGGTCGCAGAGGCTTCCGCCCGTGGACCATCGAACGTGTCGATGGCCTCCACCCGTGTCCTGCGCCCCGAGGGGAGCACCTGCACCTCGTCGCCCACGCGCACCGTGCCCGAGGCGACCTGACCCGCCAGCCCCCGATAGTCCTGGTGCGGTCGAATCACGTACTGCACGGGGAAGCGGAACGGCGCGCCATCCAACCGGCGCTGATGGGGCAGGGACTCCAGCCAGCTCAGCAGCGTGCCGCCCTCGTGCCAGGGCGTGTGCGCGCTGGGGCGGGTGATGTTGTCGCCCCGGCTCGCGCTGACGGGGAACAGTCTTACCCCCTCGAAACCCAGCGTGCGCGCGAAGTCCGCCAGCTCGCTGCCGATGCGCTCGAAGGTGGCGCGCTCGTAGCCCACCAGGTCCATCTTGTTCACCGCCACCGCGAGGTAGGGGATGCCCAGGAGCGAGGCGATGTACGCATGACGCCGCGTCTGCGGCAGCACGCCCAGGCGCGCGTCCACCAGGATGACCCCCGCGTCCGCGGTGGAGGCCCCCGTGGCCATGTTGCGCGTGTACTGCAGGTGTCCCGGCGTGTCCGCAATGATGATCTTCCGACGCGCCGTGGACAGGTAGCGGTAGGCGACGTCGATGGTGATGCCCTGCTCACGCTCGGCGCGCAGGCCATCGGTGAAGAGGGAGAAGTCCAGCTCCTCCTCCTCGCCCCCGCCGGCGGCGGCCTTGAGACCCTGGGCCAAAGCCTCGGTGCGCGCGGCCGCGGCCCGCTTCGCGCTGGCCTTGCGCACGGCGGAGATCTGGTCCTCGAACAGCCCATCGCACTCATACAAGAGCCGGCCGATGAGCGTGGACTTCCCATCATCCACCGAGCCCACCACCGCGAGTCGCAGCAGGGAACGGTGGGCGTGCTCGTCGAGCAGACGCTGGAGGTCGGGTTGGAGTGGAGCCTGGAGTGCGGTGTCCATCAGAAGTACCCCTCGCGCTTCTTCAGCTCCATGGAGCCTTCTTCGTCGTGGTCGATGAGCCGGCCCTGGCGCTCGGACTGTCGGGCGTGGACCATCTCGTGGATGACGGCCTCCACGGTGGTGGCGGAGGACTCGATGGCGCCGCTGAGCGGGTAGCAACCGAGCGTCCTGAAGCGCACCTTGCGCGGCGTGGGCTTCTCGCCGGGACGCAGGCGCATGCGCTCGTCGTCCACCATCAGCAGGGTGCCGTTGCGCTCGATGACGGGCCGCTCGGCGGCGAAGTAGAGCGGCACCACGGGGATCCGCTCGCGCAGGACGTAGTGCCACACGTCCAGCTCCGTCCAGTTGGACAGGGGGAAGACGCGCATGCTCTCGCCCGCGTCGACGCGGCCGTTGAAGAGGTTCCACAGCTCCGGCCGCTGACGGCGCGGGTCCCACTGGCCATGCTTGTCCCGGAACGAGAACACGCGCTCCTTGGCGCGGGACTTCTCCTCGTCGCGGCGCGCTCCACCGAAGGCCGCATCGAAGCCGTGCTGCGCGAGCGCCTCCAGCAGCGCCTGCGTCTTCATCGCGTGCGTGTACTTCTGACTGCCGTGGTCGAACGGGTTGATGCCCTCGGCGAGCGCCTTGCGGTTCTGGTGCACCAGGAGCTTCAGCCCGTGCCGCGCCACGAAGCTGTCCCGGAACGTGTACATGTCCCGGAACTTCCACGTGGTGTCCACGTGCAGCAGGGGGAAGGGCAGGGGCGCGGGATGGAAGGCCTTGCGCGCCAGGTGCAGCAACACCTGCGAGTCCTTGCCGATGCTGTAGAGCATCACCGGGTTGGCGAACTCGGCCACCGTCTCCCGGAGGATGTGGATGCTCTCGGCCTCCAGCTCCTCCAGGTGTGTGGCGCGAGCGTGTGTCGTGTCAGTCATGTCCGGCCTCCGCTCTACGAGGAAGGGGCTGCTCTGGTGTCGAATCCCGGCGCGCGGTGAGCGAGGCCAGCCGCGCGCGCAGCGACACCACCTCGCCCACGACCAGGAGCGCCGGGGAGCCGAGGCCCGCTTGCCGAGCCTGTCGGCCCACGTCACCCAGCGTGCCCTCCACCACGCGCTGGTGCTCCCAGGTGCCTGCCTCCACCATCGCGGCGGGAGTCGTCGCCGCGCGCCCCGCGGAGATGAGCGCCGCCGTCGTCTCCTCCACGCGCTGCCCGGCCATGAACAGCACCAGCGTCTGGGCCCGCGCGAGGAAGGACCAATCCGGAGCCCCCCCCGCGCGGAAGGCGGTGGCGAACGTCACCTCCCCGGACAGGTCCCGATGGGTGACGGGGATGGCCGCGGAGGCGGGGACGGCGATGCCCGCGGAGAGGCCGGGCACCACCTCGTAGGGGATGCCCGCGGCCTCTAGCGCGAGCGCCTCCTCCGCGCCTCGCCCGAAGACGAACGGGTCTCCGCCCTTGAGCCGCACCACGGTGCGACCCAGCCGGGCCTGTGCGATGAGCACCGCGTGGATGTCCTCCTGTTGGACGGAGTCGCCTCCGCCCTCCTTGCCCACGTAGATGAGCCGCGCATGTGGCCGCGCGTGCTCCAGGACGCCCGGGTGGATGAGCCGGTCATGCACCACCGTGTCCGCCTCCCGCAGCAGGCGCGCGGCACGCAGCGTGAGCAGCTCCGGGTCTCCTGGGCCCGCGCCCACCAGGTACACGCGACCTCTCGACGACTCTTTCATGTGGGTTCCCCCGAGGACTTCCAGTACTCCAATTCCGTGCGCAGCCGGGCGAAGGCCCTCGCCTGCTCACCCCGCGCGAGCAACACGCCCAGGTCGCCCTCCGCCAGTCGCTTGAGCAACCGCTGGCGACGAGGACCCCTGGGCAGCTGTCGCCTCAGCCACCCGCTCAGCCTCGCGAGCAACACGTGGTGGGGCGCGATGTGCGAGGCGAGCGCGCGGCGCAGGTGCCTCGCCAGCGCGGGGGCCTGACCCGCGGTGGAGACGGCCACGGTGATGGGGCCGCGGCGCTCCACCGAGGGCAGCGTGAAGTCACACAGCTCCGGCTCGTCCGCGGTGTTGACCCAGAGCCCTCGCGCTCGCGCCTCGGTGGCGATGCGCTGGTTCACCGAGGCGTCATCGGTGGCCGTCAGCACCAGCACGTGGCCCTGGGTGTCTCCGTCTTGATAGGCGCGAGACACCCAGTCCAGCCGGCCTTCCTTGGCCAGCTTCGCGAGCGTGTCCGTGAGGGTGGGGGCGATGAGCTGGAGGTGTGCGCCTGCATCGAGGAGGGCCAGGGCGCGGCCCTCGGCGACGGGGCCACCTCCGACGAGCAGGACGCGGCGGCCCTCCAAGCGGAGGCAGATGGGATAGTCGACAGGGATGGCGGTCGTCATGGTGTGGCCTCGGTTCATCGGACGGGGTGGAGGCCGCATTCGCTGTGCTCGCGCGCCTCCCACCACCAGCGGCCCGCGCGCTCGTCTTCGTACGGCTTCACGGCGCGGGTGCAGGGCGCGCAGCCGATGGAGGGGTAGCCCCGGTCATGGAGCGCGTTGTAGGGAACGCCGTTCGCCTGGATGTAGGCCCAGACCTGCTGCCGGCTCCACGCCGCCAGGGGGTTGAGCTTGAGCAGTCCGCCGTGCGTCGCGTCGAACTCGACGACGGAGACCTCCGTGCGGTTGAGGGATTGCTCCCGGCGCAGCCCCGTCAACCACGCCGCCCGGCCATCCAGCGCGCGACGCAGGGGCGCGACCTTGCGGATGGCGCAGCACTCCTTGCGCGCGGCGAGGTCCTGGCGGAAGGAGAAGTAGCCGCGCGCGGACTCGAGCGCCTCCACCTGGGCGCGCTCGGGGAAGTACGTCTCCACCTGGAGGCCGTAGCGCTTGCGGACGACCTCGATGAGCTCGTACGTCTCGGGAGGAAGCCGCCCGGTGTCGAGCGTGAAGACGCGCACACCCGGCGCGTGCCTGCGCGCCAGGTCGATGAGGACCATGTCCTCGGCGCCGAAGCTGGAGGCGATGGCGGCGCGGGAGCCGAGCCGCTGCTCCACCCATTCGAGCAGCGTCTGCGCGGAGGCGGCCTCGAGGGCGGTCGCCTCCGAGAGCAGCGTGGGGACTTCGGGTGAGGTGGACTGCACGGAAGACACGGTGGACTCCAGGGGAGAAAACAAAAGGCCCGCGCCTCTTTCGAGGGCGGGCCGCGCGAGCAGGTGAGGGGGATGGAACGGCTATCCACTCCTCGAGGCTCGTGGGCCGCCCGGAGGCGGACACACCACGCACGCACACGCCAGACAGCGACAGGCGGCCTTCACGTCAGCGCCCGCGCATGCAGGGGCCCGATGGAGGGCCGGCGGCATCGCGAGGGACTGGAGGAAGGCGAGGCGCATGGAGGAGCGACGAAGAGGGTGGGGCGGTGAGCGGAGCGAGAGAGCGTCGGACCTCGGAGACGAGGTGGCGCTGGGCGAGGCACGGCGGGGACTCAGGGAGCGTCCGGCGCGCGCTTCAACAGCCCAGGCCCGAGCGGGCACGACAGGCACACCCCTGACAGCAGCGGCGGAACGGCGCGGCCATCGAGGTGGAAGGCATCAGCACGAAGCGCAAGCTAACGGTTGATACCGCGAGCCGTCAACCCGTGGTCCGACTCACGACTCGTGAGCCCCGCCCGCGCGTCGCGGGAGGGCATGTGGCCCCAGGTGGGGGGACGTCGTTGCGCGTTCCAGGGACGCGGGGGCATCGAGTCGCAGCGCCGAGCGGTCCAGCTCCGAGAGCTGCGGGCGACCCAGCAGCGCGAGCGTGCGGTCGACCTCGGAGGTGAGGATGTCCAACGCCTGCTCCACGCCGGCTTGTCCCTTCGCGGCCAGGCCGTAGAGGAAGGGGCGGCCCACCATGCAGGCGCGTGCCCCCAGGGCGACGGCCTTCACGATGTCCGAGCCCCGGCGGATGCCGCCATCGAGGATGACCTCGGAGCGCCCCTCCACGGCGTCCACCACTTCGGGCAGTACGTCGATGGCGGCGGGGAGGAAGTCGAGCTGTCGTCCGCCGTGGTTCGACACGACGAGCGCCTCGACTCCGTGCGACACGGCCTTGCGCGCGTCCTCCGCGCACGAGATGCCCTTGAGCACCAGGGGGCCGGGCCAGATGGAGCGCAGCCACTCGACGTCCTTCCACGTCACCGCGGGGTCGAACTGGCTGTTGGTGAAGCGCGCGACGCCCACGGCGTTCGCCTGGGTGAGCGCGGGGTGGTCCACGAAGTTGCCGAAGGTGGCGCGCGGGCTGGACGTCATGCGCAGCACCCAGCCCAAGTGGCGCAGCACGTCCATCACGTTGGAGAAGTGCAGGCGCGGAGGGACGGTGAAGCCGTTGCGGCGGTCCTGCTCGCGGTTGCCCATGACGGGCACGTCCACGGTGAGGCACAGCGCGCGGTAGCCCGCGGCCTTCGCGCGGTCCACGAGGGCGCGGGTGACGCCCCGGTCCTTCCAGACATAGAGCTGGAACCAGAGGGGCGCGGAGGACGCGGCGGCGACCTCTTCAATCGTCCCGATGGACATGGTGCTGAGCGTGAAGACGGCGCCTCTGCTCGCGGCGGCCCGGGCGGCCAGCTCTTCTCCTCGTGGCGCGAGCAGGCCCGCGAGCCCCGTGGGGCCGAGGATGATGGGTGTGGCGAGCCGCTCTCCCAGGAGCGAGACGGAGTGGTCGATGACGCTCACGTCCACGAGCGAGCGCGCGCGGAAGAGGTAGCGCTCGAAGCTCCGTCGATTCGCGTCGGCGGTGAAGCCGTCGTCCGAGGCGCCCTCGACGTAGTCGAAGACGGTCCGGGGCAGCCGCCGCCGCGCGCGCTGACGCAGGTCCTCGATGCTGACATTCACGATGCGGGCTCCCGCGAATCCGACGACGTGCGAGAGGATAGCAGCCCCGAGGCGGGAGGACGCGTTGGACGTGGTGAGGTGCCGCTGCCGGGAGGCTTCCTGTCACTCTTGCTCTTCAGGGGCTTCCTGATGTCGGAGCCTCTTGTCGATCATGTCACTGAGGGGGCCTGAGGTAGGGCGCCGTCGCCACCACCAATCGGCGTCCACGAGGCCCGACTTGTTGAAGGTGCGTCCTCCATCATCGATGGTGGCGCTCCGGTACTGCTCGTCTGCTTCCGAGAGGACGGTCTCGAGTTTCTTCGCGAGGGGCGAAGGGAGCTCTTGCACGGCTTCTTCCAATGCGTCGCGCCGGTACAGGTACTCGGCGAATTCTTCGGGGATGCACCGGGTGCTGCCAATGGTTGCCGAGAATCGCATCCAGCTCACCAGCAGAAGCTCGACCGAGTGAGCGCGTCCGCGGGCAAGCCGCAAGGCGAGATACTCATCCAGGATGTGCTGCTCGTCCTCGGAGAGGGCTGTCAGGAAGGGGTATCGCTCGTCGTTTCGAAGGTCTCGAGCCACCTGGTAGCAGCCGTCCACGACAAAACGTCGAGCAACTTCGCGCTGGATCTCCTCCAAAGCCTTCAGGTCGGGCGCTCGGTGGAGGACCTCGGCGATCACCCGCTTCAGCGTGACACCTGCTTCACCCTCGAAATCCTGCCACGTATCGTGGATGAGCTCCTCGGGCCAGGTGCCCCATGGATAGCGTCGATGTATCGGCCAGTCCGCGAGCTGCATCACGACGAAGAAGGTCTTCTGCCGCCGACAGAAGTAGGGGTGGATGAGCCAGTCTCCACCCTCCATCAGCCGGAGGCGAGTAATGCCCCGGGTTCCCACTTGGGCGAGGTCATAGCAGGCTCGCGAGAAGTGAACTCGGTCCTCCCATCGCTCCAGACAGTCGAGGTGCATGCGCGCTTCGCGGAAGCGCGTGAACTCTCCCTCCTTGGGATAAGGGAACGGCAATTGGCTCATCATCACGGACGGGCGGAGTGCGTCCATGCTCTCGCAGAGGATGCAGGGTTGGGTGTCTCCAGGCTCAGGCGACATAGGGTGTGTCCGCCATCCTAGTTGTTGGACCAGATGACGGAGGCGATCTTCCAGCCCGAGTCCGTGTTCACCAGGTGCCAGCTCTCCTGGCCTCGGTTGATGACGCGGTCATCGGAGTGGAAGGTGAACTCGAAGGTGACCGAGGCGATGGTGCCGTCCGTATCGATGCGGACGTTCATGAACTTCTCCTCGCTCCGCCCCTTGTTCGCCACGATTCCGTTGATGAACTGCGTCGGAGTCTCGCGTTCCGTCGGATTGATTCGGGTCGCCTTGGGGTTCTTCTGGAGACGGCGCTTCATGAGCTCGTCGCCGTCGACGGACTGCCAGGTGATGTCCTCGCGCAGGAACAAGCCGAGGAACTTCTTCTTGTCCTTCTGGAGGATGGCGTCGCGGAAGTCGTCGACCACGGCGGTGATCTGCTGACGGGCAGCGGTGGTGTCCTTGGCCGTTGCTTGCGCGAAGGCGGACAGGGACACGAGACAGGAGAGCAGCAGGAGAGACAGCTTCACGCGGGCTCCGTGACAGGGTGGCGGGTGTGTTCGCGCGGCGGACCTGGAAACCCAGATACGCCGCGCTTATTCCGCCGTGTCATCCCTGACCGGAGACGTCAGGCCGCGTCCCGCTTCAGCGCGGCGAGCAGCTGCGCGAACAACGCGGCGAGCGTGTCGACATGCGGCGCGCGCAGCATCGTGTAGTGGTCTCCTGGGACTTCGTGCACCGTGGGCGCCGTCGCGAGCCACGCACCCCAGCCGAGGTCCGGTGTCGCCGTGACGCCCTCGGGCGGCGTGCTGGCCCGGATGAGCACGCTGGGCCCTTCGTACGGCGCGCCCGTGGGGACGTAGGCCCGCTGCGCGGCGCTCATCCGCTGATAGAGGGCGAAGAGCCGCTCCGCCGTGTCGACGTCCAGGTCCAGGCCCGGTGCCACGATGCGCGCCTGCTCCAGCAGGTACGCCAGTCGCTCACGCCCCTCGAGCCGCGTCAGCCGCTCCCAGTCCACGGACAGCTCCCGCCACGGCAGTCCCAGGATGTGCGCGAAGGAGACCAGCTGCGTGAGCGCCTCGGGTGCGGGGCGCGGCTCCGGCCGAGGCGCGTGGCTGTCGACCAGGACCAACATCTCCACCTGCTCACCCTGCGCCTGGAGTCGCCGCGCCATCTCGTGCGCGACGAGCCCGCCGAAGGACCAGCCCGCGAGCAGGTACGGCCCCTTGGGCTGCACGACGCGAAGCTGCGACAGGTAGTCGCGCGCGAGGACCTCGACCGAGGCCGGAGGCAGCTCTCCGCCGTCGAGCCCGCTGGCGGAGAAGCCATGGATGGGACGGCTCGGCGTGAGCCTGCGCACCAGCTCCGTGTAGCCCAGCGCGCTGCCGCCGCCGCCGTGGACGAGGAACAGGGGGCGCTCGGTGGACGTGCCCGCGTCGAGTCGCACGAGGTTCGGCAGGGCGCGCACGCCGGCCTGCTGCTGCTCGAGCACGGAGGCCAGTCGCTCGATGCTGGAGCCCTGGAAGAGCGCCGTGACGGGAAGCGCGATGCCCGTCCGCTCGCGAATCCGCGCCATCAGGCGGATGGCGAGCAGGGAGTGACCACCCAGCTCGAAGAAGTCATCCGAGATGCCGACCTGGGGGACTCGGAGGACGTCCGCCCAGATGGACGCGAGCAGCTCCTCGGTGGGCGTGCGCGGCGCGACGTACGTCTCGGACGGAGCGCCGAGGACGGACTCGGGAGCCGGCAGCGCCTTGCGGTCCAGCTTCGCGTTCGCGGTGAGCGGGAGCGCGTCGAGCCGCAGCAGGGACGACGGCACCATGAACTCGGGCAGCCGCTGCTTGAGGAATGCGCGCAGCGACGTCGTGTCCACGTCATCGCCGACGAAGTAGCCGACGAGGCGCTTGTCACCAGGGACGTCCTCGCGGGCGATGGCCACGGCCTCCCGAATGGCGGGATGCGCGAGCAGCGCGGACTCGACCTCGGACAGCTCGATGCGGAAGCCTCGGACCTTGACCTGCGCATCCGCGCGGCCGACGAAGTCCAGCAGGCCGTCGTGCCGCCAGCGGACGAGGTCGCCGGTGCGGTAGAGGCGCGCGCCGGGCTCGGAAGAGAACGGGTCGGGGATGAAGCGCTCCGCGGTGAGCGAAGGCTGGCCGACGTAGCCCCGAGCGAGGCCGTCACCGCCGATGAACAGCTCGCCCGTGACACCGACGGGGACAGGCTGGAGGGTCGCATCCAGGACCCGGACGTGTGTGCCGGCGATGGGGCGGCCGATGGGCAACGTGGACCCGATGTCCCCCACACCCTGGACGGTGAACACGGTGGCGAAGACCGTCGTCTCCGTGGGGCCGTAGGCGTGGCCCACGGGCACGCCCCACTCCGTCAGCGCGCGGCGGACGTGGAGGGGCGAGACGACGTCGCCGCCCGTGAGGACGCGCTGGAGCGACGCGGGCGCGGGCAGGCGGGCCTCAACGAGCTGCGAGAACAGACCGCTGGTGGCCCAGAGCGTCGTGACGCCGTGGCGAGCGATGGTCTGGAAGAGCTCGTCGAGCGAGGGCGCCTGTGGCGGGAGGATGACCAGTCGCGCGCCGTGGAGGAGCGCGCCCCAGATTTCGAACGTCGAGGCGTCGAAGGAGATGGGGGCGAGCAGCAGGTGTGTCTGCTCGGGACCGAACCGCGTGTAGTCGGTGCCGATGAGCGTGCGGATGACGTTGCGATGGGTGCTGCCGACGCCCTTGGGCCTGCCCGTGGAGCCGGAGGTGAAGTCGACGTACGCGAGCGACTCCGGGAGGGCGGCGTGTGGCACGGGCTCGGTGGACTGGGCCGCCAGCGAGACCTCATCCAGGAGGACCGTGGTGAGGCCCTCCATCGGCAGGTGGGAGAGCAGCGTCTTTGTGGTGACGAGGACTCCGGGCCGCGAGTCCTCGAGCATGGAGACCAGGCGCTCACGCGGATAGGACGTGTCGAGCGGGACGTAGGCGGCGCCGGCCTTGAGGATGGCGACCAGGGTGATGACGAGCTCGGGCGAACGCTCGAGGGCGAGCGCGACGCGGGAGTCCGTGGAGATTCCGAGCGAGCGCAGGTGTCGGGCGAGCTGGTTCGAGCGCTCGTCGAGCTGTCGGTAGGTGAGGCTCGTGTCGCCGTGGATGAGCGCGGCGGCGTCGGGAGTCCGTGCCACGACGCGGGCGAAGACCTCCGGGAGCGTGGAGTCCGTGGACACTCGCGCGGGCGCCAGGGCCCAGGTGCCGAGGACGTCGCGGCGCTCGTCCTCCGTGAGCATGACGTGCTCGGAGAGCGCGGTCTCGGGGCTCTGGGTGATGGCTTCGACGAGCTGCTCGAAGTGCCGGGCCAGTCGCTCGATGGTGGCGCGCTCGAACAGGTCCGTGTTGTAGCCGAGTCCTCCGAAGACGCCGTCCGGGGTCTCCGTCAGGTTCAGCTGGAGCTCGAACTTGGCGGTGGCGACCACGGAGCCCACGTCGACAGGGCTCAGCGTCAGCTCGGTCTTCTGGATGGAGGACTCGGGGGTGTTCTGGAGGACGAAGAGGGCCTGGAACAGGGGGCTGCGGCTCAAATCGCGCGCGGGATGCAGCTCCTCGACGAGCCGCTCGAAGGGGATGTCCTGGTGCGCGTAGGCGCCGAGCGCGGTTTCACGCACCTGACGCAACAGCTCGACGAAGGAAGCGCGCGGAGCGATGCGGGCACGGAAGACGAGCGTGTTGACGAAGAAGCCGATGAGGCCTTCGACCTCGGAGCGATGACGACCGGCGATGGGTGAGCCGACGGCGATGTCGTCCTGTCCGCTGTGCCGCGAGAGCAGCAACTGCCACGCCGCGAGCAGCGCCATGAAGGGCGTGGAGCCTTCACGCTGGCAGAGCGCCTTGAGCTTCGCGGTGACGGCCTGCGGAATGAAGACCGGGAGCGTGGTGCCTCGGAAGGTCTGGAGCGGAGGCCGGGCCTTGTCGATGGGCATCGCCAGGGGCTGGATGCCCGTGAGCTGGCGGCGCCAGTAGTCGATTTGAGCGTCGAGGACAGGGCCCTGGAGCCAGGAGCGCTGCCAGACGGAGAAGTCGGCGTACTGGATGGAGAGAGGGGCGAGGGGGGACGGCCTGCCGTGTGAGAAGGCGTCGTAGAGGGCAGCGACCTCCTGGATGAGGACCCCCATGGACCAACCGTCGGAGACGATGTGGTGCATGTTGAGGGCGAGGACGTGCTCGGTGTCGCTGAGCTCCAGGAGCTGAGCGCGGATGAGCGGACCCGTGGAGAGGTCGAAGGGCCGCTGGTACTCCTCGCGCAACCTCCGCTGGATCTCCGTGCGCGAGGACTCTTCGTCGAGTCCGCGCAGGTCGACCTGTGTCAGCGGTAGCTCTCCATTCGGACTGACGCGCTGGAAGGGCTGACCGTCGTGCTCGAAGAAGGTCGTGCGCAGCGCCTCGTGACGGGAGACGAGGGCGTCGAAGCTGAGCTGGAGGGCCTTCGCATCGAGCAGGCCGGAGAGGCGCACGAAGGAAGGCATGTTGTAGGTGGCGGAGCCGGGCTGGAGCTGGTCGATGAACCAGAGGCGCTGCTGGGCGAAGGAGAGCGGGAGCGGCCCGGTGCGAGGGACGGGGAGGATG